>CAZJOA010000090.1:0-11429 GCA_964547515.1 uncultured Faecalibacterium sp.
GTAGGGGATCTCCTCGATGGTGGCGGTCATGGCATCGGTGGTGTTCACCGCGCGGATGATGGCCGGCCAGCCCTCATAGCGCTTGCCGTCGCGCACGCCGACGGAGGTGAAGTCCGGCACGGAGATGAAGTACTGCCAGACCTTTCCGGCCAGGCCGGCCAGATCGAACTCCTCGCGCAGAATGGCGTCCGCCTCGCGCAGGGCATGCAGACGGTCACGGGTGATGGCACCCAGGCAGCGCACGCCCAGACCCGGGCCGGGGAAGGGCTGACGATAGACCATGCTGTGGGGCAGGCCCAGCGCTTCGCCGACCATGCGGACTTCATCCTTGAAGAGCAGCTTCACCGGCTCGCAGAGCTGGAAGGTCATGCCGTTGGGCAGGCCGCCCACATTGTGGTGCGCCTTCACGCCGCCATCGGATTCCAGGATGTCCGGATAGATCGTCCCCTGCGCCAGGAATTCCACACCGTCCAGCTTTTCGGCTTCCTCGGTGAACACGGAGATGAACTCCCCGCCGATGATCTTGCGCTTCTTTTCCGGCTCGGAGACACCGGCCAGCTTATCCAGGAAGCGATCGGTCGCGTCCACATAGATCAGGTTCGCGTCCATCTGATGACGGAACACCTCGATGACCTGCTCGCTCTCGCCCTTGCGCATCAGCCCATGGTTGACGTGCACGCACACCAGCTGCTTGCCGATGGCCTTGATCAGCAGCGCGGCCACCACGGAGGAATCCACTCCGCCGGAAAGCGCCAGCAGCACCTTCTTATCGCCGATCTGCTCCCGCACCGCCGGGATGACCTCTGCCAGGAAGGCGTTCGCCTGCTCGGGCGTGGCAATGCGCTCCATGTCCGCGGGGCGCTTCATGCTGTCCAGAAAAATGCTCATTGGAAAGACCTCCTGTTACTCGATTCAAAGTAGGGATCTTACACGCGGATTGTCCGGATGAACACACACATTATACAAAAATGCGCGCCGTCTGTAAAGCAGGAAATTGCACAGTTTGCGAGTTTTTTTGCGGCGCGGCGGCATGTGTCGGATGTGGTCGGATTGCGTCCATCCGGGCAAAAATGCCGCTGGGGCGGACATCTGCCGGGGCATCCGCTGCCAATTTGCTGTTAGCTAACTTGTTAGCCTGACTCGCGGACGGCTTTCATGTTCCTGATGGCCGAAAATCCGCCGGAAAAATCAATGAAAAACCTGAAAAATATGTATTGACAGGGACGGAAGGTTCGCGCTATAATCATGAAAAACAAACTCTGTAAACTTAACGGAGAAGGAGGAGGCAGCCATGCTGGAAAACGAGATGCAGCTGCATCTGACACAGAAGGTTCTGCCGTTCTGGGAGCGGCTGACGGACTGGACGCGGGGCGGCTGGTACGGCTATGTGGACAAGGATCTGAATGTGGTGCGGGATGCGCACAAGGGGTGCATCCTCAACAGCCGCATTCTGTGGACCTTCGCGACGGCGGCGCGCGTGCTGGGCGAAACGAAGTACCTCGACTATGCGCGTCACGCGCTGCGGTTCATGGTGCGCTTTGAGGATGCGGAGCGCGGCGGGGTATACTGGTCGGTCACGGCAGACGGCTTCCCGCTGGACAGGACGAAGCACACCTACTGTCAGGCGTTCGCGATCTATGGCCTGGCGGCGTACATGCGTGCGGTGGACAAGGCCGATGCGCTGTACGAGACGGCGCGGGAACGTGCCTTGCGCCTGTTTGAGGTGATCGAGACGAAATGCTCGGACGAGGGGGGCTACGGCGAGGCCTTCGAGCCGGATTTCGTCCCCGTGGGCAATGAGAAGCTCTCCGACAACCCCGTCCTCATGGCACGCGGCGAGGTCGCGGAACGCACGATGAACACCCTCCTGCATGTGCTGGAGGCCTATGCGGAATTGTACCGCGCCCTCCCGGATGAGCGCGTCCGCCTTGCGGGCGTGAAGTGCCTGGAGCGCTTCCTGCATGGGATGTACAATCAGCCGCAGCGCCGTCTGGAGGTCTTCTTCGACCGGGATTACCGCAGCCTGCTGGACATGCAGAGCTACGGGCATGACATCGAGGCCTCCTGGCTGATGTGGGACGCGGCGGAGACCCTTCTCCCCGCATCGGAACGCGCCCCCTACCGCGACATGTGCCTGACCCTGGCGCAGGCCACCTGCGAACGCGCCTTCACCGACCACGGCATGGAGAACGAGATCGTCGAGGGTCATGTGGAGCACACCCGCGTGTGGTGGGTGCAGGCGGAGACCGTCCTGGGCTTCGCCAACGCGTATGCGCTGACGGGGGACGGCAAATGGCAGGAGCGTGCCCGTCAGCAGTGGCAGTATGTGCAGGCGGTCATTGCCGATCCGCGCGAAAATGGCGAATGGTACTGGTCGGTGGATGAAAACGGCACACCGACGGACAAGCCCATCGTCGAGGACTGGAAATGTCCCTATCACAACGGCCGCATGTGTCTGCGGCTGATGGAAAAGCCATAAGGAGCACATCGCGATGACAGAGATCCTCCATCAGGGCAGCCTGATCCACCTGCGCAACAAGCATGTTTCCTACATCATCGGCGTGCTGGAGGGCGGCATCCCCGCACATCTGTACTTCGGCAAGCGCATTGGCCGCCTGAACCCCGCGTCCATCCTGCGCCATTACGGCCTGCGGGAGGACGGCAGCTTCACCCCGCAGGGCTGCACGCTGGATCACACGCCCCAGGAGTACCCCTCCCACGGGCTGGGTGATCTGCGCGAGGGTGCGCTGACTGTCCGGCGGGCGGACGGCACGCGCTCAGCCGATCTGCGCGTCAGCCGTGTCGAAATGGCGGACGGAAAGCCCGTCCTCCCCGGTCTGCCCGCGACCTATGGCGACAATGCCCGGACGCTGCGCCTTCACCTGACGGATGACCTTCTCGGCCTGGAGGTCACGCTGTCCTACACCCTCTTTGACGACGTGGCCGGCGTGATGCGCTCGGTGTCCCTGCACAACGCCTCCGACAGCGACCTGTTCATCGAGCGTGCCTACAGCCTCTGCCTGGAGCTGCCGGACAGCCGGTACGACCTCATCACCCTGTCCGGCTCCTGGGCGCGGGAACGCGAGATGATCCGCCGTCCGCTGGTCATGGGCGAACAGGGCGTGTCCTCCCTCAAGGGCGCGACAAGCCTGCACGCCTCCAACATGCTCTTCCTCGCCCGCCCCGAGACCGACGAGGCGCAGGGCGAGGCCATCGGCGCGGCACTGGTGTATTCGGGCAATTTCAAGGCCTGCGTCCATGTGGATCCCCACCGGATGAGCCGCGTCTTCCTGGGCATCAACGATGTGGACTTCACCTGGAAGCTCGCCCCGGGCGAGACCTTCCACACCCCCGAGGCCGTCACGGTCTATTCCGACACCGGCCTGGACGGCATGAGCGCCCAGTTCCACCGCATCTGCGCGAAGCATCTGGTGCGCGGCCAATACGCCCATGCGCCCCGTCCCATCCTGCTGAACAACTGGGAAGCCACCTACTTCGGCTTCGACGAGGAGAAGCTGCTGCACATCGCCCGGACGGCGGCGGATGCGGGCGTGGAGCTCTTCGTGCTGGATGACGGCTGGTTCGGCCATCGGGATGACGATCACACCTCCCTGGGGGACTGGTATGTGGACACGAGGAAGCTGCCCCGGGGCATGCGTCACCTGTCCGACCAGATCCACGCCATGGGGCTGAAATTCGGCCTGTGGTTCGAGCCGGAGATGATCTCGCCCCAGTCCGACCTGTACGCAAAGCATCCCGAATGGGCGATCCGCATCGCCGGACGCGAACCCATCGAGCAGCGCAATCAGCTGACCCTCGACCTGAGCCGCCCGGATGTGCAGGACTATGTGTACGAATGCGTCGCCGGTCACCTGCGCGAGGACGGCATCGACTATGTGAAGTGGGACATGAACCGCAGCTTCTCCAACATCGGCTCGGCGCTGCTGCCGCCGGATCAGCAGAAGGAGCTGCCCCACCGCTACATGCTGGGACTGTACCGCGTGCTGGAAAGGCTGGTGACGGACTTCCCGAATGTGCTCTTCGAGTCCTGCTCCTCCGGCGGCGGACGCTTCGACCTGGGCATGCTGCACTACATGCCCCAGACCTGGACGAGCGACGACACCGATGCCCTCTGCCGCTGCCGCATCCAGTATTCCACCTCCCTGGTCTTCCCGCCCTTCGCCATGGGCAGCCATGTGTCCGCCGTGCCCAATCACCAGACGGGACGCATCACCCCCATCGAGACCCGCGCCAGCGTGGCCATGTCCGGCTGCTTCGGGTATGAGCTGGATCTGAACACGCTCTCCGCTGAGGAGCTGGACAAGGTGCGCATGCAGATCGTCCGGGTGAAGCAGCTGCGGATGACGCTGCTCTATGGCGACTTTCACCGTCTGCTGTCCCCCTATGCGGGCGGCGACACCGCGTGGCTGACCGTCAGCCCGGACAAAAAGGAGGCCGTGCTGATGTACGTCCGCCCGCAGGCGCTGCCCAATGAGCAGCCGCCCCTGCTGCGTCTGCGCGGGCTGGACGCGGATGCCACCTACACCATCGCCGAAACGGGCGAAAGCTACTCCGGCGCGGAGCTGATGCATGTCGGGCTGAGCATCCGCCTGCCCTGGGGCGATGCCGCCGGCATCAGCTGGACGCTGACTGCGGCTGCGTCCTGAGCGGAAAGGCAGGTGAAATGCCATGAGCCATGTCACCATGCGCGAATTGGGCAAGCGCCTGGGGGTCAGCGCCGTGACGGTATCAAAGGCGCTGGCGGGGAGATCCGGCGTGAGCGAGGAAATGCGTCAGCGCATTGTCCGCCTGGCCGATGAATTGGGCTATGTCAACCCCAACCAGGCCGTCCGACCGGAAAGCGGGCTGGATGTGGGCATCCTCATCCCGTCGAACTTCTTCTCCAGCGAGTCCTTCTACGCCCTGCTGTACAAGGAGCTGGTGCAATGCCTGACCGAGGCCGGGCATTTCGGCCTGCTGGAGCTGATCCCGCCGGAGATGCGTGCCGGTCTGGTGCTGCCCAACCTCCTGCGCAGCCGCCGCGTCCATGCGCTCATCCTCCTGGGTCAGCCGGAACACGCCTATCTGGAGCTGCTCGTCCGTCAGCCCCTGCCCGTGATCTGCATGGACTTCTTCGACATGAACATCACGGCGGACATGGTCGTGGGCGACAGCGCGGGCGGTACGGCACTGCTGACGCAGCACCTGATCGACCAGGGGCATCGGGACATCGCCTTTTACGGCGAGGTGAACGCCACCAGCTCCATCATGGAGCGCTACCTGGGTTATCTGTCCGCGATGATGTGCAATGGCCTGCCCGTCCCGAAGGACTACCGCATCGCCGACCGCGATGCCCATGGCACGCTCATCCCCCTCACCCTGCCGCAGAAGCACCCCACCGCCCTGGTGTGCAACAGCGACTGGTCGGCACGCTGGGCCATCGATCAGCTGCGTCAGCAGGGTCTGCGCGTCCCGGAGGACATCTCCGTCGTCGGCTATGACGATTTCGACTACACCCCGCCCACCGTCCCCGCGCTGACGACCTACCGCGTCAATCAGGTGGACATGTGCCGCATGGCGGTGCGCCTGATCGGCGAGCGCTGCGCCGGGGACACAAAGCCCTGCTGCCGCACGGTGGTCGGCGGCAAATGCATCTTCCGTGATTCCGTCCAACCCCTGAAAAAGGATTCAGAATAAATAGAAAGAGGTAATTGACCATGTCCGTGAAGATCCTGGGTGCAACCTCCCTTCCCCACATCCCCTGGCAGGATAAGCCTGCTGACCTGAAGACCGCCGCGCCCGTGTGGCGCTACACCGGAAACCCCGTCATGGGGCGCAATCCCACCCCCGAAATCGCCCGCATTTTCAATTCCGCCGTCGTGCCGTGGGAGGATGGCTTCATCGCCGTGCTGCGCGGCGAACAGGTCAACGGTGTGCCCTATGTGTATCTGGGACACTCCAAGGACGGCATCCACTGGGATGTGGATCGCGAAAAAGTGCCCTTCGTCGATGAGAACGGCAAGCCCAAGATGCCCCATTACGCCTACGATCCCCGTCTGGTGAAGGTGGATGACACCTACTACATCATCTGGTGCACGGATTTCTACGGCGCATCCATCGGCATGGCGAAGACGAAGGACTTCAAGACCTTCACCCGCATCGAGAACCCCTTCATCCCCTTCAACCGCAACGCCGTGCTCTTCCCGCGCAAGATCAACGGCATGTTCAAGATGATGTCCCGCCCGTCCGACTCCGGCCACACGCCCTTCGGCGACATTTTCGTGTCCGAGTCCCCCGATATGGAATACTGGGGACACCATCGCCATGTGATGGGTCGCGGCTCGAAGTGGTGGGAGAGCGTCAAGATCGGCTCCGGCGCTGCCCCCATCGAGACCACCGAGGGCTGGCTGCTCTTCTACCACGGCGTGGCCACCACCTGCAATGGCTTTGTGTACTCCATGGGCGGCGCGATCCTGGACATCAACGAGCCCAGCAAGGTGCTCTACCGCTGCGAGAATCACCTGCTGACCCCCGAAGAGCCCTACGAGACCACCGGCTTCGTGCCCAATGTGGTGTTCCCCTGCGCGACCCTCCAGGATGCCGACACCGGCCGCATCGCCATCTATTACGGCGCGGCGGACACCAATGTCGGCCTGGCCTTCACCACCGTGGACGAGATCGTCGCCTACATCAAGGAGCATTCCGACCTCCAGTGGGGCGATGACATCCCCGATGTGGACTATTGATAAACGGACGAGCGTGCTGACCCCGGTTGGCACGCTCTCTGCGCATCACACGACTGTATTCGGTATGCAAAAGGAGGATGTCCCGATGAGATCCCGCAGCTTTGCCTCCCTGATGGAGGATTACGAGCGCCTGATCGACCGTCCCAACCCGGTCAACGAGCGCTTCTACAATGGTCTGTTCACCCGGTATGAGCATCCCGTGCTGACGCGCCGGCATGTGCCGCCATTCTGGATGTACGACGCTGACCCGGCGACGAATCCCTACATGATGCAGCGTCTGCCGGTGAATGCGACGTTCAATTCCGGCGCGATCAAGCTGAACGGCAGGTATTGCCTGGTGGCGCGCGTGGAAGGACAGGATCGCAAGTCCTTCTTCGCCGTCGCGGAATCCGACAAGCCCACCGAGGGCTTCCGCTTCCGGGATTATCCCGTGCAGCTGCCCGACACCTGTGCCGAAGAAACCAATGTATACGACATGCGCCTGACGCAGCATGAGGACGGCTGGATCTACGGCGTGTTCTGCTCCGAGAGCAAGGACACGACCAGCAGCGACCTGTCCGCCGCCGTGGCCGCAGCGGGCATCGTCCGCACGAAGGATCTGGAAACCTGGGAGCGTCTGCCGAATTTGCAGACCCTGCGCAGTCCGCAGCAGCGCAATGTGGTGCTCCACCCCGAATTCGTGGACGGCAAGTACGCCTTCTACACCCGCCCGATGGACGATTTCATCGAGACCGGCAGCGGCGGGGGCATCGGCTTCGGCCTGTGCGAGGACATCACCCACCCCGTCATCGATGAGGAGAAGATCATCTCCGCCCGCAAGTACCACACCATCACCGAGAGCAAGAACGGCGCGGGTGCAACGCCCATCAAGTGCGACAAGGGCTGGATTCACATCGCCCATGGCGTGCGCAACACCGCTGCCGGTCTGCGCTATGTGCTCTATGCCTTCATGACCAGCCTGGATGACCCGTCGCGCGTCATTGCCGAGCCGTCCGGCATGCTGCTTGGCCCTCTGGGACACGAGCGCGTGGGCGACGTGAGCAATGTGGTCTTCACCAACGGTGCCATCGCCGATGACGACGGCAAGGTGTACATCTACTACGCCGCGTCCGACACGCGCCTGCATGTGGCGGAAACGGACATCGACCGGCTCTGCGATTATCTGCTGAACACGCCGGAAGACCCGCTGCGCACGGGCGACTGTGTCCGTCAGCGGTGCGAGCTGATCCGCAGGAATCTCGAATACCTGCGCGGATAAGGGGGGCGGACGCTATGTTCCATGTGTCGCCGCTCTTTGGCGACCACGCGATCCTGCCCGCAGGCAAGGAGACGCGCATTTTCGGCACGGCGGATGACGGTGAATGCATCCATGCCGCATTGGCTGATGCATCCGGCGCGGTACGGGGCGAGGGCGAATGCATCGCGCAGGGAGGACGCTTCCTCCTGCGCCTTCCGCCCCAGGAGGCGGACGGCGCTGCGCTGACCCTCACCCTGCAAAGCGGAACGCATCAGGCCGTGTCAGCCGATGTCCGCGCGGGCTACCTGTTCATGGCGGGCGGACAGAGCAACATGGAGTGGAGTTTGTGGAATGCGCAGGACGGTCAGGCACTCATCCCGACCCACCACGATCCGGAGCTGCGCTATTTCAACGTGCCGCGCGAATCGGTGGAGGACAAGGCCGAAAAGGCCTTTGCGGACACCCGCTGGCAGCAGATCCTCCCCCATCAGGGCGGGGACATCAGCGGCGTGGCGTACTTCTTCGCCCGCGAGGTACGGCAGAAGACCGGCGTGCCCGTCGGCATCGTCGGCTGCAACTGGGGCGGCACATCCATCCTGTCCTGGATGGACGAGGCGGCGCTGGCAGCCTGTCCGGCGGCATCGCGTGCGGCGGCGGAATACGAGCGCAGCATCGAAGGCATCAGCCTGTCGGACTGGTCGGAAAGGCAAGCGGCCTTCGAGCAGGAAATGGCGGACTGGAACGCCGCGGTCGCTGCGATCAAGGCCGAGGACGCTTCCCTCCCCTGGCCGGAGATCGAGAAGCGCGTCGGGGTCTGTCCCTGGCATCCGCCCATCGGCCCGGGTTCGCCCTATCGTCCCGGACAGCTGGCACGCAGCATGGTCAGCCGCATCGTCCCCATGGCGCTGACGGGCATCCTCTTCTATCAGGGCGAATCCGACTGCGACCGCGCTTCGGATTACGGCGAGCTGCTCATCACCCTGGTGCGGCGCTGGCGGACGCTCCTGCGCGACCCGGAGCTGCCCTTCTACAACGTGCAGCTGCCCATGTACATCGATGCCGCCGCACAGGATGACTTCACCTGGGCGGTGCTCCGTCAGCAGCAGGAAATGGCGTGGAAGACCCTGCGCCGCAGCCATCTGGCGGTGATGATCGACGGCGGGGAATTCGGCAACATCCACCCGCTGGACAAGAAGACCCCCGGACAGCGCCTGGCGCGGCTCTTCCTGGAGGAAATGTCCCATGTGCCCCACGCCCAGCCCTGGGCGACGGGGAAAGCCACCCATGGCGACATGCTGACGGTGACGGTCTCCCAGCCCGTGCAGGGCGAAGGGCGGCTCTTCGAGATCGCCGGGGCGGACGGCTTGTATGTCCCCGCTCAGGCCGTGCTGGACGGACGCTGCATCCGCCTGCACGCCGATGGGGTCGCCTGCCCGGTGATGGCGCGCTACGCCTGGGTCAACTGGGCGGAGGTGAGCGTCTTCGGGGAGAATGGGCTGCCGCTCGCACCATTCGTTTTAGATGCATAAAGAATCGGGACTGTCCCAGTGCGGGGCAGTCCCTCTTTCGCCGTCAGCGGATGAAGTTCGTCCAGGCGTGCTTCTCCTTCTCCGGCAGCCCATAGGCCTCCTTGCCCAGCGCGATGGCCTTCATCAGGAACGCCATGTTCCGCGCCAGGGTGCGCATGGTCTGCATGCCCTCCGCGTCCTGCGCGGCCTGACCGGGCGCGCCGCCATGGACGGAGTTCCAGTACTGGCTGGACGCAATGGGCATCCCGCTGATGCCGAAGAACTTGTTCATCTCGTCGTAGGTGGCGGAGCATCCGCCGCGCCGGGCGATGGCGATGCTCGCGCCGACCTTCATGGTCTTGTCGAAGCGCGTGGAATAGAACAGCCGCTGCACAAAGGCCATGAGTGTGGCGTTCGCGCTGGCGTAGTAGACCGGGCTGGCGATGACCAGGCCGTCCGCCGCTTCGAATCGAGGGGCGACCTCGTTCACCGCGTCGTCAAAGACGCACTTGCCGGTGTCGGCACATCCACCGCATGCGACACAGCCGCGGATCGCCTGATTGCCAACGTGGATGATCTCGGCCTCCACGCCCTCCTCGGCGAACACCTTCGCCATCTCCTGCAGCGCCAGCGCCGTGTTGCCCCGTGCCCGGGGAGAACCGTTGAGCAAAAGGACCTTCATGCTGATGACCTCCTTTTTCCGCCATTATACACGCAAAGTCCGCCCCGCGTCAATGAAAACCTCTGCGGCGGACTTGCCATTTCGGCGGGTTCGTGCTATGATGAGCCTGTAATCTTCATCAGGAGGTCACAGACCATGATCGAAAAGTATTCCGACGTGCTGATCCCCCAGCGTGCCGATCCCTGCATCCTGCTCGCGCCGGACAGCTGGTATTACTTCACCGCCTCCGTCCCGGCGTTTGACTGCATCGAGCTGCGCCGCGCCAAGACCATCGAGGAGCTGCCCAATGCCCCCACCCGCATCGTCTGGACGAAGCATGCCTCCGGCCCGATGTCCAGGTACATCTGGGCACCTGAAATTCATCTGGTGGACGACGGCAGCGAGGACGGCAGCAAGTGGTGCATCTACTTTGCCGCCGCAGCCGAAGAGCCGGACGCCCTGGGCATCTTCAGCCACCGCACCTACTGCATCCAGTGCGACGGCGACCCCATGCTGGACGACTGGATGGAAGCCGGTCAGATCGACACCGGCTGGGAGTCCTTCACCATCGACTCCACCACCTTCACCGCGGCGGGCAAGCGCTATTTCTGCTGGGCGCAGCGGGATTACAGCATCCCCGGCAACTCCAACCTGTACATCGCGGAAATGCTCAGCGCCACGAAGCTCAAGCTCCCCGCCACGCTGCTGACCGTCCCGGAATACGATTGGGAGTGCATCGGCTATCTGGTCAACGAGGGCCCCAGCGTGCTGAAGCACCATGGCAAGCTGTACCTGACCTATTCCGGCTCTGCGACGGATGAGAACTATGCCATGGGCATGCTGACGGCGGACGAGGATGCCGACCTGCTCTGCAAGGACAGCTGGACGAAGAGCCCCGTGCCCGTCATGGTGACCGACCCTGCGCACAAAATTTACGGCCCGGGCCACAATTCCTTCACCCAGGATAAGGACGGCCGTGACCTGCTGGTCTTCCACGCGCGTCCCTATCCGGGCTTTGTGGGCGACCCGCTCAGCGACCCCAACCGTCACTGCCATGTCTGGCCGGTGGAATACGACGAGAACGACCGGCCGATCTTCAACTGACCCATTTGCCCAGCTGCATCTGATGTGAGGTGGCATTGATATGGAGAAGACGAGCCGTTCAGCCGTGATCGTCCATGGCGTGATGGCCGTGCTTTGGGTCATCCGCCTCCTTTTCCTGATGGCCGATCGGGAGGAGTACGCCAGCTTTTCATTCGTTCTGAGGATTCTCTGTG
>CAZJOA010000091.1:0-11364 GCA_964547515.1 uncultured Faecalibacterium sp.
CCGTCTGGAATCGGGGCACGTTCATCAGCCTTTCGCTCAGGGTGGTGTAGCGCTTGAGCACATGGTCATTTTCGACCATCCGGCTGACGATCTCCTCGCGTCCCACCAGCACCACCAGGGAGCGTGCGCGGGTCAGCGCGGTATAGAAGAGGTTGCGGGTCAGGAGCATGGGCGGCCCGCCGACCACGGGCATGACCACCACGGGGAATTCGCTGCCCTGGCTCTTGTGGACGCTCAGGCAGTAGGCCAGGTCAAGGTTCTCCAGCTGCTGGGAGGCATACACGGCCTCCTTCTCCTCATCGAAGCGGACGGTCAGGCAGTGCTCCTCCTCGTCCACATCCACGATGAAGCCCACGTCACCATTGAAGACCCCCTGTCCATCCTCCCAGCCGGTGGAGGTTTCGCGCCGCCATTCCAGCTGATAGTCGTTCTTGGTCTGCATGACCTTGTCGCCCAGGCGGAAGAGGGTCTCGCCGTACTGCACCGTGGGCTTGGACGGCGCAGGGGGATTGAGCGCGGCCTGGAGCAGCTGATTCAGGGCGATGACACCGCATTCGCCCTTTTTCGCGGGGGCGAGCACCTGAATGCTGCGGACGGCGCGTTCGTTCGTCTCCGCCGGGGGGAATTGGAGGAATCGGGGCAGCCGCTGCGTCACCAGGGCGACGATGGTCTGCGCCGCATCGGCGAAATTCACCTTGCGCTCGAAGAAGAAATCCGTGCCCTTCTCGTTCAGCAGGGGCATCTCGCCATGGTTGATGCGGTGGGCATTGACCACAATGCGGCTGGTCTCGCCCTGGCGGAAGATGTCCGTCAGCATGCAGTTGGGCACGACCCCGCTGTGCAGCACGTCCCCCAGGACATTGCCCGCGCCAACGCTGGGCAGCTGATCGGCATCGCCGACGAGGATGAGGCGCGTTCCCGGTTCGATGGCGCGCAGCAGGGAGCGCATGAGCATCAGGTCGACCATGGACACCTCGTCCACGATGACCGCGTCCGCCTCGATGGGATTCTCCTGATTCCGGGCGAACTGCCCTTCCTCGCCGCCGTATTCCAGCAGGCGGTGGATGGTCTTGGCCTCCACGCCCGTGGCCTCGGTCATGCGCTTGGCCGCGCGTCCCGTGGGCGCACACAGCACCACCTCGCCCTCCCCCGACAGCAGGCGGATGATGCAGTTGATGATGGTCGTCTTGCCCGTGCCCGGGCCGCCGGTGATGACCAGAACGCCCTCGCGGCATGCGGCCTGGATGGCCTCCCGCTGACGGGCGCTGAAGGTGATGCCCTGACGCTTCTGGAAGCGGTCGATCTCCTTCTCCGCCCCGGCAGCGTTTCCGCCGCCATGCGCCGCCATCAATTCGCACAAACGCAGCGCCACTTCCTTTTCGGCGCTGTCAAACAGGGGGAGGTAGACGCGCTCCTCGCCGTCCTGGCCGGTCTGCACCAATTCGCGCAGGAGGGTCATGCGCATCAGGTGATGCTCGGCCAATTCGGGTTCGACGCGCAGCAGCTGGGACGCGCGGGCGATCAATTCCGCCCGTGGCAGATAGATATGCCCCTGTGCCGCCGCCATGTCCTTGAGGATGTATTTCAGCGCCGCGCAGATGCGCCCTTCGCTGTCCGGCGGGACACCCAGTGCCGTGCCGATCCTGTCCGCGGTGAGGAAGCCCACGCCCTCCAGATCCTCACAGAGCCGATAGGGGTTCTCCCGGATGACGGCGGGGGTGCGTTCGCCGTAGAGCTTGCTGATCTTCACGCTCAGCGCGGCGGGAATGCCATAGCTTTGCAGGAAGACCATCGCCTCCCGTGCACCGGCCTGCTCGCGGTAGCTCTCGGCGATCTGCTTCCAGCGCTTCCTGCCCATCTTGGGGACTTCCTGCAAGCGTTCGGGGTGCTCGGACAGCACCGTCAGCGTCTCCTCGCCGAAGTGCTGCACGATCATCTTCGCCGTGGACGGCCCGACCCCGTGGATCACCCCCGACCCCAGATACCGCTCGATGCCCAGCAGGGTCGTGGGCTTTTGCAGCGCCACCGCCGTGCATTTCAGCTGTCGGCCGTATTGGGGATGGCTGATCCATTCGCCGGTGAACACCGCCTGTTCACCCGGATGCAGCTGGGGCAGCGTCCCCACGATGGTGATCTCCCGCCGACCCTCGCGGGCGGTGAGCACGGTGTAGCCGTTGTCGTCGTTGCGGTAGATCGTGCCCAGGACGCTGGCTTCGATCTGCTCCATGGGATCGCTCCTTTCGCCGTGATGGTTTCGCATCATTATAACACCCTTCTGCGGAAAAAGGAATCCCCGAAATGGAGAAAGGGCGGAGGTGGCGGTCTGGAAACGTTTCCGATGATGGCGGACGATCTTTTTTGCCTTCTGGCGAAATGCACAAATGCGGGCGGACACTTTGCCGGGATGTCCACAGAGCGCAGGAAAAAATTCTGATCCCACCACTTGCATTTTGAGGGGAAATAGCGTATACTATCAGCGTACCCGAGGGGGTACAAAGACGACACGGAGGTGCTACAGAAAATGAGGTCTGTAAACATTAAGCTGAACCTGATGACCGACGGCGCGAAGTTCGTGCAGATCGTTGGCACTTACCCCTACGACATGGACCTGCGCTCCGGCCGCCATGTGGTTGACGCGAAGTCCATCCTGGGCATTTTCTCCCTGGACTGGTCCAAGCCCGTGACCATGGAGATCTACAGCGAGGACTGCGAGGATCTGCTCAACGAGATCAAGCCCTTCATCGCGTGATCCCCTTCCCCGTCGCCATGGAGGTGACGGCGGCTGTCCCATGATTGCTATCGGTTCGGTGGAATGCCGAACCGTTTTTTTGTTGCCGGGAAAAGGGAAAAGCGCCTGCCCCGCAGGACAAGCGCTCCCATGTTCCTTATTCCGCCTTCACCGCGCCGATGGATTCGCCCTTCACCAGGCGGGTGGGGATCATCCCGGTCTTGCTGCCCGCCGTGCGCGGATGCTCGATCCGCTCGATCAGGTAGAGGGCGGCCTGTGTCCCCATGCGCCAGCCGTCCTGGGCGACGGTGGTCAGGCGTGGACGTGTCATACCGGCGATGCGGCTCTCGTCGTATCCGCCGATGGACAAGTCCTCCGGCACGCGCAGCCCCAATTCCGCCGCCGCGTCCAGCGCCCCCAGGGCGGCGTGGTCATCCGGCATGAGGATGCAGGTCGGCGGCTCGGGCAGGCGCATCAGCGTGCAGACCGCCGCCTTGCCGGCCTCGGGGCTGTCGTAGACCGATTCCAGCAGATAGGCGCTGTCCGCCTCGATGCCGCTGGCCTCCAGGCCGCGATAATACCCGGTGATCCGGCTCTCGGTGACGGCAGCGCGTTCGCCGTATACATAGGCGATGCGCCGATGCCCCAGCGATGCAGCGTATTCCACCAGCGCCTTCATGCCCTCGGCGTTTTCCGACAGCACGCAGGAACGGTTGGAGAATGCATGGTCAATGGTCACGGCGGGGATGTCGCCGGACACCAGCTCCACCACCTCCGGCGCATAGAAATTCGCGCACACCACGCATACGCCGTCCACATTGCGATAGCGGCAGTGCTCCAGATAGGTCATGCCGTTCCAGCCGATGTTGTGGTTGATGAAGGTGATGTCGTAGCCATGCTTTGCGGCCTCGGACTTGAAGCCCTCCAGCACCGACGCGAAGAAGGGATGGGTCAGCCCCGTGCCGCGTTCCTCCTGGAAGAGCACGCCCAAATTGTGGGATCGGTTCGTCTTCAGCGTCCGGGCGATGGCATTGGGATAGTAGCCGATCTCCCGCGCGGCACGCTGCACGGTCTCGCGCGTTTCGGCGCTGATGTCGGCATAGTTGTTGAAGGCCTTCGACACCGTGGAGATGGACAGGCCGCATTTGGCCGCGACGTCCTTGATGGTCACAGGCATCCCTGCGCCTCCTCTCGTCACAATCTGTTCTGCGCCAAACACGCGCGATGCATAGTAGTATACAATAGTCGGCGCTGAATTGCAAGCATCCGCGGGGGTTTTGCGTTTTTTGCCGCGGCTGACTGTCCGCGGGGCGCGAAAAGTCCGCCGGCATGAACATCGCATGGCGGCGGACGAAAGGTCAGTTGCTCAGCACCTGCTGATAGTCCGCCAGCTCCGCCTGATTGCCATAGACGAAGTGGTCGGGAGCGATCTCGCACCAGATGGGCTGATCCACGGAATAATCGTGGATGGACGGATCGTAGACGACGAGCTTCTTCTCGCGCTCCAGATAGGGGTTGGGGTTGGGGACGGCGGACAGAAGCGCCTTGGTATAGGGATGCAGGGGATGACGGAAGAGCTCCTCCGCCTCGGCCAATTCGACGATGCGCCCCTTATGGATGACGGCGATGCGGTCAGAGATGAACCGCACGACGGACAGGTCATGGGCGATGAAGAGGTAGGTCAGCCCGCGGGTCTTCTTCAGGTCGTTGAGGAGGTTGAGCACCTGCGCGCGGATGGACACATCCAGGGCGGAAATGGGCTCGTCAGCGACGATGAATTCCGGCTCCATGATGAGGCTGCGGGCGATGCCGATGCGCTGGCGCTGGCCGCCGGAGAATTCATGGGGGAAGCGGCTGGAGAACTCCGGTAGCAGGCCGACCTCCTCCAGTGCGCGGCGTACTTTGTTCTGGCGGTCCTGCTCATCCTGATACAGGTGGTGGTTGTACAGACCCTCGGACACGATGTAGTCCACCTTGGCGCGCTCATTCAGCGAAGCCATGGGGTCCTGGAAGATCATCTGGCACTTGCGGATGACCTCCAGGTCGCGTTCCTTGCTGATCTTGCCCGTGATGGGCTTCCCGGCGTAGAGCACCTCGCCCTTGGTGATGGGGTTGATGCGCACCAGCGCACGGCCGATGGTCGTCTTGCCCGAACCGGATTCACCCACCAGGGAGAACGTCTCGCCCTTGTAGATGGTGAAGTTCACATCGTCCACCGCGACGAATTTCTTATGTCCCGAGCCGAAGGTGACCTGGAGATCCTTGACCTCCACCAGCGGCACACGGTCGGGGGACTGATGCGGATGGGTGATGTCCCCCGTAGAAGGCTGGGGGTCGCTCATCCGCCGGGAGAGCTTCGACGTGTCGATGGTCTGCTGCACCTGGGGGGCGCGCACGTCCAGCATCCAGGTCTTGGCCTGATGGGTGGGCGTGACGTCGAACATGGGCGGCTCCTCCAGGAAGTCGACGTTCAGCGCCTTCTTGTTGCGGGGCGCGAAGGAATCGCCATGCACCTCGTTGAAGAGGTTGGGCGGCGTACCGTCGATGGCCGGGAGCTTCTCGCCCTTCACGCCCAGCTGGGGCATGGCGGACAGCAGCGCCCAGGTGTAGGGATGGCAGGGGTTGAAGAAGATCTCGTTCGCCATGCCGATCTCGATGATCTGCCCGGCGTACATCACCGCGACGCGATCCGCCACATTGGCCACCACGCCCAGATCATGGGTGATGTAGATGATGGTCATGTGCTTTTCGCGCTGGAGACGGCGGATCAGCTCCAGGATCTGCGCCTGGATGGTCACGTCCAGCGCCGTGGTCGGCTCGTCGCAGATGAGGATCTGCGGATTGCAGGCCACCGCGATGGCGATCACGACGCGCTGACGCATGCCGCCGGAGAATTCGTGGGGGTACTGGCCATAGCGGCGGGCGGCATCGGGAATGCCGACCTCCTCCAGCAGGCGGATGGCCTCAGCCTTGGCGGCCTTGCCGTGCAGACCCTGATTCAGCTCGATGGCCTCGCGAATCTGCGTGCCGACCTTCTTCAGGGGGTTCAGGCTGGTCATGGGGTCCTGGGTGACCATGGCGATCTTCTTGCCGCGGATGGTGCGCCACTGCGCCTCGGTCTTGAATTTCGCCAGATCCTGCCCGTCATACATGATGTTGCCGCCCGTGACCGTGCCGTTCTTGTCCAGCATGCCCACGAAGGTCTTTGTGAAAACGGATTTGCCCGAGCCGGACTCACCAACGATGGCGAGGGTCTCGCCGTCATAGAGGTCAAGGGAGCAGCGGCGGATGGCCTTCAGCTTCTGGCCGCGCAGGGTGAATTCGACCTCCACATCGCGTGCGGAAAGGATGGGCTCGGTGGACAGCACCTGCTTGGCATGCTTCGCGAATTCCATCTCGATCGAGGCGGAATAGGTATTCTTGATCGCTTCAGACATACGCATCCTCCTCAAACATGATTGCGGGGGTCGCATGCGTCAGAGAACGCATTGCCCACGAGATAGAATGTCACGGTGATGAGCGACACGATGGCCGCCGGGAAGATCAGCAGATAGGGGTACTCCATGAAGTTGGAGCGTGCATCGCGCAGGAGGATGCCCAGGGAGGGCGTGGAGATGTCCAGCAGACCCAGGTAGCTCAGGGTCGTTTCGTAGGCGATGATGCCGGGGATGGACAGTGCCAGCCGCAGCACGATGACGCTGATGAGGTAGGGGAAGATGTTCTTGGTCAGGATGCGCCACAGCCCCGTGCCCAGGCAGCGGGACGCCAGGTTGTATTCCCTGTCGCGGTACA
This sequence comes from uncultured Faecalibacterium sp., assembly GCA_964547515.1. Classification (GTDB taxonomy): domain Bacteria; phylum Bacillota; class Clostridia; order Christensenellales; family Aristaeellaceae; genus UBA11524. Next base: position 6,521 of record CAZJOA010000091.1, read on the forward strand.
TGAAGACCAGATTGCGGATGTTGCGCGCCGTGCCCAGCCAATAGAAGGCGATCATGGCGATGGCCATGATGAGGGTGGACTGACCGATCATCAGCGCGATGAGGGTCATATAGATGATGGTCGGGATATTGTCGATGAAATTGTACAATTCGGTGAAGAACCGATCCAGCTTGCGGACATAGCCCCACAGCAGGCCGATGATGACGCCGACGGTGATCTGTCCGATGGACACGGTGACGGACAGGATGATGGAGGTCCTTGTGGCGCTCCAGACCTGGCACCAGTAGTCGCAGCCCAGGGAGTCCGTGCCGAACCAGAAGTGGCTGTTGGGGGACAGGAAGCGTGTCTCACGGTTGGGATAGTCCACGCGGACGGTCTTCGCGTCGTAGATGGAGATCATGGGGGCGATGAAGGTGAAGATCAGCAGGGCGATGAAGACGATGGCCATCACGACGGCGACCTTCTTCTTGATGAAGTTCTGCCAGACGCTCTTCCAATAGGAATAGTTGGAATAGCCGGTGCGTTCCGCGTCCTGCGCGCGGTATTCGGCAAACTGGAACAGCTGCTTTTCCGGCATGCGGAAGCGGTTCTTGATGTGCACGATGCCACGGGCATACTGCTTTTCGGGGTTGGTCTCCACGGCGGCGGCGTCCACCTCCATGTTCACCGCGCCGCGATCCTCCTGCACGCCCACCGGGTTCACCTCGGTCGGCTCAAGGCCGGGCAGCTCAGCCTGTGCTTCCACGCTGCTGTTGGCATAGCGGTAGTCCAGCGTCGTTTCGTAACGCTTCTTGGCCATTTAGCGTGTGCCTCCTTTCTCGGTGAGACGAATGCGGGGATCGAGGACGATCATCAGCACGTCGCCCAGGAACAGACCCAGGATGCCCAGGGAGGCATACAGGGACACGATGGCGATGACGAGGTTGGAGTCATACTTGGCGATGGCATCCGGCAGGAGGTTGCCCAGGCCGGGCACGCCGAACATCTTCTCCACCAGGATGGAGCCGCCCACCGTCAGCAGGACGGAATAGGGCAGATACTGCGCCAGGGGGAGGAAGGCGTTCTTCATCACATGGCGGAACATCACCTGCGTGGTGGACATGCCCTTGAGCTTCGCCAGGCGGATGTAATCCTTGTTCAGCTCATCCACCATGTAGCGGCGCATCCACAGCATGTAGCTGGCGATGGAGCCCATCGACAGTGCCACCATGGGCAATATGGCGGACTTGGGGTTGGTCACGGTGTACTGGATGGGCAGCTTGAACAGGCGCGAACCGACGATCATGACCAGGAAATAGGTCACGAGGCTGGGGACGGCGTTGATGAAGATGGTGAAGGCCTGCCCCAGACCATCGAAGAGGCCGTCCTTATAGCGTGCCTGCATGATGCCCAGAGGGACACCCACCACCAGCGCGATGGCCAGTGCCGCCAGGCCGATCTGCATGGACAGCGCGATCTTGGACGCAATGATCTCCGTCACGTCCAGACCGGTCTGCACGCGGTGGGACTTGCCGAAATTCAGCCAGACGCGCATGTGCGTCAGGTAGTCGCCGGTGCTGGAGGTGGTCTCGGACTTGAGGGCGACCTCCTTGCCCTCCTTGCGGACGGTGAAGGTCGCGTCATGCGCGCCGCAGGTGATCTGATAGGCGACCTTCTTCTGCACGGGGAGATTGGTGGTGACGATGAGGGCGTTGGGGTTTTCGGCGGACACGGCCACAGCAGTGGCGCTGACCTGCGGGTACTCCTCGGTCACGCCCTCCACGCGGGCGAAGGAGATGTCCTCCGCCTTGACGGACGAAGCCGTCTTCGCCTTGGGGAAGGTCAGCTCGACCGTGGCCTCATCCACCAGGGTGATCGCGCCGAAATAATGCGCCTTGTGCTCGGTCTTGACGAGGTTCTTGTAGAAATTCGCCAGCTGGACGAAGGGCGGATCAAGATAGCCGTTGCTGCGCAGGAGGTCTTCCTTCTGCGCGTCGGTGAGCTTGATATTCTGCTCCTCGGTGAAGAAATAATCCGTGGGCAGCAGGCGCAGCAGCAGGAACACCGCCGACACGATCAGCAGCACCGTCACCAGTGACTGAAGCAGGCGCTTGATGGTGTATTTCAACATTGCGTCATCCCCCTTTGATGCCGTTTGATGAAGCAGCAGCGCAGGCCGCGGCCTCATGAAACGGCACTATTTTGGCGTGGTGATACGGGAAGGGGCGGCCTTCGTTGGCGGAAGGCCGTCCCAACCCTTGTCTTTTTTCTGTTCGGATGGTTTCCGATGGCGTGAATTACTTCACGAACGCCTTGTACTCCTCGGCGGTGTAGGGCACAGTGCTGGTCTCCCAGTTCACATAGCGCTCGGACTGGTTGCCGTAGGCGGAGTACACCTGGGTGTAGTTGTTGACCTTGGTCAACTCCCACACGACGCTGTAGGACCACGGGATCACCAGCGCATGCTCCAGCATATAGGCCTCAGCGGTGGCGAAGGCATCATAGCGGGCATCGAGGTCATCGGTGATGGCCTTGGCGGCGTTGACCAGCTTGGTGAACTCCTTGTAGGTCTCGATCAGCTTCTCGTCGGTGGCGTTGTTGATCTTGGAGTAGTACATGGAGTAGTAAGCGTTATCCTCGCCGTAGGTCTCCTGGCACATGAAGTTGTAGGGATCGGCGTAGTCAGCGCCCCAGCCATTGATGTAGATGGAGGCCAGCTGCGGGTCACGGACCTCGGTGTTCAGCTTGGAGACATAGGTCTTGGTGTCCAGCACGACCAGATCGTCGCCCAGGCAGGTCTTGATGAGGTTGGCGAAGACATCGGCGGTCTCCTTCGCGACGGCGTTGGAGCCGGAGATGTAGTAGGCCATCTTGACGGGCAGCTCAACGCCGGCGGCGGTCAGCTCTTCGATGGCAGCGGCCTTGTACGCGGCGGCCTTGTCAGCATCCAGACGGGCGAAGGTGTCGGTGGCGTACTGGAGGCCGATCTTGTCGCGAACCAGCTGGGTGTAGTCCACACCGGCGGAATTCACGGCCACGGCATTGGCGGTGTAGCAGAAGTTCTGGCAGGACAGGGGGTTGATGTCGTTGGTGCGCGCCAGATAGTTGGTGGCATCCAGGCCGTAGTACAGCGCGAGACGGAAGTTCTCGTTGGCGACGGCGGTGTTCCAGTTGGTATCGGGCGTGCCGTCCTCGTTCTTCTTGTCATAGACGAGGTGGATCTGGTAGGAGTACTTGGTGGGGCGAGCCTCAACCAGGTTGTTGTGATACTTGTGGTTGGGATCGTCGTAGATGGTCTTCAGCTTGGAGGCGGGCAGCTCGATGTAATCCAGCTCGCCAGCGTCGAACATCTCATAGGCCACGTCGGTGGACTCGACCATCTTGACGGTGACGGTGTCGAAGAGCTTGACGGAATCCAGCGCATGATAGGAGGGATTCTTGGTCAGCACCTTCTCGGACTGATAGATGTACTCGGTGATGGTGTACGGGCCATTGTACCACATGGTGGTGTAGTCAGCGCCGAAGTAGCCATCCACACCGATCTCGTCGATCAGCTCGGCGGACAGGGGGGCCAGGCAGTTGTAGGTCGCCACGGAGGGGAAGTAAGCCAGCTTGTCCACGCACTCATACTGGATGGTGTAATCATCCGGGCAGGACACGGCAACGATCTCCAGGAACTTGTCCAGACCCAGCGCCTTCGCGGCAGCCTCATCGGTCTCGGCCAGCTCCTTGGTGTAGTTGTAGTATTCGGCAGCGCCCTTGATCATCTCCATGGGCATGGAGGTGTTGGCAGCCTGGTTCTTGGCGTAGTTCAGCACCCACTCCAGACCGGTCAGCCAGTCCTCGGCGACGCAGTCCGCCATGTACTCGCCCTTGTAGTTGACCCAGACGATGTCTTCGTTCAGCTTGAAGATCCAGGTCTGGCCGGCGTCGGGGGAGGACCACTCCTTCGCCGCGGCAGGCACCAATGCGCCATTGGCATCGTTGGTGAGCAGGTGCTCATAGCAGTTGCTCAGCACGTTCAGGTCGACAGCAGCCTGCGAATAATGGTAGCAGAACGTTTCCATTTCGTTGGCCTGCGTCTGGTAGTCGCGGAAGTTCTTGATCTCATCGGCGGCCGCAAAGGACACGGAGCCGAGCACCAGCATGAGCGCCAGCATGATCGACATGAGCTTCTTCATTAGGGTTACCTCCTTACCTCATTGTTGGGCGGCGGGTGGAATACTGTATCCATCAGCCGTCCGACTGATGGAAATATTATAGCGACCTCCCCGCGCCTTGTCAACAGGAAATTTGCACTTTTCGCCCTGAAAATCTGCACATTCACTGTTTTTCTCTTGTATTTTGGGCTGAAAATGCATTAAACCGGTTTCAAGCGTCATTTATTTCAGCGGTTTATCATGCTAAACCAACAAAGGCGCTTGCATTTTCGTCCATCCGGGGTTACAATAGGGGCATCAGAAGAAAGGAGGCCGCCCATGAAGCTCTTTCGTATTTACCAGCGATATATGCTGCGTCCGCTCCTCTATATGACCGCCAAACGGCTGATGCTGGCGCTGATCTTCCTGCTGGGATGGCTGCGGTTCGTGCCGGAAGGGCCCGCGCCCGTGCAGATCACGGCATTCCTGACGGTGCTGTTCGCGCTTCTGGCGTACTTTGTGTGGCTGCGTCTGGATGGCATGCGCATCCCGCGGATGAAGTACATTCAGCCGCACCGCAAGAATCCGCTGCGCAGCGTGGGGGACATGGCTGACCACACGGATGACGCGCCGCCGGTGAGCTTTGACGAACTGGAGGAGGACGAGCGGGACTTCTGCTCGCTGATGGCGAACGCGGTGAACGCGCTGCTCTTCCTGGTGCTGACG
>CAZJOA010000092.1:0-11266 GCA_964547515.1 uncultured Faecalibacterium sp.
AAAACGGCGGACATATCGCCGCGGACGGCTTAGGAGGACGCATTCGCCGTGATTTCTGTGTCCTGCGCAGGTTTTTTCCTTTGCAAATCCGACAATATGTGTTATAATGTACGTTGAAATCGTGTGCCCAGGCATGCGAAGGTGGCAATCGATTATGGGTCGCGGACGGCAAGTCCCCGACCGTCAGAGGAGGAACCCCGCGATGTTTGGCAAGTTCATGAACAACTACTACTATGGCAAATCCGGGAAGGGGGACTACAACCCCGAGGATCTGCCGAAGAACCGCTGGCAGCTGTTCTGGGAGATGCTGCGTGTGCGCATGAGTGCGCTGTGCCGGCTGAACCTGATCTACATGCTGCCGTGGATCCCGACGATGATCGTCATCGGCATGCTGGTGATGTATGTGCTGACCATGGGCGCAGCACCGGCGCAGGAGCAGACCATCACCAATGAGGACGGCACGACCACGACGCAGTACGTCGAGGTGGAAATGACCGAGGAAGAGACCCTCGCCATGATGGAGGAGCAGATGGCCATGCTGCCGGATATGCTCACCTCCACCCTGCTGATGCTCATCCCGTGCATCTTCATCACCGGCCCGTGGACGGCGGGTGTGGCGTATGTGACCCGCAACTGGTCGCGGGACGAGCATGCGTTCATCTGGTCGGACATGAAGGACGCGATGAAGGAAAACTGGAAGCCCGCCCTGGGACTGTCCGCCATCAGCGCAGTCGTGCCCTTCCTGGCGTATATCTGCTGGACCTTCTATGGCGGCATGGCGGCGGACAACTGGATCATGGTCATCCCGCAGATGTTCACGCTGATGGTCGCGCTGATCTGGTCGCTGGCCGTCACCTATGCCTATCCCATGCTCGTCACCTATAAGATGAACCTGCGCACCATCCTGCGCAACAGCCTGCTGCTGGCCATCGGCCGTCTGCCCATGAGCGTGGGCATCCGCCTGCTGCATTGCGTGCCGCTGCTGCTGGGTGCGGTGCTGACCTTCCTGCTGGGCAGCCTCTGGGTGCCCATGATCGTCCTGGCCTATTATATCTTCTTTGGCTTCTCCATGTCCCGGTTCGTCACCGCGTCCTACACCAATGCGCAGTTCGATCGCTTCATCAACAGCCGCATCGAGGGTGCGCAGGTCGGCCGAGGCCTGGCGGAGCAGGATGACGATGACCTGGACGAGGAGGAAGAGGAGCGTGAGCTCAAGCCCTGGGAGAACGGCTACGCCAACCGCGGCGAGGAATGATCCCGGAATGATTTCCGCCCCATGCGCACATGCTATTGTCCAATGACGATGGGAGGTGCGGGAATGGCGGGAATGGAATGGCGGCTGACACCGCGCGAGAAGCGGAAATATGAGGCGGCGAAGCACCTGGGGCTGACGCTCCGGCTGATGCAGAACGGCTGGGCGGGACTGTCCGCCAAGGACACGGGACGCATCGGCGCGGTGCTGCGCCGCCCAAGGGAAAAGCAGGAGTAATTAGCATGGGTATCTCCAGAAACTCAGTTTACCACAAAGCTTCAAGAGAGACCAATAATGGATTATCCGAAACGTTGGGAGCGGATGGGTGAGGCGGCTGCATCGAGATCTCAAAGGGGACGGTGCGGCGAATATGCGGGGGATTGCTTCCGCATTCCTTTCCAACCATGCAAGTGAAGACTACGATGCATTTTCGTTGAATTCAAAGCAATTCCACGCATCCTGAGCCGCCAAGATATGCAGCCGCCTTTGCCGAATGCTCCGATTACTCGGGGGGTCCGGGGGGAAAAGCCACACCCTGCTTTTCCCCCCGGCGGCTTTGCGCCGCTTTCGACGCGCGAAAGCGGCCTTGTACTCGGCTTTCCATGCATGAATTTAAGGAACAAGTTTTTTGAGGTGACCAATTGTACACGAGTTTTGCCGAAGTATACGATCAGCTCATGGACAATGTGAACTATGAGCGCTGGGCGGAGCTGTATTCGGTGCTGCTCCGGAGCGGCGAGGTGCAGCCGGGCAGCAGGGTCTGCGAATGCGCATGCGGCACGGGCGGACTGACGCTGCCGCTGAGCCGGATGGGCTACCAGATGACGGGGGTCGATCTGTCGCAGGAGATGCTGTGGATCGCGGCGCAGAAGGCGCGCAAGGCCGGTCAGGGCATCCCCTTCATCCAGCAGGACATGCGCCGTCTCCGCCTGCACCGGCAGATGGACGCGGTGCTCGCCACCTGCGATGGCGTGAACTATCTGCTGACGGATGAGGATGTCAGCCTGTTCTTCCGGGCGGCGCATGCGGCGCTTCGTCCGGGGGGCGCGCTGATCTTCGACGTTTCGACCCCGTGGAAGCTGGAAAATGTCCTGGGCGATCAGCTCCTATGCGAGGATCGGGAGGACGTCACCTATGTCTGGCAGAACAGCTACAGCAGGAAGACCGGCATCTGCGACATGACGCTGTGCTTCTTCGTCCGGGAGGCGGATGGCCGCTATCGCCGGATCGACGAGGAGCAGAAGCAGAAGGCGCATTCGGCTGCGGGGCTGACGGCGCTGCTGGAAAGCAATGGCTTCACCGATGTGCATGTCTACGGCAACAGCCGGATGGAAGCCCCCCGCGAGAAGGAACAGCGCTGGCATTTCATTGCCCGGCGCGATGCGCTGGCGTAATGCCCGCAAAAAGGAGAACATAGATATGGATGCTGAACAGAAGAGCCCGATCGAGCGCCATGAAGGCGATGAGATGATCCGCGGCACGCTGATGGATGGTCAGGTGCGCGTGATGATGTGCGAAACGACCCGGATGACCCAGCGTGCGGCGGACATTCACCATGCGACGCCGGTGTGCACGGCCGCCATGGGACGGCTGATGACGGCGACGGCCATGCTGGGCGTGATGATGAAGGGCGAAAGGGAATCCGTCACCGTCAACATCAAGGGCGGCGGCCCGATGGGCACGGTGGTGGCCGTGGCGAACCATGGCGATGTGAAGGTCTGCGCGGATGACCCGCAGGTGACGCTGCCTCTGCGGGAGGACGGAAAGCTCAACGTCGGTGCGGCCATCGGCAAGGATGGGTACATGACCGTCGTGAAGGATCTGGGGCTGCGCGAGCCGTATGTCGGTCAGATCGAGCTGGTCTCCGGCGAATTGGCCATCGACTTTGCCAATTATTACACCGTGTCGGAGCAGCAGCCGTCCCTGGTGGCGCTGGGGGTGCTGGTTTCGGGCGATGCCGTCCTCAAGGCCGGCGGACTCCTCCTCCAGCCCATGCCTGGCTGCGCGGATGACGTGATCGACCAGCTGGAGCTGCGCAGCCCCATGTTCGCCGACATCAGCCGTGAATTGACCTTCGCCAGCAAGGAGGAATTGCTCGAGGACTGGTTCCGCGGCATGGATCTCCAGGTGCTGGAGCGCACGCCCCTGCGGTATCACTGCGGGTGCTCGCGCTACCGCATGGAGAAGGCGCTCATCTCCCTGGGGCGCAGCGAATTGCAGACCATCATCAACGAGGATACAGGCGCAGAGCTGGGCTGTCATTTCTGCCACAGCCAATACCGTTTCACCACGCAAGAGCTGACGGAGCTGCTCCGGCGCGCCACTCGCGAATAATATCGGAGGGACTTCTCCGAGCCAAGGAGCTTGCATGAATCAGAATGAACGGGGCGTGCTCTATCCCTTCCGGCTGACGGGCAGTCAGCTGCGGCGCAGTGCGGCGCTGATGCAGCGTCGGGGGCAGCATGCGGATGCGCTGGTGCTTCTGCGGCGTGCGGCGTGTCAGGATGATACGCCGTCCGCCTGGCAGACGCTGGCGGATTCGCTCCGCCGGACGGGCAACTGGGAGGCTGCGGCGCATGTGCTGTGCCGTGTGCTGGCGCTGGACGCGCAGCAGGGCGGCGTGTGGATCGACCTGGCGCACTGCCTGCATGCCATGGGGCAGCAGGTGCAGGCGATGGACTGTGCGTATCATCAGCTGCGGGATGACCCCTGGTCGGCGGAGGGCGATGCGGCGCGACTGCTGCTGTCCGGGATGCATGTGGGCGAACCGGCGGACGGCACCGAGCCCCGCCGGACGCAGCTGCTGATCCACCGGGGCGTGAATGCCTGGCAGCACGGAGACCGTCCCTGCGGCGAGCGGAAGCTTCGCCGTGCCCTGCACATGACGAAGGAGAAGCAGCGCCTCCTGTCCACCGCATCGATGCTCTGCCTGCTCACGAACGACCTGTCCGGCGCGATGCGTTACCTGACCCGTGCGCTGCGCAGAAGGCCCGACGATGCCCGGACGCTCATCTCGCTGTCCATGCTCTTTGGCCAGATGGGGAAGGGGCGTGTGGCGCGGGGCTTTCTGAAGCGCGCGGGGGACTTTGCGGACACCCCGGCGGAGGCCGAGAGCTTTCTCACGGCGGCCTGGTCACAAGATGCGTGGGACGAAATGGGTGCCTTCCTCGACGTGCAGGAGAAGCGCTGGCCGTATCGCACGGCGCTTCTGTCGGCACGGGCGACCCTGTTGGCCGAATGCGGCGATGAGGCAAGGGCGACGCTTCTGCGGCGGGACATCCTGGCCATCAATCCGGATGACCGTGTCGCGGCGACCTGGCTGGCGTGGCGACAGCATCAGCCGAATGCGCCGTTCTTCGTGCCGGGGACGCTGCCCGGGCCGGAGCGGAAGCGTCAGCAGGAGGAATTGCAGACCCTGTCGGAGCAGCTGTCGGACGGGGAAATGCTCCAATGCGGCGGACGGGCGCGTCAGCTGCTGGATTGGATGCTGGAAAGCACTGATTCGGCGGAAATCCACCTGGGGCTGTCCATCCTGGAGCGGATGCAGCCCTGCCTGGCGCTGACCTGCCTGCTCAAGGAGCTGCTCTGCCGCCCGAGCGTGCAGACCGATGTCCGCCAATGGGCGATGTGCCGCCTGACCGAATGGGGCGAGACGGAGCTGATCGTCCTGTCCGGCGGGCGCTTCAGCATGGTGCAGTGTGCGCAGTTCAGCGACCTGACGAAGCATCGCCCGTGGCGGATGTTCCTGCCCATGCTGCTGGAGGAAACGCGCCGATACCGCCAAAGCCCCGGGATCGCTGCGTTTGCGGCGGACTGCTGGCGGCACATGTCCCCATCCCAGCGGATGGCGGCTGCGGGCAGCAGACGGTTTGTCTGGTGCAAGGCGATGGAGATCCTCTACCTGTGCGACCGGGGCGAGGAAGCGCAGGCGATCCGCGTCGTGCAGGATGCGGGCATGTCCGTCCGGCGGATCAGCCGCGTGCTGCGTCAGCTCATGCGCTGCCGGGAGAACGATACGAAGCAATGATGTCCGGCTGAGGCCGGAGAAGGGAGTGCACAGCGATGAAGTGCATCAATTTTGACGAGCATTTTGCGGATTTCACCTCCCGCTGGATGCAGGAGCATGCCAAGGAATACCGCAATTACGACGCGATGGAGGCCGATCTGCCCCGCGTGTACATGATGTTCCTCAACACCCCGGCGAAATGGCTGGACGGCGTGACCCCCGGGGCGTATTTCTCCCAGTTTGAGGATGCGAAGGATCTGGTGGACTGGCTGGTGGAGTACACCCGGCAGGAGATCCCGGTGCCGGAGCTTCTGCTGGAGCAGATCCAGGCGGTGGGGAAGCCCTGCGAGAAGCGTCTGCTGGCGCTGCTCAAGGACGAAAGCCCCGACATCAACGACGAGGCACGCATGACCGCCATCGGCCTAATGCGCGACATGGAGTCCACCCTGCCCAAGATGCTCTACATCAGCTGGCAGCTTGACCGGGATGAGGTGGACGAAATGGCGGACAATGCGCTGGACAGCCTGCGCGAGATGGGCAAGGCGGTCGTTCAGCCGATCCTGCAGGAGCTGCCCCATGCCAACCGCGCCGGACAGGAGGCCTTCCTGGATGTGCTGGTGAATTATCCGGGCAATGAGCAGGTTTTTGACCTTGCCATTCGTTTGTTCAAGGAGAACCCCAGCCGCCGTGCGCTGTTCGCCAGCTATCTGGCCAAGCTGGGCGACGATCGTGCCCTGCCCGTGCTGATGGAGGCCGCCCTGGACGACAAGTGCAGGTATATGGACTTCATCGAGCTGCGCAACGCCATCGAGATGCTCGGCGGGGAAGCGCCCAAGAAGGAATTTGCGGAGGACGAGGAATACGACGCGCTTCGGGCGATGGAGGGCGAGGACTGATCGGACAGTCCGCCGTCCGCCGTGTCCCGTCGGAAGGAGAGCTATGGTCACATTACAGGAAATCAAGCAGAACGAATCCATCAGCGCATTGATCCGCGCGGGGAATCGCTATCTGGAGAGCATGGGCTTCACCGAGCATGGTCCGCGCCATGTGGGGTATGTCAGCAAGACGGCATCCTACATCCTCAAGAGCCTGGGGTATTCCCCGCGGGAGGTCGAATTGGCGGCCATCGCGGGCTGGGTGCACGATGTGGGCAATTCCGTCAACCGGCATGAACACGGGCCGCTGGGTGCGGTGCTGCTGCTGCCCATCCTGCGCGAAATGGGCATGGATATGGCGGACGTGATGGAGATCATCACCGCCGTGGGCAACCACGAGGAGCAGAGCGGCTTCATCTCGTCCAATGTCAGCGCGGCGCTGGCGCTGGGCGACAAGTCCGACGCGCATAAGAGCCGCGTCCGCCATGGCCGTCCCGATCCCACCGACATCCACGACCGCGTCAACTTCTCCATCACCGAGAATCAGGTCAGCGTCGACCGCGTCAGCCGTGTCATCCGCCATGAGCTGACCATGGATGCGTCCTCCTCCGTGATGGAATACCTGCAAATTTACATGAGCCGTATCGCCATGTGCGAGAAGGCCGCTGCGTTCCTGCGTTGCTCCTTCGACCTGGTCATCAACGGCCAATCCATCAACAACCGTCCCTAATACGATGAAACAGGAGGAAAAGCCGTTGCTTTGTCCGGATTGCAATACCTATGCCGCACAGGATGACATTGTCTGTCCCCGCTGCGGGAAGCTGCTGGATCGTCAGCCGACGGAGGAAGAGGAGCTGATGCGCTTTCGCCAGGGGCGGCATCTGCGCCGGACGGAGGCGGAAGTGCCCCCGCCGCCGGTCACGCCCGGGAGCACGGGTGCGAGCCGTTCCTTTGAGGACACCCGTCCCCGCGAAACGGCGGAGGAGACCGGTGCGGCGTACTCCCAGCGGGAGAGGCTGGCGCGTACAGGGCGCTATTATGGCCTGGAGGACGGCCTGATGGACGATACGCCCATGACCTATGGCGTGAGCGAGAATCCCACCATCATGCTGCAAAGCCAGCGCCGCAGCCGTGCCAAACGCGGCCTGCGCATGAAGCGCCTGGTCAACTGGGCGTATGTGCTCATCGGGTGCTTCGTGCTGTGCATCGCGCTGCTCATCGGCGCGTATGTTTTCCTGACGCGCACGCCCTCGGGGCAGGTCATCATGGCGCGTATGGGTCAGGATGCCACATCCGCCGCCATGTGGCAGGTGGGGCAGGAATACCTCCACACCGGCGACATCGATCAGGCCATCGCGTACTTTCTCATCGCCCGCGCCAAGGATGAGGAGGCGGACGAGCCCAATGTGACCGGCCTCCTCCAACTGGGCAGCGCCTATGAGGCCAATGACCAGCTGGACGAGGCGGAAGCGGTGTACGCCTACATCTACACCGAGGTCGTGCCCAGTGCGCCGGATGCCTACCGTGCGCAGGTGCGTGTGCTTCTGGCGCAGGGACGTCAGGCGGACGCGGCCAGGCTGCTGTCCGAGGCGTATAAGCAGACGGGCGTGGCATCCTTCCGCAGTCAGCGGCTGGAGATCCTGCCGGATGTGCCCAGCGCCAGCGTGATGGCGGGCTATTACAATGCCGCGCAGACCATCGAGCTGCTCCAGGGGCAGGACTGCGAGGTGTGGTACACGCTGGACAAGTTCGCGACCCTGCCGGAGGGCGGCATCCTCTATGAGGGTCCCATCGTGCTCAGCGAGGGTGAGCATCAGCTGCGTGCGGTGGCGGTGGACGGCGATCTGGTGAGTGACATCATGCGTTCGGACTATCAGATCTACCTGCCGACACCCCTCCAGCCGGACTGCAACCTTGCGCCCAACACCTACAGCAGCAAGAAGAAGGTGACGCTCAAGCCCGGCAGCCTGACCAAGGAGCAGCTGGAGAAGAACCCCGGCTATGCCGCCACCATCGATGACCCGGTGGCGCAGACCATCACCATCTACTACACCATCGACGGCTCGCAGCCCGACAAGGACAGCCCCATCTATGACGGCACGCAGATCCAGCTGGGCAATTTCGGCGGATATGTGTACCTCAAGGCGGTTTCGGTGAATGGGTATGGCAAGCAGGGCAATATGCTGGAGCGGACGTTCAAGTTCGACACATCGCCCACGTATCGCAAGATGTACAACACGGATGACGTGATCCCCGGCTTGCAGCTGGGCACGACGACGCGCGAGGCCTTCCAGACCAAATACGGCACGGGAGAAGGGCCGGAGATCATCCTCCAGGACACGGTGGAGGGCGAATGCGAGAAGTACACCTATGACTGGGGCTATGCCTCGTTCATGAAGATCAAGAGCGGCTGGGTGCTTTCCGACCTGAAGTTCACCACCGACCAGTTCGATGGCCCGCGGAACACCTCCGTCGGCATGGCGGAATCGAAGATCACCGCGCTCTTCAAGGACTGCGGACAGCCCGTGGGTTCAACGGGCATCAAGCGCGGCCTGTACTATGAGAACGAGGATAAGCAGGGGGTCATCGCCATTCTGACCTCGGGCGAAAGGATCATCTACTACCGCATCGGTACGGCGGACGGACATGTGTGGCAGCTGGAATACGAGATCGCATCCGGCGGCAGCTGCACGTCCATCCGGTGGGTGTTCGAGCGGTAAAAGTGCATAGGAAAAGGGTTCATCCGAACGCGGGTGAACCCTTTCAGTTTATCAAAAAGCTCCACAGACGTTCAACAAAGTTTTTTCCGAAGCGTTGGAGGGCGGATGGGTGAGGCGGCTGCATCGAGACCTCAAAGGGGACGGTGCGGCGAATATGCGGGGGATTGCTTCCGCATTTTGACCCAACTATGCAAGTGAAGACTACTATGAATTCATGTTCAATTCAAAGCAATCCACCGCATCCAGAGCCGCCAGGATATGCAGCCGCCTTTACTGCGAGCAACCGGTTACGAGGGGGGTCCGGGGGGGAAAGCCACACTTTTGCTTTCCCCCCGGCGGCTTTCTGCCGCTTTCGACGCGCGAAAGCGGCCTTCGATCACGCTACAAATGATAAAGAAAATGGAAATGATAATCAGCGTTATGACCCTTTTCCGCATTCGACAAAGCGGATGGTGCATTCTGTCCCAATGGGCGCGGAAGTTCGGGAAATGGTCGAAAAATCGACAGTGCATGGAGAAACCCTGTCGCATCCTGAGAGGTTTCATCGCATTCCCCACAAACAGTGGGCAAAGTGCTATAATGCCCACGAATGGAAAGTTCGCCCCGAGCTTCCTGGCGAGGAAGGCCGAGGTTTCATGCAGAGAGGAGTTTTTGAACGATGGACGAAATGAGGATCATGCTGGTGGATGACAATGCGGAGCTGCGCCGGAGCATGCGGGAGCATCTGCAGCGACAGGAGAAAATGCGGGTCGTGGCGGAATGCGCTACCGGGCTGGAGGCGCTGGATGCGCTGACCAAAACGCCCGTGGATGTCATCATCCTGGACATCATCATGCCCCAGATGGACGGGTATTCCTTCCTGGAGGAGATGAACCGTCAGCAGCTGGACGATCCGCCCCAGGTGATCGTGGTCAGCGCATTGGGTCGGGATGATTTCATCATGCGTGCGGTGGAAAACGGCGCAAGGTTCTACATGATAAAGCCGGTCGATCTGGGCGTGCTGACCAGCCGCATCCGGGAGGTGTGCGGCCAGGCGGCTGATTCGTCCGCGCCGTCCAGCCGCATTTCGCTGCCCGGACGCGCCCCCTCCATCGATGAGAAGCTTGCCAGCCTCTTCCTCACCATCGGCATCCCCGCGCATATCAAGGGCTATGCCTTCCTGCGCGAGGCGGTCAAGATGGTCATTGAGAATCCCGATGTCATCAACCGGATCACCAAGGAGCTGTACCCGGGCATCGGCAAGCGCTTCAACACCAGCGCCAGCAAGGTGGAGCGTGCCATCCGCCATGCCATCGAGGTGGCCTGGAGTCGCGGTCGCATCGACACGCTGAACAAGGCCTTCGGCTGCCGTGTCGCCACGAAGGAGGACAAGCCCACCAATGGCGAGTTCATCGCCATGATCGCCGACAAGCTCGCCCTGGAGCAGCGCAGCGCGTGATCTGCGGCGAGTCATCCGCCTTTTCCCTGTCAGACGCATTTGACATGCTCCGCCAAATGGCGTATAATGGTGACAAGAAGCTCTGACAGGGAGGCATACGATCATGAAGGAACCGATTCTGGTCATACTTGCGGCAGGCATGGGTTCGCGCTACGGCGGACTGAAGCAGATGGACCCCGTTGGGCCATCGGGCGAGGCGATCCTGGACTATTCCGTCTTCGACGCGAAGCGTGCGGGGTTCAAGCGGGTCGTTTTCATCATCAAGCACGAGATCGAGGCGGACTTCAAGCGCATGGTGGGCGCGCGCATCGAGAAGCACATGGAGGTGGCCTACGCCTATCAACAGCTGGATATGCTGCCGGAGGGCTATGTCATCCCGGAGGGGCGGACGAAGCCCTGGGGGACGGGGCATGCGGTGCTGTGCAGCCAGTCCGCCATCGACGCGCCCTTCCTGGCCATCAATGCGGATGACTACTATGGTGTGGAGGCCTACCGCATCGCCTATGAGCGTCTGTGCACCATGCAGGACGACGCAGGCACGGACTATTTCATGGTGGGGTACGAGCTGCAAAACACGCTGACGGAGAACGGCTATGTGTCCCGGGGCATCTGCGCCACGGACGCGCAGGGCTGCCTGACCCATGTCATCGAGCGCACGCATATCATCAGCACCTGTGACGGGCCGATGTACACCGAGAACAAGACGGATTATCACCGTCTGCCGGCAGATGTGCCAGTGAGCATGAACATGTTCGGGTTCACGCCGTCGATCCTGAGGGAAATGCGGGAGACCTTCCCGGCCTTCCTGGACAAAGCACTGGCGGACGATCCGCTGAAGGGGGAATTCTACCTGCCCGGCGTGGTCAATGCCATGCTGGAGAAGGGGACGGCTACCGTCGCGCTGCTGAAATGCCCTTCCCGCTGGTATGGCGTGACCTATCAGGCGGACAAGGCGCAGGTCAAGGCCG
Source organism: uncultured Faecalibacterium sp. (assembly GCA_964547515.1). GTDB lineage: Bacteria > Bacillota > Clostridia > Christensenellales > Aristaeellaceae > UBA11524. The sequence continues at coordinate 11,260 of CAZJOA010000092.1, forward strand.
CCATGGC
>CAZJOA010000093.1:0-11201 GCA_964547515.1 uncultured Faecalibacterium sp.
CAAAAAGCGGCTCATCCTGATGGATGAGCCACCCTCTCACCGCAGCTCCCTGTCGCACAGCGTCAGCGCAGCCGCGATCACCTGATCCATGTCGTAGTACTTGTATTCACCCAGCCGTCCGCCGAAGATCACCTGGGGGACGCTCTCCGCCAGCGCCCTGTACTGGGCGTACATCGCGCCGTTCTTCTCGTCGTTGACGGGGTAGTAGGGTTCGTCACCGGGCTTCCATTCGGAGGAGTACTCCCGGCTGATGACCGTCTTGGGCAGGTCATTCCCGTCCTCATCCTTGCCGAACTCGAACCACTTGTGCTCGATAATGCGCGTCCAGGGCGTTTCGCGGTCGGTGTAGTTGACCGCAGCGTTGCCCTGGAAATTGGGCATGTCCAGCAGCTCCGTCTCGAAGCGGACGGAACGGTATTCCAGCGTGCCCAGACGGTAGTCAAAGAAGGCATCGATCGCGCCGGTATAAACGACCTTGTCCGCCAGAGCGTCCAGCTCCGCGCGATGGGCGAGGTAGTCCACATTCAGGCGGACTTCCACCCCGTCCAGGAGGTTCTCCACCATGCGGGTGTATCCGCCGACGGGAATGCCCTGATAGAGCGCGTTGAAGTAGTTGTTGTCGAAGGTGAGGCGGACGGGCAGGCGCTTGATGATGAAGGCGGGCAGCTCCTTGCAGTCCCGCCCCCACTGCTTCTCGGTGTAGCCCTTGACGAGCTTCTCGAAGATGTCGCGGCCGACGAGGGAAATGGCCTGCTCCTCCAGATTGCGGGGCGGGGCGACGATCTCCCGGCGCTGCTCGGCGATCTTCGCCGCGGCCTCTTCCGGGGTGACAACGCCCCACATTTTGTTGAAGGTGTACATGTTGAAGGGCAGGGAGTACAGCTCGCCCTTGTAGTTCGCCACGGGAGAATTGGTGAAGCGGTTGAACGTGGCGAACCGGGTGATGTAATCCCACACGCGCCGGTTATTGGTGTGGAAGATATGCGCACCGTATTGGTGGACGTGGATGCCCTCGACCTGCCGGGTGTAGACATTGCCCGCCACATGGGGACGCTTGTCCACCACGAGGACGGACTTGCCCGCCGTCCGAGCCTCATGGGCGAAAACCGCGCCGAACAGACCCGCACCCACCACCAGATAATCGTATTTCATCGTTGCCGTCCTTCCTGCACGATGCTCACGCATCAGGCATCACACGCCGTAGAAGCCCTTGTACCACTCGGCGAAGCGGCGCAGGCCCTCCCGCAGGGTGGTGGCGGGCTTGAAGCCGAAATCCCGCTCCAGCGCGGTGGTGTCCGCATAGGTCACGGGCACATCGCCGGGCTGCATGGGCACGAGCTGCTTGTGCGCCTCGAAATCATAGTCCTCCGGCAGCACCCCCGCACGGATCAGCTCCTGCTGGAGGATGTCCACAAAGTCCAGCAGGCTCTCCGGGCTGTTGTTGCCGATGTTGTACACCCGGTAGGGCGGCACGGGCAGACCGTCCTCGCCATTGTGCTTTTCCGGGGCATTCTGCATCACATGCTTGACGCCGGTAACGATGTCATCCACATAGGTGAAATCCCGCTGACAGTTGCCGTAGTTGAAGATCTGGATCGTCTCGCCCTTGAGGAGCTTATTCGTGAAGCCGAAATAGGCCATGTCGGGACGGCCGGCCGGGCCATAGACGGTGAAGAAGCGCAGGCCGGTGGACGGGATGTTGTAGAGCTTGGAATAGGCATGCGCCATCAATTCGTTGGACTTCTTCGTCGCGGCGTAGAGCGAAACGGGATTGTCCACCTTGTCCTCGGTGGAATAGGGCACCTTCTTGTTCGAGCCATAGACGCTGGACGAGCTGGCGTACACCAGATGCGCCACGGGATGATGGCGGCAGGCCTCCAGAATGTTGTAGAAGCCGATGAGGTTGGACTCGATATACACATCCGGATTGGTGATGGAATAGCGCACACCGGCCTGAGCGGCGAGGTTGACGACGACATCGAAGTGATGCGCGTCGAAGAGGCCGTCAATGAGCGCCTTGTCCGCCAGATTCCCCCGGACGAAGCACCACTGGCTCTCCGGCTTGGACGCGGCGAGCTTTTCGATCTCCGTCAGACGGTATTCCTTGATCGACACGTCGTAGTAGTCGTTCATGCTGTCCAGGCCGACCACCTTCACCGGCGACACGGTGCGGAGCAGCTCCGTGACCAGGTTCGCCCCGATGAAGCCCGCCGCACCGGTGACAAGGATCGATTTGTTCGTCAGGTCAATATTGGGCGTAAGCATCTGCATTTCTCCTTATTTCGTGATCCCGCGGTAATCCTTCTGCACCTGTTCATAGCTGGCGATGTTGCCGATGTCGTAGCGGCTGCCGGGCATTTCCATCGCATGGACGGGGGTCTGGGTGCACAGCCAGGCGATGTAGCTCCCGGGGGCATCCGTGCCGCACCCGGCGGCAATGCCCTTGGCGACCAGGGCTGCGTCCGCCTTCGTGTAATAGTAGAAGGGCGGACAGCACCAGTGGGATCGCGGCTGAGCAGGCTTCTCCTCCATGCTGAGGATGCGGTCGTCCGCGTCGATCTCCACCACGCCGCATTTGGTCAGCCGCTGTTCGTTCGCCTCGTAATACCGCATGATGCACGAGGTGTTCTTCGCCCGGGCGTAGTGCACGAAGCGCGTCAGGGAGAAGTCCAGCACATTGTCCCCGGCGATGACGAGCATGTCGTCCGCCAGATGCAGGGTATCGATGGCGAACTGTATGTCCTTCACCGCGCCCAGACGGGTCTCGTTGGTGTCCGTGCCGTCGTCCACCACGGTGATGCGCTGGGGCTTGTCCTCCGCCCATGCGGTGAAATGCGGCGCATACTTGTGGTTGGAGATCACCACGTATTCATCCACCAGACCGGCGGTGTCGATGTCGTCGATCAGCCAGTCCAGGATGGTCTTTTCGCCCACCCTGAGCAGCGGCTTGGGGAAGTTCTCCGTCAGGGGATAGAGCCGCGTGGCATATCCCGCGGCGAGGATCAGGCACTTCATAGGGCTTCGCCTCCGTTTCTGCGTCGATCACAGCTCCACGCCGTCCGCGCTGGCGCACAGGTGGAAGCCGTATTTGCCCTCCAGCCGGGGGAAGGCCTTCAAGTATTGCGCCGTGACCTGACGCTCGATGCTCCCGGCAAAGGCCGGGTCGATCAGCGCCATGCAGCAGCCCTTGAAGCCCGCGCCGGAGAAGCGTCCGCCGTAAATTCCGTCGGTGTGGGTCATGATCTCGTAGAGCGTCTTCAATTCGGGCGAACCGGTCTCCCAGTTGGTGATGGAGGAATTCCCGCTCTCGAAGGACAGCCTGCCGTAGGTGTCCAGGTCGCCCCTGCGCCATGCCTCCGCGCCGCGCTGCACCCGGTCGAACTCGGTGTACCAGTGTTCGGCGCGCTTGGCCCAGTTCTCCGGCAGACGATGCTTATACTGCTGATACACCTCCACCGGCACATGGCGGGTGACGGCTTCGCTGAACTTGCCATAGGGCATGCCCGCATAGGCCATGAGGGCATACGCAGCGGACTTCAGCTCATCCACGCGCATGTTGAACGCCGAACCGGCCAGGGTGCGCTCCACACCGGAGAAGAAGATGGCGATCTGATAGGGCTTCATGTCCGGATGCTGTGGGATCAGCTCATAGGTGCCGTCCAGCGTGTCCAGATAGAGCAGGTGATCCTTCTTCGACAGCACCTCGCAGCTCTGATCCAGCTTTCCGCAGGCCACGCCCACATACTGGTTCTCGGCCTCCTGGGCGATGTCGATCATCTCGGTGGGGGTCAGGTGAATGTCATTGAGCTTGCACAGGGCGGACATAAAGGCAATGATGACCGCCGCGGAGGAGGAAAGTCCGCCGATGGGCAGGCTGCCCTCCACCACGCCGCACAGGCCGACATGCAGCGGATAATGCTTCCCCAGCGCCCAGGTCGCGCCGCGCAGATAGTCCGCCCAGTCCCCCGTGGGCTTTTCGTCCACCTGATGGATGTGCCACTGCGCACGGCGGTCAAACTGCATGGAGGACAGCTCCACCACGCCATTGCGCTTCGGGCCATAGGCGATGTGCACGCCCTTATCGATGGCCAGACCGGTGATCTTGCCGAAATTGTGGTCGCTGTGCGCACCGATGGGGCAGATGCGGTACGGGCAGAAGGAGATCGCGACGGGCTCGCGGTTATAGGTGTGCTGGAAAACGCTGTCGCAGGTGACATTGTTCATGGTTTCTCACTCCTCGGGTGTATTTCAGGGCTGCACATCGCGCGTGTCCGCAGCGGGACGCCTGTGCAGGCGGCTCGTCAGCATGCCCAGCATTTCGTCCCTGGTCAGGAGCATATACACGCCTATCAGGCCGACGAAGAGCACGACACCCGCGCCGACCTGCACGATGAGCGTGGGGATGCTCGTCCCCATGGCATTGCCGATGAGGTGGACGGCGACCAGCATGATCGCACCGGCCACGAAGGCCGGGATGGCCTCGAACAGATACCGGCGGATGGGCAGCACCTTGCGGCACGCCACGGCCTGGATGATGCACACCGTGGCCTCGGCCAGGATCGTGCCGATGACAGCGCCCATGGCCTGCAGCGAGGGGATCAGCAGATAATTGGCGCACAGGTTGACCACCGCGCCGCTGATGACCGACCCCTGGAAGACCCGATCCCGCTTGTTGGGGATGAGGTACTGCGTCCTGAGCACATTGGCGAAGGCCACGAAGGGCATGGAAATGGACAATCCGGCGATGAGGACATTGCAGCCCGCGAATTCATCGCCGAAGAAGACCGGCGCGAACACCGTCGATACGGCGCTGATGCCAAAGGCCATGGCGAGCGTCGCGATCATGATGAAGCGCATGGACACATGGATGTACCGGCGGCTCTCCTCGGTGGCGCCCTTGGCGGCGAGGTTGGACATGCGGGGCATCATCACCGTGCCCAGCGCCGTCACCAGGCCGACGGTCAGGTTGATGATCTTCTCGGAATTCTCATAGAAGCCGACCTGCGTCACATCCGCCATGCTGCCCAGCATGATCTTGTCCATCACGCGATAGAGGCTGATGGCCACGGACGGGACGAAGAACATCAGCAGGGGCTTGATGTGCTTGCGGGCATCCTTCCAGACCGGCTTGACGATCCTGACATAGCGGTGGACGAAGAACCACATCACCACCTCATTGGCGATGACGCTGCCGGCGAGGATGGCGCAGTAGATGACCACATCGTCCGGGCTCTTGACGAAGACGAAGGTCGCCACCAGCGCCAGCAGGCGGATGACGATATTGCGCGTGGTGGTCAGCTGGAAGTTCTCCAGGCCGAAGTAGAGCCAGTTGACCTCCAGCAGCTCGGCGAGGATGTGCAGCCCCTGGATGATGAAGATGACATGGTATTCCTTGGCGAAAAAGCCGATATAGCCGCCATAGGCCGCCAGCGCCAGGAAGCCCACGCCCATGTGCACCGCCAGCAGGTCGGAGAAGGTCTTGTTGAGCTTCTCCGGGTCATCGCGCACCATGGCGATGGTGCGGTTGCCGTACACATTGATGCCCAGCTTGGCCACCAGGGCGAAATACGACGCGATGGAATAGGTGTAGGAGTACGTGCCGACACCCGCCGCCCCCACCACGCGCGCCACATACGGTGCGGTGATGAGCGGCAGGATGATGGTCAGCACCTGATAGAGCGTCTGGAAAAAGAGATTCTTCTTGATACTGCTGTTCATCTCAACCATTCCTTGTGCGTCGGCAGCTGTCCGTGACCGTCCTGGCGCAATGACATTTCCCCATTCTCCGCATTCCGGCGGGGTCGGGGGATGGCATGGGGGGACGTCGGCCGCGGCATCAAGCCCTCGTCAGTGCGTCCCCCGGGGTGTGTATTGCATTTTTCCCTGCGTCGCGGCAGGTGCTGCGTCATTTCCCGGCCTGGATCGGCAGCTCCAGCCAGCTGCCCATCAGCTGATTGCCGCGCTGGTCATCCCAATGCAGGAAGCCCGCCGCCGGGGTGAAGGTCATTTCGCCAAAGTAGATATGCCCCTTGACGACATAGAAGTCCACGCGCACATAGGTGAAATCCCTGCTCATCCTGCGCGCCAGGTCAAGCAGCTCATCCAGCTCTGCGGGACGATCGGTCTCGCCGATGTGGATAACATCCTTGTTGGAGCAGCCCACGAAGCCCAGCGGCTTCCAGTCCAGATCGTAGAACTCCATGCTTTCCACGCCGAAGCGCCCGTGCACCACCTGAACGCACTTGGGGACACCGCCGAAGCAGTGCACCTTGTAGTCGTAGAGGTCGCCCTCCACATTCTCCAGGTACTCCTCGACCATGATGCGGGGGACGATGGCGCGATAGTGGAGCTCCACCGTCTCGGTGTAGCCGTAGTTGCGGCGCAGCCAGCCATCGCATTCCTTCTTCAGCGCGGCCATATCGAGCTTGCTCTTGTCGTGGACGATGTGGTTCATGCCGCTGCCGGAGGTGCACTTGAGCGCAAAGCGATCGGGCAGGGCATCGAAGGGAATGTCATCGAAGCGATCGTACACGCCCAGGCGGCGGGTGAGGTACTGTCCGCCGATGGTCTCCGCGACCCAGTCCCGCGCTTCATTCTTGTCCGCCAGGCGGGATTTCTGCGGCGAATTCTCATTCAGCTTGAGCCACTGCACCTTCTGGTTGAGGGTGACGGGGTGCTCCAGGTCGAGGGTCTCGCCCGTGCGGGTGTGGAAGGCCCGCGCCAGCTCGATCTTCAATTCGTCCATGGTCAGCCGGCCATAGTACTTTTGCAGGTAGATGGTCAGCTCCATCGGATCCATCTTCCCCCGGCGGATGCGATACAGCCGCCACAGGAAGCCCGGATCGTACTTCTTCAGCTTCATTGCCAGGGTCATGTTCTCATTCATTTGTTCCACTTCTCCTCTGCTTGCCCGCGCGCATGCGGGTCTTCACATGCTTTGTTCCCTCCGTCAGCGCATGCGGCAGCAGGAACAGCAGCGGCATATAGTGCAGCGACACAAACATATTGTTGTTCAGGTTGATGACCATGAAGACCAGCAGCCAGCAGTAGATGCTCTTGTTGCGCTTGCGTGCCGCATCCACGAAGATCACCGTGTAGGCGAGCACCAGCAGCACGGTGATGAGCACGCCGTAGCACAGCAGGCTGTAGAGGTAGCCGCTGTCCAGATAGAAGTACTCCTGACTGAGGCCGAAGGTGGATTCATACGCGCCGGACATGGGGATCTGTCCGCCCAGGAGGCGCACACCATAGAGCGCCATGGCCTTTGAGGCGTAGAACAGGCGGCCGGAGGTCAGCGCATCCAGGCCGATGACCAGCATATTGCCCTTGTTGTACTCCTGCACCAGGATGATGTTGACGATGAGCAGCGCGCTGATGCCCAATGCGGCGGCGACCTTCCAGATCCAGCTCTTCATCTGGAACCGGCGGGCGCTGAAGACCAGCAGCAGCGCCAGATACATCAGGCTCATGTAGAAGCTGGCGCGGGAGGAGAAGACCTTGTACACGGCGAACTGCACCAGTCCCCAGCCGATGAGCTTTGTCAGCCTGACCTTGTCGAAATGGAGGTAGTTCCACTCCATCATGATGGCCAGCATCAGGTATGCGGGGGTGGTGTAATAGGTGAAGCCATAGGTATGGGCGAGCTGTGAGCCGGAGGTCATCTGATGGGTGTAGGTGAAATCCTCGATGATGCCCGCAAAGCATCCGCCCACGACCAGCAGCGCACCGATGATCTGTGCGTACATGGTGTAGGTGACGATCCGCCGGAAATCGATCCGCCGCATGGACACCACCATCAGGATGGTGAGGAACACCACGTCGTAGTCGTTGCGCAATAGCGCCGCGAGGCTCGTCACCACCAGCACCACCGCTGTCACCAGCTCGTTCACCCTATATTTCTTCGTCGCGACGATGGCGAAGAGCGACAGGAACACGATGGCGATCTTGACCCCGGTGGAAAAGAGCGTCAGCAGCATGCCGAATCGGAAAACATAGTTCGAGTTGTTCAGCACGCGCCACAGCACGAACAGGGCATACAGTGCAAGCTGCCAGCGTTCCAGAGAGCTGTGTCTCTTTCTGATAATCATAGGCCGGTTTTCCTACCTTTTGAAATTCTTGCCGCAAACCAGCAGATACGAGAGCATGGTGAGGCCATGGCCGTTGAGCCAGGCGAGCAGCTTCTGCGACCGGCTGAGCAGCGCTTTCGGCCGCGCCCCCAGCGACAGGTAGGGGCTCTGCACCAGCGCACGGTATTCCGGCCAGCGCTTGAGCGGCGAATCCTTCCGCTGCGGGTGGAAGAGCTGCAAGCGCAGGCATTCATAGTACATGAACATCGCGCGGCGCTCGTAGAACTCCCGCAGGCGGTTCTGCGGGTCGTGCAGGCGGAAGAACTTCTCGAATTCCTGGAGGATGCGGTTCGCGGTGTCGATATAATTGGGGGAATACTTGTTGACCGCCGAATTCTCCCACACGCGATAATCGCACACCGGTGCGCGGCAGTAGACGATCCTGTCCGTCGCGGCGAAGCAATAGAGGTTGAAGAGCACATCCTGATTGCGCTTCAGCCCGGGGAGGTAGGTCAGGTGCTTCTCCTCCAGGAAGGTGCGCCGGTACAGCTTTGCCCACGGCACGCCGATGCAGGTCACATTGTCCTCCCTGAGGTTGCCCAGCATGCAGTTCTCGATCAGCTCATCGAAGGTGAAGCGCTCGTCCTGCTTGTCCAGGATGAAGGCGGTCTCCTCCGGGGGCCTGTTCTCGCGGACGACATGATAATCACCGATGACGATGTCGCAGTCGGTGTCCTCGGCCTTTTGCAGGAGCTTCTCAATGGCATCGGCAGGGAGATAGTCATCCCCGTCGACAAAGCAGATCCATTTGCCCTTTGCCTGCGCCATGCCGGTATTGCGGGCGACGGACACGCCCTGGTTCTTCTGGTGGATGACGTGGATGCGGTCGTCCTCCCGGGCGACGCGGTCGCAGATCTCCCCGGCGTTGTCCGGGCTGCCGTCGTCCACCAGGAAGACCTCGATGTCCCGGAAGGTCTGCCCCATGAGACTCCGGGCGCAGGCCTCCACATACGGCGCGACATTGTACACCGGCACGACCACGGATACCTGGATCATTGAGCCTCCTCCTTCTTTTCCGTCGGACGGTTGACATAGGTCGAGAAGGTGCGCCCCTGACGCTTGCGCACAATGCGCAGCGCGATGCGGCACACAAAGGGCGGTGCAAGCAGGAACGGGTACAGCTCCAGCCAGGTCCTGGGGTATTTCCACGTCGCCTTGAGCACATTCTTCACATGGGTCTTCTTCACGCCCACCGCGCGCTCGCGCACGATGCTGTTACGGCACAGGAAGATGATCTTCCACACATAGAACTGCTCCATCTTCCTGCGGGGATAGCCCGCGGCGACGGCATCCTCCATCATGCGATGCCAGAAGAGCCCCTCGACCTCGGCGGTGTCGTAGTTGCCGATGATGCCATAGCAGCCCACGCCGATGTTCGGCCCGTGGATGATGCCCAGCACATCGTCCGGCCTGTCGGAGCAGCGGATGCACAGATACGCCTGGAGGAAGTATGTGCCGAAGTACTGCTCGGGGTTTTCGATCTGCATCAGCCTTTCCTTCGACCACACATAGGAGGACGTGAAGCCGAAGAGGGTGATGCTGTGATCGAGGAAGACACCCTTGTCGGTGGTGACGATGTCCGTCAGGGGCTTTTTGACATTCCGGGTTGGTTCGCAGTGGGCGATGTCCACATAATGATCCCGGAAGGAGGCGGACTCCAGGAAGGCCAGGCTCACCTGCGGGTTCTTGCGCAGGAAGTCCAGTATCCTCCCGATCGCGCCCTCGGTGATGATGTCATCATCCGAAATGAGCATGACAAAGCGCCCGCGGGCGATGCGGGTGCACTGGAGGAAGTTTCCGTCGGCCTGGAGGTTCCGTTCGTTGCGGACATACCGGATGAAGGGGTAATCCGCCTGATATTCCCTGACGATCTGGGGTGTATCGTCGGTGGAGCAGTTGTCGGAGACGATCACCTCCACCTCGTCCGTCACCTGGGGCAGCAGCAGATCCAGCATGCTCCGGATGGTTCTTGAGCCATTGTAGGTTGGCACTGCAACAGTCAGCAGCGGCTGATCGCACATATTCACAGCTCCCGTCAGTTTATTTCTGTTCGCGCAAAGCCCTGCGCATGCGGACGGTTTCGCGGATGCCGTCCTCAAAGCGGACCTGAGGGACAAAGCCCGTGTCCGCCGTCAGGGTGGTCAGATCGGCCTGGAGGTGCATGACCTGATTGGGCGCATAGGGCACTTCGCCCAGCCCCAGGGGCAGGGCGGGGTCGACCGCGTCGCGGATCAGCTCGAAGTACTCCCGGAGCGTGCGCACCTGTCCCGAACCCAGGGGGTACACCGCGCCGTCGCGTCCGGACGCGGCCATGCGGTACAGCCCCTCGGCCACATCGTCGGCATAGAGGTAATCCCACAGCTGTTCGCCGGCCGTCAGCTGTGGCTTCTCCCCGGCCATCAGCTTGTCCATGATGACGCTGGTGACGGACAGCGGCCCGTCATGCGGCCCATAGACGCTGAGGATGCGGGCCCACACATGGCGCATGCCCAGCTGCTTGCAGACGCTGCGGGTCATCTGTCCGGCGCAGAGCTTGGCCATGCCATAGCCCGTCACCGGGAAGCAGGGGGTCTCCGGCTTGACAAGCCCTTCCACGCGCCCATGCTCCGCCTGACTGCCCACGCCCACATACACCTGACAGTGCAGCTCCGCCGCGACCTTCGCGGCCTCGATGGCACAGCGGATGTTCTCCGTTTGCAGCAGCATATCATCGCGTCCCGGGCCGATCGTGCCCATCCAGGCCAGGTGGAAGAAGGCATCCGCCGTGTCGATCCTGTCCTTGAGCGCACTGATCTGACGCATGTCGCAGGGGATGACCTCCGTGCCCTCCGGCAGCATCGCGATGCGCGGATCACCGGGGTACACCACCGCGCAGGTCCTGATCCCCTTCTTCAGCAGCGCCTCCACCAGCGCCAGGCCGACCGAACCCAATGCGCCGTTCACCACGGCGGTCTTGATCGCAAGGGTCTGCATATCATGTGCCTCCATCTTTTTTTCGGCCTGTGTCAGGGATAAACCCTGCCCCAGGCTTCGCGGGGCGATTGCAAGCAATCGCTGCCCGCTCGTCGGGCAAGC
>CAZJOA010000094.1:0-10767 GCA_964547515.1 uncultured Faecalibacterium sp.
ATCAGATTCCGTCGTTCCATAATACGGCTTGTAATTTTCGCGCCTTAAATGTCTTTTCGATCGAACACTGTCTCCCACCTGGCTTTGGGGATCGGTTTCATCTTGAGCGCCCACATAATCTGGCGAACTGTAACTGTGGGGTAAAGGCCGTCCTTATCCGGATTACTACGATCTTTGAAAAACGGAAGGAAGCCCGGATTCAGGTAGATGGCATCCGTGAGCCAAGGGTCGATCTCCGTCCACCATGTGCTTTTTGTTTCCGGATCATATCTTTGCTGGATGACAGCAAGTCCTTTTCCGCCAATTACGTATAGCGTGCATCGTCGGTAGACGGGGTGGTCGCAAACGTAAGTTCGACCGCACTGATTCATGTAGAATTCGGGCTTCACAAAATGGTATCGCATGGATTCCACCTCAAATATAGTCTCAAAGAAGAAGAGGCCTTGCGCACCTCTCCTCCGGTCAACCATTGCCTTACCCGAATTCCTTCCCGACTCACAATATCCGCAAATGCGATCCGATCCACAAATGTACCCTTGATGGCGTCCTTGTAGGATGTATACAGCCCCGGTCGGTTGTCAATCGCCCACACATTCAGTCTGACAGGACTTGCCATGTCCGTCATCTGATCTGCGAAACGAAGCATATTCCGCACAGAGATTGCATCTCCCTCCAAGAAAACACAGCACTCAATGTTGTACAGCTCGTCGAATGCGTACAGATAGACCCTCTTTGTCATATAGGTTTCCTCCTTTTATTGGTTTTCCATAATATAGTTTGCATTTTACGCGCAAAAACGAAGAGCCCGTGTATTTCACACGAGCTCTCGCTTCGAGTATCCATTTACTTCCTGAACAACCTCAGATGGCTCGACAGCCATTGCCCGGTTCGAGATGTAAACGTCCCCTTCTCTTCAAAAGTCAGTCCCTTTGCCATCCAGTAACTTGATACAGCGACAGGTACGATAATGCCCGCTCCATCCAGCACGATTTTAATGATACGATCCTTCTTCCCGTCCTTCTGTTGTTCTTCCTTGATGCGCAATTCTTCAAATCGCACATAGGATTCGTCCTCAGACTGTTTCTCGTTCATCCTTTGCTTATGGAGCTCGCTCAATTTCTGTAGTTGCCACTTTGCCTCTTCGCTACTGGTGCATGCCTCAGCGACCGCTTGAAGCGTGTCCGCATACGCCTGATCCAGCATCTTTTTCATGTCATCCATCGTCTCTTTTCTCCTTTCAGTTTTGTGGATTTCTCCATAATAGCAGGTGTCATTTTCGCGAATGGTTGCGATAATCCTCGATTCGAACGCGAAGTGTCACAGTTCTCCGACTCAGGATTTTTTTCATCCCTTTCGGTGCTAATTCAAGGAACAGATAGGGGGCTTCTGCCGGTTCAGACTGATCCATTCGAAGTGTGCCTGCACAGCATCTGACATGCAGGCAATGCATCAGAACCATTCCAACGAGAACACCCGCTGTGCGACAAAGAACACAAATCAACCACATGCATCAATCCTCCTATTTGCATTTTAGCATAGTCGACTGTCACCTGCGTACGGTGATAATGGAAACAGGCCGTGCTTTCGCACGACCCGTCGCGGTTAGTTCCGCAATTTGTCCAAGCACCAGAAGAAACGCCGATACATCACGTACCAGACATCCTTGCAGCACGGGATAGGTTCTTGCGCATTCAGGTGTTCATAAGAAATCCCTTCTGTTACTGCCTTCAAAAGAGGAATGTACAGATCGTCAGCGGCTTCTCGAGCAGCCTTCTCGACCATTTCCATGCGCTCCCGCCAGAAAAGCCGCTCTTCAGCAGAATCAGCAGTGGGATTCGTATGCGTTCCTTGAGGAAGGATTTTATGAGCAAAATCAGATTTCGTTCTTATCCCGACAGAGGAAAAATAATTCTTCTTCCATTCTGGGTACTGCAAACAGAAATGTCGAAGCTCATAAAAACGATGCTTCGGCAACCAATAGCGATTCTTCACCGAAAGTTCCGGACGAATGACCGTGCCCATATAGCAGCCTCCATTCTATCACTTGCTTCAGATGATGTATAGATCACCACAGCAAAGCAGGAGGCCCGCGCACTCGCGCTATTCGATTCCGGATCGCAAGAAAGTCACATATTGCGCCTCAATTCTTAAGTTAGAATAGGCTTTCTATCTTAGAATAGCGCTTTTGAGCACAAAAAGAAAGAGGCCTTGCATTCGGCCTCTTCGATTCAGTCCGCCTTAATCCAATCCATCACGAGCATAACAACAACAGCATGAACACATCACTTTCGGTACTGCCCCGAAACGTGCCACTTGGCGTGATGATAATTTGCTAAATTGAGTCTTCTCCCTCGCCACTATATATTGTTATCACTTGCCGCTATAACAGCGACATGTTGCGTTTGGACACGGCTCTCCAAAACCTTTGTTCTGGGTTCGAGTCCTAGTGCCCCTGCCAGAAGAGCTTTCCTGAAAAGGAAAGGCTCTTTTTCTATTTCTTCGGCAAGAGAAGGAGGATATGAAAATACCCCGCATCCCCTACAAGAGTGAAGGGAATGCGGGAAAAGTTGCTTTACGGTTTGGCATTTACTTTGGGAATTCACTCAGTAGAGCAAGCCGTCGGCAGACCAGCGAAAGGCATTGACAACCCAGCGCGCCTGCCATATAATGACAAGGCAGTCACACCATTTTGTTGATCCGCGACACCCTATGCCAACGCCATACAAATTCGGAGGGATGCACAATGTTGGATTCAGCGATCGCACACGAAAAGAGAACCCGAAGCCGCTTCATCGTCGAGAAGAACGATGGTTTCCTTTACGACCTCTTGCGCCGCGCTTTTCACCGCATCGGATGCAGCTGACCCTCGAATTCTTTCATCTGTCACATCTGCCCGAGTCCGGTGATGTCCTCTACATTTCAAGCAATATGCTCTCGGCCATGAAGGAGCATCAGTTCTTTTTTTCCTTCAGCGCGGAGTTCGGGATGACCTGCGCACGTCCCCCGCACGACTTTCTCCTTGCTCCGGACGAGTTTCTCATCCTTGAATGTCGCGACGGCACGACCGTCCTTCTGGAACAGCTTTACGGCTGACGCACTGCGAGCCGCCCATTTGCATATGAAAACGACAGCGAAACCACCGTTCGCTGTCGCTTTTTGCATTATGCCAGTTCCTCGTCTACTAGGCGCAGCATGACCTCCGGTGCGGCGCGCCCCGCTGCCAGGCGCATGGCCGCTCCCATGATGCCGCGCTTCACGGCGGTCTTCCCGGCGCGGTACTGCGCCACCATCTTCGGATTGTCCTCGATGGCCTGACGCACCAGCGGGCGCAGGAGCGCTTCGTCGCTGATCTGCCGCAGGTGATTGCGGTCGATATACGCATCCGGCGATTCGTCCGTCCCCCACAGTGCCGCAATGACCGCCTTCGCCGTGTTGACATTGATCTCCCCCGCTTCCGCCAGATCGCTCAGGCGGGCAAGCTGCACGGGGGTGATGCGGATGCTCGCAGGGTCGCCGTCCATCAGGCGGAAGACCTCCGTCAATAGCAGGCCGGAGAGCATGCGGGGCGCGTGGGTCAAGGCGGCGGCGGACGCAAAATAGTCCGCGACGGCGCGCTCGGAGACGATCTGCTCCGCGGCATAGGAGGACAGGCCGTAGTCCGCGATGCAGGCAGCTTTGCGTGCATCGGGCAGCACGGGCAGCTCATCGCGCCAGGCCCGGAGGGTGTCCTCCGTCAGGATGATGGGCGGCAGATCGGGCTCGGGGAAGAAACGGTAGTCGTTCGCGTTTTCCTTGCGGCGCATGGGGTAGGTGTCCCCCGTGTGCTGATCGAAACGGCGCGTTTCCTGGCGGATGACTTCCCCCTTGCGCAGTGCGTCCACCTGACGGCGATATTCGACCTCGATGGCCTTTGTGACGGACACGAAGGAATTCAGGTTCTTCATTTCCGTGCGCGTGCCGAAGGGGTCGTCCGCCCGATGCACGGACAGATTCACGTCGCAGCGGAATTCCCCCTCCTGCATGCGGCATTCGCTGACACCCGCGTACCGCAGGATCGTCCGCAGCTTGCGCAGGTAGGCATCGGCCTCGTCGGGCGTGCGGATGTCCGGCTCGGAGACGATCTCGATGAGCGGGATGCCGCAGCGGTTCAGATCCAGCAGGGTCACGCCGTCCTCATGGATGAGCTTGCCCGCGTCTTCCTCGATGTGGATGCGCGTGATGCCGATGGTCTTCTCCCCTGCCGGGGTCTCAATGCGCAGCCTGCCCCCGGTGCACAGCGGATGGTCGAACTGGCTGATCTGGTACGCCTTGGGCAGGTCGGGGTAGAAATAGTTCTTGCGATCCTGACGGGAATGGGGGTGGACGCGGCATTCCAGCGCCATGCCGGCCTTTGCCGCAAGGCGGACGGCTTCGCGGTTCAGCACGGGCAGCGCACCCGGATACCCCAGGCAGACGGGACAGCACTGGCTGTTCGGCGCTACGCCGAAGCGCGTGGCGCATCCGCAGTAGATCTTCGTCCGGGTGGCCAGCGCCACATGCACCTCCAGCCCCACCACCATTTCGAAATCATCGATGATCTTCCAGCTCATCAAAGCTGCACCTCCCTGACGACCTTGCCCAGCGCGGCTTCCAGTGCTTCACCCGCCTGATACAGCAGCGGTTCGGCGAACCTTGCGCCCATGAGCTGCACGCCGATGGGCAGTCCTCCGGCATCGGATGCGCAGGGCATGGACAGCGCCGGAATGCCCGCAATATTCGCCGGGACGGTATACAGATCACCCTGATACATGGCGACGGGATCGGCATTTTCGCCCAGCAGGGGCGCGGTGGATGGCGTCACGGGGGCAAGCAGCACGTCCGCCTGGGTAAAGGCGCGGTCGAACTCCTGCACCACCAGTGTCCGCACGCGGGAGGCCTTGGCATAATATGCGTCATAATAGCCCTCGGAAAGGACATAGGTGCCCAGCATGATCCGCCGTTTGACCTCGTCCCCGAAGCCTTCGCTGCGGCTGCGGACATAGAGCGACTCCAGGTCGGTGTGATCTTCGGCGCGGCGGCCATAGCGCACGCCATCGAAGCGTGCCAGGTTGCTGCTGGCCTCGGCAGCGGACAGGATGTAATACGCCGGGAGGGCGTATCGGAAGCTGGGGAGGCTGACCTCCGTGATGCTTGCGCCCTGTGCGGCGAGCACGTCGGCCGCATGCAGAACGGCGGCGCGTACCTCTTTGGACATCTGTCCGGCGAACATCTCGCGCGGGAGTCCCACACGCAGCCCCTGCACGCCGCGCCCCAGACCGGAGCGCATGTCCGCCGGATGGTTCACGGTCGTCGCGTCGCGCACATCCCGCCCGGCGATGAGTTCCAGCGCCAGAGCATTGTCCGCCACATTGCGGGTGATCGGGCCGATCTGCTCCAGCGATGAGGCGAAGGCCACCAATCCATACCGGCTGACCCGGCCATAGGTGGGCTTCATGCCGACCACGCCGCAATGGGCTGACGGCTGACGCACCGAACCGCCGGTGTCGCTGCCCAGTGCCAGGAAGACCTCCCCTGCCGCAACGGCTGCGGCGCTTCCGCCGGACGAGCCGCCCGGGCTGCGGCGCAGATCATGCGGATCGCGCGTCGTCCGGAAGGCGCTGTGCTCGGTGGACGCCCCCATGCCGAATTCATCCATGTTCGTCTTGCCCAGCAGGATGCCCCCTGCCGCAGACAGCTTCTCCCACACATGTGCCGAATACGGCGGCACGAAATCCGCCAGCATGCGTGAAGCGCAGGTCGTGCGCTGTCCGGCGGTGCAGATATTGTCCTTGAGCGCCACGGGCAATCCGGCCAGGGGCGGACGCTCCGCCGATGCATCGATCTCACGGGCGCGGCGAAGGGCATCCTCCGCAAAGACGGTCAGGAACGCGCCGACCTGTCCGTCCGCCGCGTCGATGCGTGCCAGGTGTGTCCGCACGGCCTCTTCTGCGGAGATCTCGCAGCGCAGGAGGGCATTCACCCATGCGGTCATGGTTTGCAGCTTCATCATGCGTCCCCCTCATTCCACCGTTCGCGGCACGGCGATGCAGCCATTCCGGGTGGACGGCGCGGCATCCAGCACGGTCTGCACCGGCAGCGAGGGCTGCACATGGTCATCGCGCATGGCCTGAGCGGCATCCGGCACATTCGCCATGGGCGGCACGGCATCCAGGTCGATCTGAGACAGCTGCTGGGCAAAGGCGATCACCCGGGACATTTCCAGTGCAAGGCGTGCGACCTCCTCATCGGTCAGGCTGAGCTTGGATAATTCCGCCAATCGGCGAATATCGATGGCATCCGGCATGGTTTCCCCTCCTGCATTTCGGCTGATGTCCCCTCTATCATATCACGAATCGGCATTTCCCACAAGGGAAAGCATCCTCCCTGCGTTTTTGCAGAGAGGATGCTCAGTATTGGGGGCTCACAGCGTCAGCGTTTTGTCCGCCGCATGCTTTTCCAGCGTGAACCGCGCGGTATGTCCGTCCGCCTCCAGCAGATATTCGCCCCGATAGCCCTCCACGGTGCATTGGCCGTGTTCATCCGTCATGAGGGTCGCCTCGGTGTGCCAATCGTGCCAGATGCGCTCCATCAGCGCGTCGTAGGAGGGCTTGTGGCTGCCGTCCAGGCGGACGAGTCCTGCCGGTGCGCCCAGCCATGCGCCGTCGCCGAAGTCCCAGTTGGTGAAGGCCTCGACCTGCGGGTGCGCAAAGAGGGTGTCCAGCATCGCCACGAAGTCCCGCGCCTGACGATCCTCCCCTTCCGGCGTGGTCGGCCATTCGGGCACCTGCCAGTCGTTGAGATCGACGATGTGGGACGGCATGAGGTCGCCGGAAACGAAGGTGTTCTCCGTGAAATGGATGGGTTTGCCGAAGGTCTCGAAGCGTGCCAGCACCTCTTGCAGCTTCTCCTCGCCCCAGAAGCCCTGATGCTGGTGGGACTGGATACCGATCACGTCGATGGGCACGTCCGCCGCAAGGCATTCCTCGATGAGGTGCTGATACTTGTCGCTGGTGTTGAAGTCGTTGAGCAGCAGCGTCGCATCGGGGTCAGCCGCGCGTGCCGCATCGAACACGGCCTTCACCAGCGGGACACGCCCCATCTTGGCGCACAGGCGGGTGATGGCGTTCTCCTCGGCGGTGAACACGGGCATGATGACCACCTCATTGATGACATCCCACATGTGGATGCAATCGCGGAAGGTGGCGATCTCCCGGGCGATGCGGTTCAGCTGATTGGCGAGCACCTCGTCGTCCGTCTTGGCCAGCAGCCACTTGGCGGACACGGTATGCCAGCACAGCGGATGCCCCTTGGCGGCGATGCCGTTCTGCTGCATCAGCTTTGCGGCACGGAGGACACCCTCGGCATGGGTCTCGCCCTCCCGGGGCTCGAACTGCCCCTGATAGAAGGGCAGCGTGCCGAAATTGAACAGCGCACGCCAGGAATCCCACATGCGGGAAAGCAGCTCACGGCGTTCAGGCGACGTATGGGGAGCGAACATCTCCGGCAGGAAGAAGAGGTTGCAGCCGAACTTGAATTCATGCGTGGTCTGCCGCACATGGACCTTGCGTCCGGCCATGGGAACGCCCTGAGCGTCCAGCAGGGTCACGGTGCAGGCAGAGCGGCGATGGGCATAGCGATCCATCCGATCATCACTCCTTTGTCAGAGTTTTTTCTACTATTATTATACGACGTTCACCGGGATGGAGCAACGCAAAAGGTGCCGGCTTTCCGTCATTTTTTGCGCATCGAAAAAACCGGACGGCATATCCAGCCATCCGGTCATGGGATCACTCCGCCTGTTCGCCGTCAGCGTCGTGCTTCTTCTCCGGCTCGTCCACCAGCTTGAGCAGGTCGGGCAGGAACGTCAGGATGATGACGACCAGGGCGATGGAGATGCCCATAATCATGCCCTGACGGGTTTGCAGCCAGGAGGACAGGTAGCCCAGCAGCGGAATGGAGAACACCGGCATACCCTGGACATTCTTATAGTACACGGGCGAACCGTCGTTGTCCTTGTTCGCATCGCCCTTGGTGGTGAAGTAGTAGCTCGGCTCGTCCAGCTGGTACTCCTCGTACACCGGGTCGCTGTTTTCGTCCAGGACGGGATTACCGTTCTCGTCCGTCACCTCGCGCGTTCCGGTCTCGAAGCGCTCGATGTCCACCACGCGATGGGTGGCGACCAGCAGATCGTCATTCACGACGAAGGTGATGGGGTCACCCACCTTGATCGTGGCAGGATCGACCTTCTTGACGTAGATCAGCGAACCCACATGATAGGCCGGCTCCATCGAGCCGGACAGCACCGAGAACGGCGTCAGCCCCACCAAGCGCACTCCCACCAGCGCCACCGCCAGCAGCAGCATAAGCACCACCAGCAGCGTGGTGATCGCATTCCAGATCTTACCCAGCGTCTTCATCTTTGCATCAAACCTCGATCTTTTCGTCATGCCCTTGACGGGCAAAGCAAAAGTAGTATATCACATCATGCGGAAATTGTCTAGATTTATTTCTTGGCGGACATTCTTGCGGCGCGCTGCGGTCTATGGTATAATCGCCGCAGACCATCCGGTGCATTCCGGGCGGTATCATCCGGGAGGGACGCACATGCGCTACACCGATCTGATCTTTGACCTCTATGGCACGCTGGTGGACATCCACACCGAGGAAAACGAAGCCGTATGGGAGAAAACCGCGCTGTATTTCGGCTATTACGGCATACCGTACACCGCACAGCAGCTGAAAACCGACTATGAGTCGGTTTTGACCGAACGCGAGTCGGTTCTTGGTGAGGCCTACGAGATGTACCCCGATGTGCCGATGGACGGCGTGCTGGCGCGGCTTTTCCGTCAGTATGGCGTGACCGATCAGGCGGATGCCCTGGGGCTGAACGCGGCGCAGGTCTTCCGCATCGCGTCAACGGAATACATCCGGGTGTACGATTACGTTCCCGAGGCGCTGGCGGAATTGCGTCAGCAGGGGTATCGGCTGTGGCTGCTGAGCAACGCGCAGCATGCCTTCACGGCGTATGAATTGCGGCATCTGGGGCTGGACAAGGCCTTCGACGGCATCTTTCTGTCCTCGGACTACGAATGCCGCAAGCCGGACAGCCGGTTCTTCCGTGCGCTCCTGGACGGGCAGCACCTCGACCCGCGCCGCTGCCTGATGATCGGCAACGACCGGGTGACGGACATCGCCGGGGCAAAGGCCGTCGGGCTGGACACGCTCTACCTGCACACGAACCTGACCCCGGCTGCACAATCGGCCGCGTGTCAGCCGCCGGAGGAGCAGCACCATTTCGAGGTGGAAGGGGCGGACTGGCGCGCATTGGTGAAGTACATCCCCGCGCTGTGATGCCTGTGCGCTGTATACTTTGCGAGGGACGCAAAAATAGTGCCCGAAACAGTAGATTTTGGGCGAGAGTTGTAGTATAATAAGACGTAAAGCCATCCCGCATGGCGTAATTTCTGATGCAAAAAGAGGGTATGCCCATGATCTACGACCTGCAGCGGGCCAGCGTGTGGAAGCGGATCTCCGCTTGGCTGCTGGATTTTATCCTGCTGTGCATCGTCGCGACCCTGATGGCGCTGCTGCTGTCAACGGTGCTGCACTATGACCGCTATGACGCGCAGCTCGACGCGCGGTATGCCGTGTATGAGGAGCAATACGGCGTTTCGCGCGGCCTGACTCAGGCACAGGTGGATGCCATGACCCCGGAACAGCGCGCCAATGTGGAGGCTGCCTCCCGGGCGCTGGCGGAGGACGAGGAGGCGCTGTACGCCTACAACATGATGCTCCAGCTGCTCATCCTCATCACGTCCTTCGGCATTCTGCTGGCCTACCTGGCGCTGGAGTTCTTCGTGCCCAAGGCGTTCGGCAACGGACAGACCGTCGGCAAGAAGATATTCGGCATCGGCGTGATGTTCCAGGACGGCGTGCAGGTCAGCAGCGTAGGCATGTTCATCCGCACCATCCTGGGCAAGTTCGCCATTGAGACCATGATCCCCGTGATGATGGTGCTGATGCTCTGGTTCGGCGCGATCGGTGAGGTCGGATGGCTCATCCTGCTGGTGATCGTCATCGTCCAGATCGCCCTGTTCGCCACCACGCAGGAGCGCTGCCTCATCCACGACAAGCTGGCTGGCACCGTCACGGTGGACATCGCCAGCCAGATGATCTTCAAGACCCGCGAGGACATGATCGCCTACAAGCAGAAGGTCGCCGCCGAAAAGGCCGCCGCACAGACGTACTAAATAACCTTATATAAAGGAAAGGGATGCACATGAAAATCGTACTGGAAAACCTGACGAAGATCTTCCCCAGCCGAAACAAGAAGTCCGGTGAAGAGGTGGTTGCGGTCAACAACTTCAATTTCACCATCCCCGATGGCAAGCTCATCGGCCTGCTCGGCCCGTCCGGCTGCGGCAAGTCCACCACGCTTTACATGATCTCCGGCCTGCAAAAGCCCACGTCCGGCAAGATCTTCTTCGGTGAGGATGACGTCACCGAGCTGTCCACCGAAAGCCGCGGGATCGGTCTGGTCTTCCAGAACTACGCGCTGTATCCCCACATGACCGTGAAGCAGAACATCATGTTCCCCCTGCAGAACCTCAAGGGGCAGGACAGGATGACCAAGGAAGCCATGATCGAGCGCGCCTATGAGGCGGCACGTCTGGTGCAGATCGACGAGCTGATGGATCGCAAGCCCAGCGAGCTCTCCGGCGGTCAGCAGCAGCGCGTCGCCATCGCCCG
>CAZJOA010000095.1:0-10733 GCA_964547515.1 uncultured Faecalibacterium sp.
GGGGGCAATCCCTCCGCCACGCTCACTGCGTTCGCTGCGACTGCCGTCCGCCGCAGTCACTCAATTCATCATTCCGAATTCATCATTCCTAATTCCCCTACAAGCTGTGCGAGGTTCTTCCGGCCGAAGACGGCCTGGGTGTCGTTCACCACCAGGCACGGGACGCTCATCACGCGGTACTTCTCCTTCAGCGCCGGGAAGTGCGCCAGGTCGTATACGTCCGCCGTCACATGGGGATTCAGCGCGGCGATGTGCTGGGCGGCCGTGACCAATTCCGGGCACATGGTGCACGACAGCGATACCAGCACCTTCAGTGCCATGGGGGTCTTGATGCCCCCGATGGCCTCCCGCAGCGCAGCGTCCACCGCCTGTCCCGGCCCGGCGGCGTTGTACAGCCCCAGGACGAAGGACGTGAACTCGTGTCCGCCGGGTACGCCGTGGAAGGCCAGACCCGTGGGCGTTCCGTCCGCCAGGCAGACCTGTACGCAGGGGGCTTCGTCCGCCGGAGCATCCCGCCGGGCGACCTCCGTGGTCAGCCTGTCCGTCATGTCCGCCAATGCTGCGACGAATCGCTCCAGCTCCGCCGACATGGGACGGTCATCTAGATGCAGCCGCAGCAGGAGGGGCTGTGCCATCCGCCCGAACACATCGGCTAACTGCGTCCGCATGTCCTCACTGAAGGGTGTCTGTGCCCCCTTTTCGGCGGCGGATGCGTCGGCTTCATGGGCGGACGCGATCCGGCTGACGGGCTGCACCGGATGCAGTCCCGTCTTGCGCTGCATGGCGGCGGCATGCTTCTCCATCTGCGTCGCGGCCAGCGCACCGTCCCCCGTGGCCGTCACCACCTGCCGCAGCGGCTTGATGCACACGTCCCCGGCGGCGAAGATGCCGTCGGCGCTGGTCTTCATCCCCGCGTCCGTGCGGATGTAGCCCTGCTCGTCCAGGTCGATCAGCCCCCTGACCAGCGCGGTGGCCGGTTCATACCCCGCAAAGACGAACACGCCGAAGGTCTCGTCCGCCTGGGCGCGGAACTCCGTTGTCTCGCCGCTGACCAGGTTGCGCCATCGGGCGTAGGTCAGCCCGTTTTCGCCGCTGACCTCCTCCAGCTCGGTGTGCGGGCGGATGGTGATCCTCTCGTGCCTGCGGGCAGGCTCGGACACCGCCTCGGCGCAGGTGAAATCCTCCGTGCGCATCAGGATCGTGACGTGCCGGGCGAAATTGGTCAGGAAGACGCTCTCCTCCGCCGCCGCATAGCCGCCGCCCACCACGAACACATCCTTGCCGGTGAAGAATTCGCCGTCGCAGGTGGCACAGTAGGCCACGCCGCGCCCCTTGTATTCCGCCTCGCCCCGGAAGCCCACCCGTCGCGGGTGCGCACCCGTCGCCAGCAGCACGCAGAAGCACCGGAATGCCCCGCGGGCGGTCCGTACCGTCTTGATGTCCTCCGTCAGGTCGATGGCGGTGGCCTCGGTCAGGAGGAATTCCGCCCCGAAGGCCTCCGCCTGTTTGCGGATGGTTTCCGTCAGGGCGCTTCCGCTGATGCGCGACACACCGGGGTAGTTCACCACCGCTTCGGTGATGGTGATCTGTCCGCCGAACTGCTCCTTCTCCAGCACGAGCACGCGGTATCGCGCCCGCGCCAGATACAGCGCGGCGGTCAGCCCCGCCGGGCCGCCGCCGATCACCACCGCGTCGTAGAGGTTCGGGCTCTCTGCCGGCATCATAGCTGCCCCACCAGGTCGAGGCTGGGCTTGAGCGTCTCCTGACCGGGCTTCCAGTTGGCGGGGCAGACCTGGTCGCCGTGGGCATGCACGAACTGACATGCCTGCACGCGTCGCAGCAGCTCCTCCGCATTGCGCCCCACATTCCCCGCCGTGATCTCGTAGCCGACGATCTTCCCCTCCGGGTTGATGATGAACGTGGCGCGCTCGGCCAGACCGTCCGCCTCGATGAGCACCCCCAGACCGGCGGACAGTACATGCGCGGGGTCGGCCAGCATGGGGTAGGTGATCCTGCGGATGCGTTCGGAGGCGTCATGCCAGGCCTTGTGGACAAAGTGGGTATCGGTGGACACGCTGTAGACCTCGCAGCCGATCTCGCGGAACTGGTCGTAATGCTGCGCCAGATCCTCCAATTCCGTCGGGCAGATGAAGGTGAAGTCCGCCGGGTAGAAGAACAGGACGCTCCACCTGCCCAGCAGCTCTTCCTTCGTCACCGTTCGGAAGGCGTTCTCGTGGTAGGCGTTCACCTTGAAATCGCAAAGGGCACGGTCGATCATGGACATATGGCTTTCCTCCCTGCAAATTTTCTTGCAGCAGCAGTATGTCCGGCCAGTCGGCGGATTATTCGGCCGGAAACGGGGCAGACTCTCCCGCGAAAGGAGCTGACCTCATGGCGCATCCCAATCCCGGCGGAACGCTTCCGCCCCATATGAAGGGCTTCGCGCCCTATGCCCTCGCGGCGCTGCTCGTCAGCCTGGTGGGGGGCTTCACCGTCATGCTCGGGCCGGTCTTCGTGCAGGAGATGGGGCTGGATGACGCCGCCACCACCTGGACGGCATTGGCGCAGGCCATTTCCAGCGCCGCATGTGCGCCCATTCTGGGGCGGGCGGGGGACATGCTGGGTCGGCGGCGGACGCTGCTGCTGGGCGTGGCGGTCTACACCGCGGGGAACGTGCTGGCGGCGCTGTCGTCCTCCCTGGGGAGGATGCTGCTCGCGCGTTTCGTCGTCGGTCTGGGGACGGCAGCCATCGCCCCGGTGGTGCTCTCCTACATCGTGACGGATTTCCCCGCCGATCAGCAGGCGAAGGGCTTTTCACTCTACATGCTCCTGTCCAGCGCGGCGGTGGTGATCGGGCCGACCCTCAGCGGGCTGATGATCGGCGCGTGGGGCTGGCGGACGATGGTCTGGGTGTGCGTGGGCATCAGCGCGGCCGTGCTGGTGCTGTGTGCGCTCCTCCGGGACGCGCACGCCCCCGCCCCCAGGCCGCTCACCCATTTCGACGCACCCGGCGCGGTGCTGGTGCTCATCTTCTTCACATTGGCGCTGTGCATCCCGGCGGTGGGGCAGCGTCAGGGGTGGACGAGCGTGGCGCTGTGGACGCTGGTGCTGGCGGCGATCCCGGCACTGGCGGCGCTGGTGTGGGCGGAAGGACGTGCCGTCCGCCCGATCCTGCCCGGATGCTTCATCCGGCGCAGAGCCTTCGTCCTGAGCGTCCTGGCGCTCTTCCTCACCCAGGGGCTGATGCAGGCCAACATGACCAACATCATCGTCTTTATCCGGCAGGTGCAGCCGGAAAACAGCGTGGTGTCCGCCTATGCCATCTCGGTGATGTACCTGGGCATGTCGCTGGGCTCGGTGGCGGTGGGGCCGCTGGCGGGCAGGCATGAACCGCGTCGGGTGCTGACCGGGTCATTCCTGCTGACGGCGCTGAGCTGTGCGCTGTTCCTGCTGTTCACGGCGGAGGTATCGACCCTGCTGCTGATGGGGACATTGGCGCTGCTGGGCTTCGGACTGGGCGGGAATGCCGCCATCCTGATGAAGGTGGCGCTCAGCGAGCTCCCCGCCGATCAGGCCGGTGCGGCCACGGGCACATACGGGCTCTTCCGTGACCTGGCAGCGCCCTTCGGCGTGGCGGTGCTCGTCCCGATGTACACCGACCGGGTCGCATCGGGCATGGCACGGGGGCTGACAGCGGGTGCGTCCGCGGTGGAGGCGCTGCACCTGCTGGGACTGATCGAATGCGTCAGCGTGGCGGCGGGCATCCTCGTTGTGCGGCTGCTGCCGCGCATCCACCCTGAAAGGAGTCGAAAATCATGCGGCTGAAGGACAAGGTGATCCTCATCACGGCATCGACCCGGGGCATCGGGCTGGCATGCGCAGAAGCCTGCGCGGCGGAGGGGGGCGCGGTCTTCCTCGCGGCGCGGGATCTGTCGCGCGGACGGGCGGAGGCGGAACGTCTTCGTGCACAGGGGTACAGGGCGGACTGTGTCTACAACGACGCGACCCAGCCGGAGAGCTATCGGGCGATGGTGACGGACACGGTGCGCCGCGCCGGACGCATCGACGTGCTGGTGAACAACTTCGGCACTTCCGACCCGGCGAAGGATCGGGACTTCCTCCGCACCGCCCCGGAGGACTTTCTCCGGACGGTGGAAATCAACCTGCGCAGCGTCTACATGGGGGCACAGGCCGCCGCCGAGACCATGGCGCGGCAGGGCGGGGGGAGCATCATCAACATCTCGTCCGTGGGCGGCGCAGTGCCGGACATCAGCCAGATCGGCTATGGCGTGGGCAAGGCGGCGATCAACTACCTGACAAAGCTGATCGCCCTGCACGGCGCGTCGCGGGGCATCCGGTGCAATGCGGTGCTGCCGGGCATGACCGCCACCGACGCGGTCAGCACCCGCCTGAGCGCGGACTTCCGCGAGCGCTTCCTGCGCCACATCCCCCTGGGGCGCATGGGTCTGCCCGAGGAGATCGCCGCCGCCGTGGTGCACTTCGCCGGGGATGAGTCCGCCTACACCACCGGACAGTGCCTGAGCGTATCCGGGGGCTTCGGGCTGGGAACGCCGCTCTATGCGGACATGGCGGGGGCGGAACGGTCGGGGAAGGGGTGATGTCCCCCGGACGGGAAGACGAATCCGCCGCAGAGGGAAAATCAGCCGAAAAAAATTTGCGAAACCGGGTTGACAGCAGCCCGGTGATCTGCTACAATACATTTAACACTTAAGTTAAATGTGAAACTTGAGTGCCGAAAGGAGGCTTTCCCATGTCCATGCAGGACACCCTCCGTGCGCTGGCCGACCCCACGCGCCGGGAGATATGCACCCTGCTGCGGGGCGGCAGCATGTCCGCCGGGGAGATCGGCGAGCATTTCCCCGTCACGGCTGCGGCCATCTCGCGTCACCTGTCCGTGCTGAAGGACGCTGACCTCATCCGGGATCAGCGCGAAGGCAAATTCATCATCTACACCCTCAACACCTCCGTGCTGGAGGACATACTGCTCTGGGTGAACGAACTGAAAGGAGACAACTGAAATGCTCAAGAAGTATCGCGGAACACTCATCGCCGGGACGCTGGTCATGCTGCTGCCCATTTTGCTGGGGCTGATTCTTTGGGATCGTCTGCCGGAGCAGGTGGCGACCCACTTCAGCGCGGACGGCGAGGCCAATGGCTACAGCAGCAAGGCCTTCGCGGTGTTCGGGCTGCCGGCCATCCTGCTGGGTCTGCACTGGATCTGCGCGCTGACCGGGCGCATCGACCCCAAGGCCGAGAACCTCGAGGGCCGCATGATGAACCTCGTCCTCTGGATCTGCCCGGCCATCTCCGTCCTGCTGATCGTGCTGGTGTACGGCCACGCCCTGGGCTATGATGTCCGCGTGGAGCTGATCCTGCCGCTTTTGCTGGGCTTGCTCTTCGTCATCGTCGGCAACTGGCTGCCCAAGTGCAAGCAGACCTACACCCTGGGCATCAAGCTGCCCTGGACGCTGCACGACGAGGACAACTGGAACCGCACGCATCGCTTCGCTGCGCCCATCTGGGTCGCCTGCGGCCTGGTCACCATGTTCTGTGCGGTGCTGAATGCCCCCTGGGTGATGTTCGCCGCCATGGCGGTGATGCTCATCGCCCCGACGGTGTATTCCTATCTGCTCTTCCGCCGGAAGGGCAAATGATTCACCATGCCCTGACCAGCTGCAGCCCCGCATAATAATGCAGCGCGATCTCCTCGCCGCTTTTTCCCTGCTGTGCCAGGGCATACGCGCCCCATTGGGGCATGCCCACGCCGTGGCCGTAGCCGCGTCCGGCCATGCGGATGATGCCGTCCTCCACGCGGAGGTCGGTCAGCAGGGTCGAGCGCATGCGGGTGCTCCCCAGGGCGATGCGCAGTCGCGCGGCATTCACGGCCGTTCCGTTCACCAGCAGGGTGACGGCGCGGCCGCTTTTTCCTTTTTGGCTGACTTCGATGACGTCGCAGCCGTCCGTGTCCGCCCCGGTGCTGCGGCATGCGGCGAGGAAGTCCGCCACGGTGAATTCGGCTGACCAGACGCGGGCGGAATCGGGTGCATCGGCGGAATCCTCCCCCGCGATGGCGCGCGTGTGGGACGGCTCGTCGCCCTGCCAGTCCAGACCGGCGGCGGCCAGCTCGGTCATGCCGCCGGAATGGGCGTGAAACCAGGTGTAGGGCAGATCACCGTCCGCGGTGAGGAGGACTTCGCCCCGCGTGTCCGCCACGGCCTGCAAAATGCGGGCGTTCACCGCGTCGGCATCGTAGGCCTGTGCCTCGGCGATGTCGGTGGAGATGTCCGCGCCGGGGTAGCGGCTGTCCTTTTCGGTGATGAACTTCAGCACGAATGTCCGCGCGAGAATGGCCTGTGCCCGGAGCGCCGCCATCGGCCAGTCAGCGGGCATTTCCCCCGCGACTACCCCGGCGACATAGGTCTCGATGTCCATCTGGACGATGACCCCGCTGCCGTGCAGGGCGATGCGGAGGACGGGCGGCTCGGCGGACGGGACGGGCAGCGGCTGGGCGGCGAATTCCTGCGGGACGGGGGTGCATGCCGTCAGCAGAAGGACGAGGAAGAGGGGGACGAGTCGGAGCATGCGCATGGGGAGGCCTCCTTTGCCGGGTCGGTGCGGGGAATAGACACGCTACGGACTGTGTGCACGAAAGCCCTTTCACGAAGCCTGGAAAAAGGCTGAAAAAAGTCCGTAAAATGCGCAAAAAGTCCTGAAAAAGGTGTTGACATCATGGGGGAAAAATGATACACTTAACGAGTTGAGCGCTTGCCTGGTGAAAGCTGCCCTTTTTTGAGGGTGCGATCATTTCGCGGCGCGCAGACGGAGCATCCGGGGCGCTCGCCCCGCAGACAGGAGGTACGCGCAGTGGAGAATTTGAAGTCCGCCGCGAAAAAAGCAGTGGGGTCCAAGGCAGTGCTGCGTGCGCTCAATGCCGGTGAGGCCGCCTGCGTCTACGTCGCCAGCGATATCGACACCTTCCTCTACCAGAAGGTGACGCGCGCCTGCGCCGCGGCGAATGTGCCGGTGCGCAAGGTCGAATCCGCCAGGGAGCTGGGTCGCGTCTGCGGCCTGAGCATCGGCTGTGCCGCTGCGGCCATCTGCCGGTAAGCCCATCAACAAGGTTTCCCCATCACGATGCCAAATAGTTTCCGAGGGTTGCGGAATCTTTTGGATATAAATTTGGAGGTGCTCTCATGCCCACGATCAATCAGCTGGTTCGCAAGGGCCGCGAGAAGGCTGTCAACAAGTCTACCGCGCCCATTCTGCAGAGCTGCCCTCAGAAGCGCGGCGTTTGCCTGAGCGTCAAGACCACGACGCCCAAGAAGCCGAACTCTGCTCTGCGTAAGATCGCCCGTATCCGTCTTACCAACGGTATCGAAGGTACTTGCTACATCCCCGGCATCGGCCACAACCTGCAGGAGCATAGCGTTGTGCTGATCCGCGGCGGCCGCGTCCGCGACCTGCCCGGCGTTCGTTATCACATCATCCGCGGCGCGCTGGATACTGCCGGTGTGGCCAAGCGTATGCAGGCTCGCTCCAAGTACGGCGCCAAGCGCCCGAAGAAGTAAGGAGTCTTCGGCTCTTTTCTGAAGGGTCGCGAGTTCCTGCTGAGCCTACAGGGTTTCCCCCGCAGCCCCTGACGGACGCGCTTCATGCCGCGCGGACGGGTCGCTCCCCCGGAACCGGGAGCTGCACACGTTCGCTCAGCGCATGGCGTCCGACGGCCTGACCGGGTCGAACGGGCGGAATGCTGATCCGCCTGCGCAGGGGAGAGGTCACCCAGCCGGGGAGACCGAAAAGGGAGTCCGCCGCGTCTTCGCCGCCCCTCCCTCGCAATCCACATGCGCAGTCTGCCGCGGCAGGCCCATGTGCCTTGCATCGTGACAGATTGCACAACGACAAGATTCAGACGATATTCAGGAGGTATTGACTATGCCCCGTCGCGGTTTTGTACCCAAGCGCGAGGTTCTGCCGGATCCTGTTTATGGGACCACGGTCGTGACCAAGTTCATCAATCAGATCATGCTCGACGGCAAGCGCGGTGTCGCCCAGAACGTGTGCTATGACGCCTTCGAGATGGTGAAGGAAAAGACCGGCAAGGATGCCCTGGAGGTGTTCAACGCCGCGCTGGCCAATGTGGCCCCCTCCCTGGAGGTCAAGGCTCGCCGCGTGGGCGGCGCGACCTACCAGGTCCCGATCGAGATCCGCCCCGAGCGCCGTCAGACCCTGGCGCTGCGCTGGCTGGTGGATTTCTCCCGCAAGCGCGGCGAGAAGACCATGGCCGAGCGCGTCGCCGGCGAGCTGCTGGATGCCATGAACAACACCGGCAACGCCGTGAAGCGCAAGGAAGAAATGCACCGTATGGCCGAGGCCAATAAGGCTTTCGCTCACTACCGCTGGTAAGACACAGGCGACACGCCCCCCAAGACGTACCGCCTGACAAAGCCATCGGCAGGTGCGCACACCGCGCACCGCATGCTTTAGCTTATTGCTGAAAGGAGCAAACTTTATGCCTCGCAGTCATCCGCTTGAGCGGCTGCGCAACATTGGTATCATGGCTCATATCGATGCCGGTAAGACCACGACCACCGAGCGCATCCTCTTCTACACCGGCAAGACCCACCGCATCGGTGAGACCCACGAAGGCTCCGCCACCATGGACTGGATGGTGCAGGAGCAGGAGCGCGGTATCACCATCACCTCTGCCGCCACCACCTGCGTCTGGCACGATCCCGACGATCCCCAGAATCGCGATCGCACCTACCGCATCAACATCATTGACACCCCCGGTCACGTGGACTTTACCGTGGAGGTCGAGCGTTCCCTGCGCGTGCTGGACGGCGCTGTGTCCGTCTTCTGCGCCAAGGGCGGCGTCGAGCCCCAGTCCGAGACCGTCTGGAAGCAGGCCGAGACCTACAAGGTCCCCCGTATGGCCTATGTCAACAAGATGGACATCACCGGCGCGGACTTCTTCCGCGTGGTGGACATGATGAAGGATCGCCTGCATGCCAATGCCGTGCCGATCCAGCTGCCCATCGGCAAGGAGGACACCTTCCGCGGCATCATCGACCTGGTCACCATGAAGGCCGAGGTCTACTACGACAACGAGGGCAAGGACGTTCGCGAGGAGGAGATCCCCGCTGACCTGCTCGAGATGGCGCAGCAGTACCGCGACGAGATGGTCGAGAAGGTCGCCGAGACCGACGATGCCCTGATGGAGAAGTTCTTCGAAGATCCCGCCTCCATCACCGTCGACGAGATCCGCAAGGCCATCCGCAAGGCCACCATCGAGTGCACCATGAACCCCGTCTGCTGCGGCACTTCCTACCGCAACAAGGGCGTTCAGCCCCTGCTGGACAACATTGTGTACTACATGCCCAGCCCCCTGGACATCGAGGCCATCAAGGGCACCGATCCCGAAGACCCCGAGGTGGTGCTGGAGCGTCATCCCTCCGATGACGAGCCCTTCTCCGCCCTGGCGTTCAAGATCATGGTCGATCCCTTCGTCGGCAAGCTCGCCTTCTTCCGCGTGTATTCCGGCACGCTGTCCGCCGGCTCTTATGTGATGAACTCCACCAAGCAGAAGCGCGAGCGCCTCGGCCGCATCATGATGATGCACGCCAACCATCGCGAAGAGGTGGACACCATCTACACCGGCGAGATCGGCGGCGCGGTGGGTCTGAAGGACACCACCACCGGCGATACCCTCTGCGACGAGAAGAAGCAGATCATCCTGGAGTCCATGGTCTTCCCCGATCCCGTGATCGAGGTCGCCATCGAGCCCAAGACCAAGGCCGGTCAGGACAAGATGACCATGGCGCTGCTGCGTCTGGCTGAGGAAGACCCCACCTTCAAGACCTACACCAACCAGGAGACCGGTCAGACCATCATCGCCGGCATGGGCGAGCTGCACTTGGACATCATCGTTGATCGTCTGCTGCGCGAGTTCAAGGTCGAGGCGAACATCGGCAAGCCCCAGGTCACCTACAAGGCCACCATCCGCAAGGCCGTCAAGGCCGAGGGCCGTTTCGTCCGCCAGACCGGCGGTCACGGCCAGTATGGTCACTGCTGGATCGAGGTCGAGCCCAACGAGCCCGGCAAGGGCTACGAGTTTGAATCCCGCATCGTCGGCGGCGTGATCCCCAAGGAGTTCATCGCCCCCATCGACGCCGGTATTCAGGGCGCTGCCAAGTCCGGCTACGAAGGCTTCGAGCTGGTGGACTTCAAGGCGGCCGTCGTCGATGGCTCTTACCACGATGTCGACTCCTCCGCCACCGCCTACGAGATCGCCGGCTCCATGGCCTTCAAGGCCGCGCTGGAAAAGGCTGATCCCGTGCTGATGGAGCCTGTCATGAAGGTCGAGATCATCGTGCCCGAGCAGTACATGGGCGATGTCATGGGCAATGTGTCCAGCCGCCGCGGCCGCGTGGACGGCATGGAAGCCCGTGCGCAGGATCAGATCATCCATGCGTATGTCCCCCTGTCCGAGATGTTCGGCTACACCACCGACCTGCGCTCCCGCACCCAGGGTCGCGGCATGTTCACCATGCAGTTCGACCACTATGAGGAAGTGCCCAAGTCCGTGGCGGAAAAGGTCATTGGCGAGCGCGCGAAGAACAACTAATCACTTCATATAAAAGACTTTTTTAGGAGGGAATTTCCCATGGCTAAGGAGCATTACGAGCGTAAGAAGCCGCACGTTAACATTGGCA
>CAZJOA010000096.1:0-10587 GCA_964547515.1 uncultured Faecalibacterium sp.
CTCCCTTGGATTACTTCTGGTCCAGCACCACGCTGATGTGGCTGGTGCGCTTGAGCATGGGGGACGCGCTGCCGCGGCTGCGGGCAACATAGCGCTTGAGCGTGGGGCCGGGGTTGGCGTACACTTCAGCGACGTAGAGATCCTTGCGATCCATCTCCTGATTGTTCACCGCGTTGGCGATGGCGCTGTTGAGCACCTTGAGCACCACGGGGGACGCGGCCTTGGGGGTGTACATCAGGATGGCCGCCGCTTCGTCCACATTCTTGCCGCGGATCAGATCGATGACGATCTTCACCTTGCGGGAGGAGATGCGAACGTACTTGGCATGAGCCTGAGGGCGCTTATCGGCGTGTTCCTTGCGGAACGCTGCCTTTTCCTTGGAACGGGTAGCCATTTCGTTTCACTCCTCTCTACTTACTTGCGGCCGGAAGCCTTGTCACCCGCGTGACCCTTGAAGGTACGGGTGGGGGCGAATTCACCCAGCTTGTGGCCGACCATGTCCTCGGTCACATAGACCGGCACATGCTTGCGGCCGTCATGCACGGCGATGGTATGGCCGACGAAATCCGGGAAGATCGTGGAAGAGCGGGACCAGGTCTTCACAACGTTCTTCTTGTTGGTGTTGTTCATTTCGACGATGCGCTTCATCAGCGCGGCCTCAACATAGGGGCCCTTCTTAACAGAGCGGCTCATTGATTAGCTGCCTCCTTCCTGCAGGATACGCGCTTACTTCTTGCTGGCGCGCTTGACGATCATCTTGTTGGAGTACTTCTTGTGCTTGCGGGTCTTCAGGCCCAGAGCGGGCTTGCCCCACGGAGTCACAGGAGCGGGCATGCCAACGGGGCTCTTGCCCTCGCCGCCGCCGTGCGGGTGGTCGCAGGGGTTCATGACAACGCCGCGGACGGTGGGACGGATGCCCATGTGGCGGACGCGGCCGGCCTTGCCCAGACGCACATTCTCATGATCGGAGTTACCCACAGTGCCGATGGTGGCCTTGGCGTTCAGGGGGAGCTTGCGCATCTCACCGGAGGGCAGACGCACGGTCGCGAAGCCGTTTTCCTTGGCCATCAGCTGAGCGCTCATGCCGGCGGAACGAACCAGCTGGCCGCCGCGGCCGGGCTTGAGCTCCAGGTTGTGAATGAGGGTGCCAACCGGGATGCTGGCCATGGGCAGGGCGTTGCCGGGCTTGATGTCAGCAGTCTCGGAGGAGATGACGGTGTCGCCGACCTTCAGGCCCTGGGGCGCGAGGATGTAGCGCTTCTCGCCATCAGCGTAGAACAGCAGGGCGATAAACGCGCTGCGGTTGGGATCGTATTCGATGGCAGCGACCTTGGCGGGAACATCCAGCTTGTTGCGCTTGAAATCGATGATACGATACTTGACCTTGTTGCCGCCGCCCTGGTGACGGACGGTGATCTTGCCCTGCTTATTGCGGCCGGCGTTCTTCTTGAGGTATTCGCACAGGCTCTTTTCAGGGGTCTTCTTGGTGATTTCCTCGTAGGTCAGAACCGACATAAAGCGCCGGGCGGGCGAAGTCGGCTTGTAAAGACGAATAGCCATTCTCTTGTCCTCCCTTGCTTACTCGGCCATGCCTTCGAAGAACTTGATGGGCTTGGAGTCCTTCTTCAGCGTGACATAGGCCTTCTTGACTTCGGGGGTGCGGCCAGCAGTGCGGCCCTGACGCTTGATCTTGCCCATGGTGCGCAGGGTGTTGACCTTCTCGACCTTGACGCCGTCCTCAGCGAAGACGGTCTCAACGGCCTGCTTGATTTCGGTCTTGGTGGCGTGGATGTCCACCTCGAAGATATACCGCTTGTCAGCGATGCAGGCGTACGCCTTCTCGGTGAGAACCGGGCGGCGGATAATGTCGTGGGGGTTCTTCATTATGCGTACACCTCCTCAACCAGCGCCAGCGCCGCCTTGGTCAGGATCAGCTTGTTGGCGTTCAGGATGTCGTAGACGTTCAGGGTGTTGACGTAGGTGGTGGCAGCCTCAGCCAGGTTGGCGGTGGCGCGAACCACGTTCTCCTCGCGCTCGGGCAGGACGATCAGCGCCTTCTTCTCCGCGCCGAGGTTCTTCATGACCTTCGCCATCAGCTTGGTCTTGGCCTCAGCGAGGGTGAGCTCATCCACGATCATGATCTCGCCGGCGTTGAGCTTGGCGGTCATGGCGGACTTGAAGGCCAGGCGGCGGACCTTCTTGGGCACGGCGATGTAATAATCGCGGGGCTTGGGGGCGAACACGACGCCGCCGTGGGTGAACTGGGGCGCGCGGTTGCCATGGTGGCGGGCATTGCCGGTGCCCTTCTGGCGGTAGATCTTGCGGCCACCGCCACGGACCTCGGTGCGGGTCTTGGCACTCTGGGTGCCCTGGCGCTGAGCGGCCAGGTAGGAACGGACGACCAGATGCATGGCGGCTTCATTGATAGAGGAAGCGAAAATCGCGTCGCTCAGTTCAACCTCGCCAATGGCCGCGCCTTCCATATTGTAAAGAGCAGTCTTAGCCATTGTTACTTTCCTCCTCGCGGCATCACTTGACGGTGTCGCGGATGATGAGCAGGCCCTTGTTGGCGCCGGGCACAGCACCCTTGACCAGCAGCAGGTTGCGCTCCACATCCACAGAGACGACTTCCAGGTTCTGAACAGTCACGCGGTCGACGCCGTAGTGGCCGGCCATGTGCTTGTTCTTGAACACACGGGAAGGATCAGAGTTGGCGGACAGGGAGCCCACGCCGCGGTGATACTTGGAGCCGTGTGCCATGGGGCCGGTGTGCTGATTCCAGCGCTGGATGGCGCCGGTGTAGCCATGGCCCTTGGAGGTGCCGGTCACGTCGATCTTGTCGCCGGCAGCGAACTGCTCAACGGTGATGACGTCGCCGACGCTGTAGGAAGTGCAGTCGTCGAAGCGGAACTCACGCAGCACGCGCTTGGCCGCGACGCCCGCCTTCTTGTAGTGACCCAGCTCAGCCTTGGTGTGCAGCTTTTCGGCGCGCTTCTCGGTCATGTCGCCGAAGCCGACCTGCACAGCGGCGTAGCCATCAGTTTCAACGGTCTTGGTCTGCACGACGGTGCAGGGGCCAGCCTCGATCACGGTGACCGGAACAAGACGGCCATCTTCGGTAAAGATCTGCGTCATGCCGATCTTCTTACCCACGATCGCTTTCTTCATTGTTTCGTCCTCCTGCCTTACAGCTTCATTTCGATTTCGACACCAGCAGGAAGTTCAAGCTTCGACATGGCGTCCACGGTCTTGGGGCTGGCGTTGATGATGTCGATCAGGCGCTTATGGGTGCGGCGCTCGAACTGCTCGCGGCTGTCCTTGTACTTGTGGGTCGCGCGCAGGATGGTCACGATCTCCTTCTCAGTGGGGAGCGGGATCGGGCCCGACACGCGGGCGCCCGTGCGCTTGGCAGCCTCGACGATCCGCTCAGCGGACTGATCGATCAGGGTGTGCTCATAGCTCTTGAGCTTGATGCGAATCTTCTGGATGGCCATTGATTTACCTCCTAAGTTTCGTCTCGTTGACGCCGTCGCGGCCTCCACTGCAGGTGCAGAAGCCGCCGCGCCTCGAGTCCGTCGCCCGATTGACGGGCTGGTCCATGATAATTACCCGCCTGGCCTGGCGGCAACTTACCACTTCATCCCTAAACAGACAACAGACACATTATACACGATACGTCAGCAGAAATCAAGGGGTTTTGCGGGATTTTTTCAAAAAAATTTCGGGCTTTTTTCGGGGGATGGGGGTGGAAAAGTGCTGTTTCAAGGGACTTTCCAGTTTTCTGCCTGTACACGCTGTCCGGTGTGTCCATGTTTTCAGGCTGACGCCCCTCCGCAGACCGTGCTTTTGCGTGATTTGCATTTTGATTTCGCGAACACGTTGATATTCCTGCACTTCACGCACATTTTGTGCACACGTCGTCAGGTGTATCCCCGCAAAACCCGCATTTTCGTCCCTCCGCGAACGCAAAACAGGCGCACCCGCCCCCTGGCAGACACGCCCATTGTCCCATCCGGCATCAGCGCACAACGCGCGCCTGCTGAGTTGCGTCAGCGAATGCGCCATAACGCCCGCGGATCGATTTCATCCTATTGTATTACGCTGATCTGCACCGAAAACGCGGCGGCTGAGAAATCAGCGCGGAAGGATTGACAAATCAAAATAGGTGTGCGTATAATTTAACGACACTTGTCAATGGACGGTAATGGGAGAAAGAAAAATGTTGAAGACGAAAGAGCATCAGCGCGCCCCTGAAGATGCGCATGGACTCAAGATCAGCATTGGCGCGAACGGCATGCGCATGGCGGCAAAAAAGCGGATCGTCATGATAACGACGGTCGTCATCGCGGTCCTGCTGCTTGGCACCATGGCCATTGTGGTGCACACCTATCGGACCAGCGTTCCCTCGATGGTCGACGGGATCGTCCAGGCGCAGAACGAGCAGGAGCTTGCCCTGATGCTCAAAACCTTCAATGAGAATGTGCTTGAGCTGGATCGGTTTGCCATCCAGCTGAATCTGGATAACAGCGTGCGCACCCTGATGAACAGGGAGACCATCGAATCCAGTGACCCTGCGGTGCTGCGGATACAGAAAATGCTTTCCACCATGAAGAATGAGAATCTGTGGCTGCATTCTGCTTTTGTCTATTACGCCCGGCAGAATGCGGTCATCAGTGACAGCGCGGTTCTTCCGGCAGATCAGCTGGCCGCAGTGCAGCAGCAGAATCTTCAGCCGACACAGCTGGGTGAATACCGCATCACGGGGACACATGTGATCCCGGACGGCGCAGGAGAAAATGAAACCACGGTGATCTCCGTGCTGCGCTTCTTCCCGGTGTATTCTTCGGAAGCCTGGGGAGCGGTGGTGATGAACATCCGCATCGCGTCGATCCAGGCTCAGCTGGCCAGCCTGGCGCATCAGGAGGGCGGCTATGTTTTCCTGGTCAACCGAAGCGGTACGATCGAATTGTGCAGCGCCCCCAAGTATCAGAAGGGAAACCTGAATACGCTGCTGAAGGATCATACGCTTGCTGACAGCTCTGTGCAGTTTGCCGGCGATACCTACCGGGTGTACACCAATCAGCCCAACTATTTTGACTGGCGGCTGGTGCAGCTGTATCCGACCGATGCAGTATTTGCCCACTATGCAGCGATGGACGGCGCGGTGCGGCTCGCATCCATCGGGTGCGCCCTGGCGGGACTGCTGGTGCTGCTGGGCGGCTGGTGCTTTGTGCGCGCGCTCTCCCGTCAACAGCAGATGCAGGAGCATGCACAGCTCATCATGGCGAACCAGAAGGATCGGTTCACCGACAGCTTGTTCTACGGTCTTCTGCATGACCATTCCACGATCGATCAGACCTGCCGCGAACAGATGCTGCTCTACGAGGTGCCGACCGAATGCTATGCTGCCGTGCTGCTGGTATTTGAAGACCATTACAGCAAGGATATATCGGCAGAATTGAGCGGCGTGATGCGTCAGTATTCAGCGTCGACCTGTCTGCGGTGGAAGCCGGATGCCTATGTGCTGCTGCTGAACATCCCCGAGAAGAAGCGGGATGCGGCGCAGGCCTATCTGACATCCGTCACGGAGTACCTGCTGATCCATATCCGGGAAAAGCATTCCGGTGACGTGAAAGCCTATATCGGCAGCATTGAGGAGCATCTTGACGACGTGCGGATGTCTCTCGCCCATGCGGAGAGTGCCATGGACGACCGCTGGCTGATGGAAAATGACCATGGGATCTACTGCTACACGCCGCGTGCGCTGCCCGAAACGGTGACCTATTCCGAAATGCTGGCGCAGAATGTGTATGCGCAGATCAAGGGCGGACAGGCCGAGAGCGCCGTGACGACCATGCAGCGGATGATTAACACGCTGTGCAAGGAGAACCAGTTTGTGCCCAGGACCGTGCGCGCCGGAGTGACCCGCTTTGTGACCAACCTGATCCAGACGGTTGCCACCGTGGGCAATCTGAAGGAATATGAGCTGATGAAGGAATACAGCAGCCTGAAATGCCTCGCGGATGTACGGGTGTGGCTGACCGACCTGATCCAGAAGATCTGCCAGATCGTGCAGGCACTTTACAGCACAACGGGAAGCAGCACAAGCGTTGAACAGATCGAGCAGTATATCAAGTCCCATCTGGATAAGGAGATCACCCTGTCAGCCATTGCGGCGCATTTTTCGGTCAGCGAAAGCCATTTCAGCCGCATGTTCAAGCAGAAGTTCGGTGTGAACTTCCTGGAGTATGTCAATCGTCAACGGATCGATAATGCAAAGCGCATACTGGACATTGAGCCGCGCACGGTGAATGAGGTGGCGATCATGGTGGGCTTCACCAATGTGCAGACTTTCATCCGCGTGTTCAAGTCCCTGGAAGGCATGACGCCGGGTGTCTATCAGAACATGCGCAAGACCATTGTCCATTCGTAACCCGCGGGAGATCGATTCGCAAAAATTGATGTAATGCGCAAAAATTGTCCACACAACGGGAGAAATCACGGTTGTGTGGGCATTTTATTCTGCAATTAATGGACATCGTGGTAGAAAAATTGCCTATTTTCACATCACGTTTTCGTGTGATACGATATGGACGAAAGAGAAAGAGATGACGCTTGCCCACCATGAATTCAAAATGTATTTGGAAGAAAGGGAAAGTGAGCTGCGGATGAAAAAGACGTTCTGGACTCTTGTATGCGTATTTGTCCTGTGCCTTGTCGGTCTGGAAATGGCGCAGGCGCAGTCCGTTATCGATGCGCACTCTTACAGCGAGTATATTCAGGCGCATGCCGGGGCGGAACTGCCTGCAGCCGCTGTTCCTCTGTCCAGCGAGTGCCTGGCGGATCTGTACAATGCCGCCGTAGACGCCGACGGTGTGGTCAGCCTCTCAGGCGAGGAAAGCACACTGACCTGGCGCGTTCAAGTAAAGGAGACCGGTCTTTATTGCCTGCGCTTGCAGTATCTTCCGCAGGTCAGCAAGCACAATCAGGTGGAGTTTTCCCTGATGATCGATGAAGCGTTTCCCTTTGTGCAGGCGGCGCAATTCTCCCTGCCCCGTGCATGGCGGAATGCCACGGAGCTCCGGCAGGACAGCCGCGGCAACCAGATCCGGCCTGCTCAGGAGCAGTGTGAATACTGGCAGGAGACCTATCTGTACGATCCGGAGGGGCTGCGCAATGCGCCGCTGCAATTCTACCTGACGGCGGGTGAACATTCGATCACGCTGTCCGCAACGAGGACGGATTTCAAATTGTCCGCCGCAGTGTTCGAGCAGATCCGGTCTGCACCGGAATATGAGCATCCTGCGGCTGCCGATGCCATGCAGGCGGCTGACCCGATCAAGGTGGAGGGTGAAGCCGCAGCGCTGAAGTCGAATTCCACGCTCTATCCCACCACAGATCGCAGCGATCCGGCGACGTCACCCTCGCATCCGACGAAAATGCTGCTGAACACGATCGGCGGCAGCAACTGGAAGACTGCCTTCGACTGGATCGAATGGCGCTTCACCGTGCCGGAAAGCGGCTACTACAATATCTCCGTGCGTGCGCGGCAGAATCTGCAAAGCGGTGTGAGCGCAAACCGCCGCGTCTATGTGGACGGTACCGTTCCGTACAGCGGGCTGGAAAATGTGGCGTTCCCCTTTGCAAACAAGTGGTATCAGCTGACCCTGGGCAGCGATACACCCTATGCATTCTACCTGGAGGCGGGCGAGCACACGATCCGGATGGAGAATGTCCCCGGCCCGATGGGCGACCTCATCAGCGAGATGCAGGAACTGGTGCGTCAGCTGAACGATCAGTACCGCCGGATCGTCATGGTGACGGGTGTAACGCCCGACCCCTACCGCGACTATCAGATCTACCGCGATATTCCCACCCTGCTGGACGAGATGGCATCGGTATCCCGGCGGCTCACCGAGCTGAAGGAGAAAATGTCCGGCTACGCCAAGGGCACTGTTGATTCCTCCGGTGTGATGGGCACCATGATCGCACAGCTGGACAGCTTTGTGGATAATCCGGATACCATTCCGCTGCGCCTGACCTCCATGAAAACCAATATATCCTCCCTGTCCGCCTGGCTTCTCGCGCTGGGCGAGCAGCCGCTGGAGATCGACTACCTCTATATCGCGCCGGCCGGACACATGCCGGAGATGGCGCAGACCAACTTCTTCGAGCAGCTCTGGTATGACGGGCGCTCCATCATCGGCTCCTTCGGCTCTGATTACCGGATGGTCGGCGATTTCACGGACGAAGACGAAGCCATCTCCGTTTGGGTCAACATGGGCCGTGACCAGGTGCAGGTCATCAAGGATCTGGTCGACAACGATTTTGTCCCCCGCTACGGCGTGAAGGTCAACATCAATCTGGTGCAGCAGGGTCTGATCGAGGCGACGCTGGCCGGAAAAGGCCCGGACATCGCACTGTTCGTGAGCGCGGCTGACCCGGTGAACCTCGCGGCCCGCGGCGCACTGGAAGACCTGTCCCGGTATGCGGGATATGGGGAGGTCAGCGCCCGCTTCCAGGCCGAGGCGATGGTGCCCTTTGCATACGAAGGCGGCGTGTACGCCCTGCCCATCACCCAGACCTTCCCGATGCTGTTCTACCGGACGGACGTGTTCCAGCAGCTGAGCCTTGATGCGCCGGAAACATGGGATGACGTATATGCACTTTTGCCCATCCTCCAGCGCAACAGCCTGGATATGGGCATCGGCTCGGATGTCAGCACCTTTGCCACGCTGCTGTTCCAGCAAAATGGCAGGTTTTACAACGAACAGCGCACCAGCACCGACTTTGACAGCGACGAGGCGATGCGGGCTTTCTCGCAGTGGACGGATTTCTTCACCAAGTATGACCTGCCCCTGTCCTACGATTTCCTGAACCGCTTCCGCACGGGCGAGATGCCCATCGGCATTGCACCGTACACCATGTTCAACACACTGCAGGTGACAGCGCCCGAAATCAAGGGGATGTGGGCGATGGTGCCCGTTCCCGGTACGGTGCAGGAGGATGGCACGGTGAATCGCGCGGTATGCGGCGGCAGCCAGATACAGGGTGCGATCCTTTTCCGGAAGACCGCGAACAAGGATGCTGCATGGAAGTTCCTGGATTGGTTCACCAGCACGGAGATCCAGTCGCAGTTCGGCATCGCGCTGGAGGCACAGATGGGCGCGTCCGGCAGATACGCCACCGCCAATGTGGAAGCGCTGAAGTACCTGCCCTGGTCCAAGGCGCAGCAGGATGCCCTGTATGAACAGTGGGAGAACGTCCGCGAAATTCCGGAGATCCCCGCAAGCTATTACATCAGCCGCAACCTGATTAATGCATTCCGTGCGGTGAAATACGATTATGCAAACCCGCGTCATACGCTGAACCTATACAGTGAAGAGATGAACGCAGAGATCCTGCGCAAGCGGGAAGAACTGGGGCTGCCCCTGGAGTGAGCGCGAAGGGGACGGCTTCCCTGCAACCCTGGCGCATAGAAAAGAGGAAAGAGAATGCAGAAAAGCAAGAAGAACCAGCCACTGCTATGGAGAAACTACGGTGGTTTCCGAGGTCTGTGCAGGGAGATATATGACAATCGGGGCAACTACCTGATGCTTGCGCCCTTTTTGATCCTCTTCTTTGTCTTCACTGTGCTGCCGATCATCAGCGCGTTCGGCCTGAGCTTTACGAACTTCAACATGCTGCAGACCCCGGACTTTATCGGCTGGAGCAACTACATCCGCCTGTTCCTCGCCGACGATGTGTTCCTGATCGCGGTTCGCAACACGCTGATCTTCGCCGTGCTGACGGGACCGATCAGCTACTTCTGCTGTCTGTTCTTCGCCTGGCTCATCAATGAACTGCCGCCCAAGCTGCGCACGTTCATGACCTTTGTATTCTACGCCCCCTCCATTTCCGGCAACCTGTATGTGATCTGGATGTACATTTTCTCCGGCGACACATATGGCATGGCCAACAGCTTCCTGATGAATCTGGGGCTCATCCATGAGCCCATTCAGTGGCTGACCGACCCGGAGTACAACCTGACCATCGTTATCATCGTGCAGATCTGGCTGAGCTTGGGTGCATCGTTCCTTTCCTTCATTGCCGGCTTGCAGGGCATCGACCGTCAGCTGTACGAAGCCGGTGCGGTGGATGGCATCCGCAACCGTTGGCAGGAGCTGTTCAAGATCACGCTGCCCTCGATGGGTCCCCAACTGCTGTTCGGCGCTGTGATGCA
This sequence comes from uncultured Faecalibacterium sp., assembly GCA_964547515.1. Lineage (GTDB taxonomy): Bacteria > Bacillota > Clostridia > Christensenellales > Aristaeellaceae > UBA11524. Next base: position 10,223 of record CAZJOA010000096.1, read on the forward strand.
GATCAGCGCGGCCTTCTCCGTCGGCGGCATCGCCCAGACGCTGACGGGCTTCCCCTCCACCGACTATTCCACGCACACCATCATCACCCATATTCAGGACTATGGTACGCTGCGCTTTGAGATGGGCTATGCATCAGCCATTTCAGTCGTTCTGTTCATCGTGATATTCCTGACAAACAACGTCATCCGCAACGTGATAAGCAAATACGCATCCGATTAACTGCGAGGGAGTGTGGAAAAGCATGAAGGGAAACCGTAAACGCGGCACCAAACCAAAGCGGTTGAGCCGTTCTGTCGGCGGTGACGGGCTGATCTTCGCTGTGCTGTGTGCATTCGGCGCATTCATGATCCTGCCGTTTGTGTAT
>CAZJOA010000097.1:0-10575 GCA_964547515.1 uncultured Faecalibacterium sp.
CCTTCGGGGTCACCATGCAAATTCCTCATTCCTCATTCCTCATTCACAATTTAGTTCACGCTGTCTGTGCGCCAGATGTACCTGACTGCGCCGTCCATGCCGTCGGGGATGCTGGAATGGCTGCGGTCGTTCCGGGCGGCGTCGATCAGGGCACGAACGCGGATGAGCAGCGCATCCAGATCCTCGTTCACCAGGGTATCCAGCTTGGCCACGCCCTCGTCATGGAAGGTGTTCAGGCCGTCTTTGAGGGCGGACGCGCCTTCCTTGAGCGCGGTGATGCCGTCCGTGAGCGCGGGCATGCTCTCCTTGAGCTGGGCTGCGCCTGCCGCTGCGGTGGCAGCACCGTCGGTGTAGGCCGTCAGTCCGGCGCGGAAGGTGCTGTAGCTGTCCAGCTGCGCCTTCAGGGCGGACAGGGAATCCCGGGCGGACTGAGCCTGATCGGCGATCTGCTGCTGCACGTCGTCGGAGGCCATGTTCTGTTCGATGAGGGCGAGGATCTGCGTTTCGGTGTTGGCAGCGATGAGGGATTGCACATCGTCGGAAGCCATCTGCGCTTCTATGTTGGCGGCGATGAGGGACTGCACGTCGTCGGAGATCATCTGCGCATCGATATTGGCGGCGATGAGGGACTGTACATCCTCGGCGGACAGCTGCTGCTGCACGGCGGCATCGACCTGCGCCCGCTGTTCGTCGGACAGGGCGGATGCATCGTCCACCCCCATGGTGGCGAGCACCTGGGTGCGGACATTGGCCTGCGTGGCGGAGATGACCTGAGCGCGGACGCTTTCCTGCACGGCGGCGCTGACTTGGGCGCTGACCTCGGCCTGGACGGCCTGGGTCACGGCGGACTGCACCGCGTCCTCCTGGGCGCGGACGGCCTGTTCCACCCGGATACGCGCCTGCGGGGCGACGGCTTCTTCATTCACGGCGGACAGAAGGGCATCAAGCGTGTCCGCATAGGTGTCGATGGTCAGCGCGGGGGCATCCAGCCCGGCGGCGGAAAGCTGCTGTTCGGCGGTGGACAGGAGGGCTTCGAAGACCTGGGTCGCACCGTCGGTCAGGGTGGCATTGTTGGCAATGAGGGTGTTCAGGCCGTCGGAGAGCGCCGTCACCCCGTCGGACAGGGCGGATGCGCCGTCGCTCAGGCTCGTCAGACCGTCGATGAGCTGGCTGCTGCCATGGAGGAGCTGCGCCATGCCGTCGGTCAATTCGGTCACGGAGGCCTTCAGGTTATCCGCGTCATCCAGCTTGTCCGCATCCAGCCGGGCGAAGGGCTCGCTGGTGGCCAGGGTGAGGGTCATGGGCAGGGCGAAGGCCTTTGCGTCCGCCTCGATGGTGATGGATTCGGGCAGGTCGAGGGTCTCAGCATCCAGCGCAAGGCTTTCGCGCAGACCGGGCAGGGCAATGCCCGCCACCAGGGTGCGGTCGCCGTCGTTGACGACATGCGCATGCACGGCGGACACATTGGTGAACACATCGTTGTCCAGCAGCGCGCCGGTGAGGACGACATAGGGGACGGACACATCGCCGAAGGTCTTGCTGACGGCGAAGTCAAAGCGGATGGTGACATGGCCGGACTTGCCGGCGAGGGCATCGGGGGTGATGATCTCGCCGTCGAGGGTGTAGGTGATGGTCAGGGTCAGGGGGAGGGGCGCGTCGCTCACGCCCTGATAGTAGATGTCGTGCCCATCGGCCTGCCAGACAGAGCCGTCAAAGGTCTCGTCACCCTTGACGTTCTCCACATCGGTCAGCGTGGTCACGTCCGCCAGCGTCTTTGCCCCTTCCGGATTGGACAGCCAGTCGCTGACGATGATCTTCCGCGCCGCCCCATCCGGCGCTGCGAGGATGTACACGGTCTCATCCTTGGCCGCGCCGTCCGCAAAGGCGGGAAGCGCCATGCCGCACACCAGGGTCAGGGACAGCAGAACTGCGATCAGCTTTTTCATTGCAGGTTACTCCTTTACATTCATATGCAGCGTCGTATGACGCACGATCTTATCCAGGGGCATGAGCAGCGCGGGCAGGAAGAACACCACGCAGGCCACGCTGACCAGCGCGCCGCGCGCCATGAGCATGCACATGGAGCGGATGATGTCGATGTCGGAATAGACAGCCACGCCGAAGGTGGCGGCGAAGAGTCCCAGACCGCTGACGAGGATGGAGGGCAGGGATGCAGCCAGAGCATTCGATATGGCGACGAATTTGTTCTTGCCGCCGGTACGCTCCGCCTTGTAGCGGGTCGTCATCAGGATGGCGTAGTCCACCGTTGCGCCCAGCTGAATGGTGGAAATGCAGATGGGTGCGATGAAGGGCAGGGATTCGCCCAGATAATGGGGCAGACCCAGGTTGATGAAGATGGCCAGCTCGATCACCGCGATGAGGATGACGGGCAAGGTCAGGCTCTTTTCCACCAGGAGGATGATGGCGAGGATCGCCAGGATCGATATGGCGTTGACCACCTGGAAATCATGGTCGGTGGTCTCGATCATGTCCTTGGTGCAGGGGGCTTCGCCGATGAGCAGCCCCGACGGATCATGCGCCTTGAGGATGGCGTTCAGCTGATCGAGCTGTTCGCCCACTGCATCGCTCGCCACCCGGTATTCGGAGTTGATGAGCATGCGCGTGTTCGCCATGCCCAGCACGGACGGGATCAGCAGCACCAGGGTGACGATCAGGATGGGGATGCGGTGTCTGACCACCGCTTGGGAAAAACGCATGATTCTCTTGCCTGCCTTTCATTTCGTGTGCGTCCAGAACGCGATGACCTCCGGTTCATCCCGGTGGAGCTTCACCGCGAAGAGCGCGAAATACAGATTCAGCAGCCCCTCGAAGAGCAGCCCCACCCCCATGAGCACCATCATGGCCTTTGCGCTCTGGCTGGGATGGAGCAGCAGGAATGTGCCGATGACCCCTGCGCAGATCGCCAGCGCCAGCAGTGCTCCCCAGACATTCAGCCCGAACCGCCGCGCATCCAGCGACGATTGCAGCTTGAACAGCCCGTCCGCCAGGATCGCGATGCCCAGGATCGTGCACAGGAACACCAGCGCTCTGTCCGGGCTGACGAGGATGACCCCGCCCAGCACCATCAGCAGCACGCCGAAGGCCAGGTCAAACTGGAACGCCAGCTGATACAGATCCTTCGAGAAATAGCCGATGAGCTTGACCGCCCCGAAGGCGATGAGCATGATGCCCGCCGCGATGCCCACGGCGGACACCGACACTCCCGGAAAGGCGATCAGCAGCACGCCCACCGCGCAGAATGCCGCGGACATGGCGATGTAGCTGGCCTTGGCCGCCCGAAGCGCTTTTGCTGCCCTCATGATTTTCCACCTCCAACATTGTTGCGTTCCTCGCGGGAACATGGAACATCATACCCGCCGCCGGGACGAAAAACAACGGACAAACCCGCGTCCGTGTCCGGTTTTTGCGCACAGCGTCCCTTTTGACGGATTTTCAGACAAATGGCGGGGTTTGTCTGATTGTTGCACGTCCCGAGGACGTTGTCGGACGGCAGTCCGACCAGGACGAGGGAGTCTTCGACCCTTTTTCTCGCGATTGGGTTGATTTCGCTTCCATGCAGTACCCGCGTGGGACGGACGCGAGCGCCAAAGCCTCCCTTGTGTAAAGGGAGGTGGCCGAAATCTTTGATTTCGGTCGGAGGGATTGCCCCCGAGGACGTTGTCGGACGATAGTCCGACCAGGACGAGGGGGGGAACTTCGACCCTTTTTCTCGCGTGGGGAGCGAGCGGTCTCCGCGTCTGCTGAGTGCTCCTATTTCTTGTGCAGCGAAGTTTAGGCAAGAAAAAGGGAAGAATACGCAATAATGCTTTTCCTGGGCGAAAAACGGACTATAATGACATCAAGACATGTGTGAAGGAGGAAGGACATGAAGAGCATGCGCGGCAGACGATGGAAGACAGCCCTTGCGGCCTCATGTGTGCAGGGGGACGGGGTGAAAGCCCCCGAGATGCTGCTGGGTTATCTCATTGGGCCGTTCGGGGCGCTGCTGTCCTCCGGCATCTTCACCAGCATGCTCCAGACCTATTTCACCGATGTCCTCCGCCTGGAGCTCTCCTTCCTGACGAGCCTCCAGCTGGTTTCCACCGTCCTCATCGTCGCGGCGAACCTCACCGTCGGTCAGCTGATCGAACGCACCCATGCCCTTTCCGGCAAGGCAAGGCCGTGGATACTGCTCTCCGCGCTGACCCTCTCCGTCGCCGGGGTGCTGATGTTCATCGTCCCCTTCGAGGGCACGGCGCGCCTGATCTGGATCGCCCTGGCGTACAACCTCTATTACGCCGTGGCCTATCCCATCTACAACACGGCGAATTCCACCCTCATCGCGCTGTCCACCCGGGATGGCGCAAAGCGCAGCACCCTCGCGTCCCTGACCAATGTGGCCTCCCTGGGCGTGATGGGCGTGGGATCGATGGCCTTCCCCATGCTGGCCTCCTTCGTCCTGCATGACGATGCGAACCGCTGGTTCATCGCCATGCTGGCCGTGGCGCTCTTCACGGCGCTGACGGTCTTCCTGCAATACCGCTTCACCCGCGAGCGCGTCACCGAAGAGCTTCGCGAGCGTCAAGAGAAGCAGAGCCGCGGGGAGCACGTCTCCCTGGGGCGGCAGCTCCGGGCGGCGGCGAGCGAAAAGAGCTGGTGGGGCGTGCTGGGGTTCTACCTCGTCTTCCAGTGGGCGGGCGCGGTCAAGAATGGCTCGATGACCTACTTCTGCAAATGGGTGATGGACAATTCCCTGTTCGGATCGGCGGACGCATGGGGTGCCTCTCAGTCGCTGCTGGCGATCCTGGGGGCGATCCCGATGGCGGTGGCGGCGGCATTCGTCGTGCCGCTGGCGAACCGCTGGGGAAAGCGTCGGCTGACGCTCATCGGCCTGATGCTGGGTGTCGCGGGCGGGGTCATCGCCGGGCTGGGCGCGGGCAGCATGCTCCCCACGGCCATCGGCGTGTCCGTCAAATGCCTGGGCAGTGCGCCGGGATGCTACCTCATCCTGGCCATGCTGGCGGATGTGATCGACCGCATCGAAATGCGCCATGGCATCCGCACCGATGGGCTGACCATGTCCATCTACTCCTCCCTGATGGTGGCCGCGACCCCGGTGTGCAATGCGCTGTTCAGCGCCCTCCTGGGGGTGAGCGGATACGATCAGGCGGCGGACGCTGCCCTGGGTGCGGCGGCGCAGTCATCGGCCGTCCGGCAGGCCATCACCGCCAGCTATATCTGGGTCGAGACGATCGGCTTTGCCGCGGGGGCACTGCTGCTGGCCACCCTGTACACCGCCGAAAGGCGCAGCGCGGCGGAGGAGCTGTCCGCCTGACGGAAAAGAAAAGCGCCCGGATGCATCGGCGGGCGGAGAAAGGCGGAAAGAGCGTGAGAAGGATCTCCTTCAATCAGGATTGGCGCTTCTGGCGCGTGGGCGAGGAGGACGCGGCACAATGCGTCACCCTGCCCCATGATGCCATGCTTGCCCAGGGGCGCAGCGCCCATAGCCCGGGCGGCGCGAACATCAGCTTCTTTCAGGGCGGGGACTACATCTATCAGAAGACCTTCACCTTCGGCGCGGAGGCTGCGGCGGACGTGTCCGCCCCCGCGGGCAGCCGCATCATCGCCGAATTCGAGGGCGTATACCGCAATGCCGAGGTCTGGCTGAACGAAAGGCGGATCACCGGCCGGGCGTATGGCTACACGCAGTTCCAGGCGGACCTGACCGAGGCGCTCCAGCCGGGCGAGAACACCCTGCGCGTCGCGGCCTACAACGCCGGACAGCCCAACAGCCGCTGGTACACCGGTTCGGGCATCTACCGTCCTGTCAGCCTGTATGTCCTCCCCGCAAAGCATATCCTGCCCGACGGCGTGCAGGTCAGGACGCGGGATCATACCGCCCCGGCGGCGGAGGTGACGGTTCACACCAGCGACCCGGGCCGTATCCGCATCGGCATTGCCCGAAAAGGCGAAACGCAGTGCCTTTACAGCGCCGAAGCCGACACAGCCGGTCTCGTCACGGTGAACCTCCCCCTGCCCGGTGCGGCGCTGTGGTCACCCGAGTCCCCCAGCCTGTACGTCTGCCGGGTCGACTTCGGGGAGGACAGCACCGAGGTGGTCTTCGGTGTCCGCACGGTGGAATGCACCCCGGAAAAGGGCTTCTGCATCAATGGCAGACGGGTCATCCTGCGGGGCGCATGCGTCCACCACGACAATGGTCTTCTGGGCGCGGTGGCTGATCCGTATGCCGAGGCACGCAAGGTGCGTCTGCTGCGTCAGGCGGGGTACAACGCCATCCGCAGCGCCCATAACCCCTGCTCGAGGGCGCTGCTGGAGGCCTGCGACGAACAGGGCATGCTCGTCATGGACGAATATGTGGACATGTGGTATATCCACAAGACCCGCTATGATTACGCGGACAGCGTGGAGAAGCACTGGCCGCAGGATCTGGCGGACATGGTGCGCAAGGACATCAGCCATCCCTCGGTGGTGCTGTATTCCATCGGCAACGAGGTGGCGGAGACCGGTCAGAAGCGCGGCATCGACCTCACCCGCCGCATGACCGAACACCTCCACGCCCTGGACGACTCCCGTCCCGTCACCTGCGGCGTGAACATCTTCTTCAACTACCTGTTCTCCCTGGGATTTGGCGTTTACAGCGACAAAAAGGCGGAGCAGCAGGCGAAGTCCGCCACGGTGAAGACCTCGGTGGGCAGCGAATTCTACAACAACCTGGCGGGCATCCTGGGCGCGAAGTTCATGAAGCTCGGCGCGACCCTCCACGGCAGCGACGTGAAGACCCGCGATGCCTTCGCCTGCATGGACGTGGCGGGGTACAACTACGGCGAATACCGCTACCGGCGCGATCTGGCGAAGTACCCCCGGCGGATCATCCTGGGCACGGAGACCTTCTGCGCGGACGCATACCGATTCTGGGAGCGGGCGAAGCAGCATCCGGCGCTGATCGGCGATTTCGTCTGGGCAGGCATGGATTATCTGGGTGAAGCGGGCATCGGGGCGTGGGAATACAAGGCCTATGCGCCGGACTTCAATCACGGGCCGGGGTGGATCACCGCCGGATCGGGTCGTCTGGACATCACCGGGCGCAGCGGCGGCGAACTGCTCTACACCCGGGTGGCCTTCGAGCTGGATGAGCTCGGGCTGGCGGTCGTGCCCGCGCTGGGGCGCAGACAGGCGCATTCCCCATCGGCGTGGAAGCTGACCAACGCCATTCCGTCGTGGAGCTTCTCCGGGCATGAGGGGCAGTCCGCCACGGTGGAGGTGTACACCCGTGCAGCAAGCGCGGCGCTGTACGTCAACGGGAAAAGGGTGGCGCAAAAGAAGCGCGGCCGGGACTGCCGCATCGTCTTCAAAGCGGTGTATCAGCCCGGTGTGCTGGAGGCGCGCGCCTATGACGCGCATGGCCGGGAGCTCGCCCGTACCGCCCTGAAAACGGCGGCGGACGACACGCGGCTGACCCTCCTGCCCGAGGAAAAGGCCGTCACCCAAGGCGGACTGTGCTATGTCCGCATCCGCTATACGGACGCGGCGGGCATCATCAAGCCCCTTGTGCGCGGGCGCGTCCATGTCCGGGTGGAGAACGGTATGCTCCTGGGGCTGGGTCATGCCTGTGCGTACAATCAGGAGAGCTACCTCAGCGATTCCACCGACACCTATTACGGCGAGGCGCTGGCGATCATCCGCCCCGTTGGGAATGCCCCCGTGCGCGTCACGGCGGACAGCCCCCACGGCAGCGCGGCGGTCAGCATCGCCATTCAGGAACGCAAAAAATGAGGCGTTCACCCCATGGACGGCTGCAAAACCGCATGCAGGGAGAAAGGAGGACGCATGCCGCATCCCCATCGGGCGGACACCTGTTTTTGAAAGAACAATGTGAACCCAAACGAACCATGAAAGACGGAGGAAAAACATGAAGAGAATCATTTCTATCGTCTTGGCAACGCTGATGGCGGTCTCGATGCTGCCGGGCTTTGCCGTGGCTGAGAACAAGCTGTGGACGGAAGTCGAAATGCCGGACGGCTGGACGAAGATCATCAACGAGGGCGGCGCGACCCTGGGCTACACCAAGGGCACGGGGCTGAACATCATCGAGGCGGACGGCTATGCCTTCAAGGATCTCAACGGCAACGGCCAGCTGGACACCTATGAGGACTGGCGCGTGGACTACATGGAGCGTGCCCGTGCTCTGGTGGAGGGCGGCGAGCTGGATATGAACTTCCAGATGGGGCTGAAGATGAACCCCATGTCCATCGGCACGATCAGCACCGATGCCATCCCCGAGGCGTTCCAGAATGCCTTCAAGGCTGGCTATCGCCACCTGCGCTATAACAAGGGCAATGTGGAAACCTCTGTCGTGTGGAACAACATGGTTCAGGAATACATCGAGACGCTGGGCGGCGTGGTCATCCCCGCGACCTTCATCGATGACCCGCTGAGCGTCAACGTTTCCTCCTGGCCGAGCAATCTGGGTCTGGCGGCTTCCTTCGACCCCGAGCTGGTGGGTCAGTTCGCCCGCACCCATGCGGATGAATACCGCGCTCTGGGCGTGAGCATGCAGGTCGGCCCGCAGATCGACCTCGCCACCGAGCCCCGCTGGAAGCGCATCACCGGCACGTTCGGCGAAGACCCCCAGCTGGCCATCGACATGGTTCGCGAGCTCATCAATGGCTTCCAGTCCACCTATGACGCTGATGGCAACGACATCGGCTGGGGCGAGGACAGCGTCAACACCCAGATCAAGCATCTGTGGGGCGAAGGTGCTGCCGAGGGCGGCCGCGAGGCGCATTCCCCCGACGGCGCTTACAACGTCTTCCCCGGCGGTCAGTGGGCGACCCACCTCCTGGTGTACTCCGCCGCGCTGAATCTGCCCGGCCTGACCAAGGAATCTTCCTCCGCGATGACGAACTTCTCCATCGCCGTGGACGAATATGGCGATGCCATCGGCGGCGAGCGCGTTGCGGGCAGCTTCAGCGAGTGGAAGCTGAAGGATATGTGGCGCGATGCCTTCAACTGGGACGGCTACATCCTCAACGACTTCAACACCCATTATGACAAGCCCTATGGCGTGGAGCATCTGTCCACCGCCGAGCGCTTCCTCCAGATGATGATCGCGGGCGTGGATGCCTTCGGCGCGTTTGGCCGCACCCCCGACAGCGATATTGCCATCGCCGTGGATGCCTATCACCTGGGCGTGGAGAAGTATGGTCAGGAGACCATGGATCAGTATATGGCGGACTCCACCCGTCACATCCTCCAGGTGCTCTTCAACGTGGGCGTGGTGGACAATCCCTACCTGAGCGTGGAAGAGAGCAAGGCGACGGTGAACAAGGCCGAATATGCCGCGGCTGGCATCGAGGCGCAGAAGAAGTCCATCGTCATGGTGAAGAACAGCGGCGGCCTGATCCAGGCGGCGGGCGAGGAGAAGAAGACCGTGTACATCCCCATGGTGTACAAGGCTGAATCCCAGGGTCGCAATGGCGTGACCCCTGCCTCTTGGACGGCCTGTGTTGACCTGAAGACCGCCTCGCAGTATTTCAATGTCGTGACCGATAAGGTCGGCCCCAAGACCGGCGTTGGCTCTGACGGCAAGGAAGCCTGGACGGCTGACGACATCATCCGCGCGTCTGCGGAAGAGATCGCGGCTTGCGATTTCGCCATCGTCATGATCTCCAGCCCCGCCACCGGCAATGCCACCAAGGCCTATGTCGAGACCAACCCCGAGGCCATGTACGCCTACAACGGCAAGACCAAGGCCAACGACAATCCTCCGGAGTTCACCTACAAGCCCATCTCCCTGCAGTATCGTCCCTACACGGCTGACAATATGTATGTCCGCTTTGATTCCATCGGCGGCGACATCACCCAGTATGAGGTGGATGGCGTCTATGGCCCTGAGGTGGTCTACGACAAGGAGAACCGTTCCTACTACGGCGAGTCCACCACCACCACCAACGAGTCCGATCTTGACCTGGTGCTCAACACTGCCGCCGTGTGCGACAAGGTCGTTGTGTTCATCAACGCCTCCAAGCCCATGGTGTTCGCCGAGTTCGAGGGCGAAGTGGATGCCATCCTCATGGGTTGGGGTCTGAACAAGGTCGACATCTATTTGCAGGCTGCTGCCGGCAAGTTTGAGCCCTCCGGCCTGCTGCCCCTGCAGATGCCCGCCAACATGGACACCGTCGAGGCGCAGTATGAGGACGTTCCCCGCGACATGGAATGCCATGTGGACGCGGACGGCAACACCTATGACTTCGCCTTTGGCATGAACTGGTCCGGCGTGATCGATGACGAGCGCGTCGCCAAGTACAGCGTCGAGCCCATCTCCGTGGACGAGACCACCGTGCTGGACTATTTCGTCAAGTAAGCAAGCGCATTCCCCCCGTGCCGTCCGGCTGATGGGTCGGGCGGCCTCCTCCGGGGCGGCGTGCAGCGATGCTTTGCCCGAGGCAGTCTGCCCATCCCCCCAACGGGATGGGCTTGCCCCGGGTCATTTTGATTATCCCCCAATCATCCCATGGAAGGGAGTATGGCAGAACGTATGAAGAAGATCAGACG
>CAZJOA010000098.1:0-10540 GCA_964547515.1 uncultured Faecalibacterium sp.
GGGACATCATCGCCATGCCGGGACTGCCGAAGGTGCCGGCGGCGGAGGGCATCGATGTGACGGAGGATGGCGTCATCACCGGGCTGTTCTGATGGAAATTTGCGATTTCGCATGGTTTGCGCTTGACAATCCCGCATGAACGGGAGTATACTGAATCATCGTCCGAAATGACGGAGAAGAGTACCCGGAAGGAAACGCCCCACAGAGAGACGCGCCCCGGCTGAAAGCGCGTCGGCGGAGTAGCCCCGGCGAAGACCACCTCCCGATCAGACCGCGAGGCGCGCGTTACAGCGGCAAAGAGAACCAATCAGGGTGGAACCACGTGCTTGTGTTTACAGGCCCGTCCCTCGAGCTGCTTTTTGCGAGGGATGGGCTTGTTCTATCCCGCCGCAGCCATCTTTTCCGGCTGTCCGGAAACAAACAGAAGGAGGTTTCCCACGATGAAGGTCATTTACAACGACGGTCATGTTGCGGAGTGCGCTCAGGACGAAGAGCTGCACATCCTGCGTCACAGCGCGGCGCATATCCTTGCGCAGGCGGTGAAGGAGCTGTACCCCCAGGCGCATTTCGCCTATGGCCCTGCCACGGAGAATGGCTTCTACTACGATGTGGATCTGGGTGACGTGAAGCTGTCCGAGGAGGATCTGCCCGCCATCGAGAAGCAGATGCAGGCCATCGTCAAGAAGAATCTGCCCATCAAGCCCTTCGCCCTGAGCCGCGATGAGGCCATCAAGCTCATGCAGGAGCGCGGCGAAGCATACAAGGTCGAGCACATCGGCGACCTCGCCGAGGACGTGACGCTCACCTTCTATCAGCAGGGTGACTATATCGACATGTGCGTCGGGCCGCATCTGTGCTACACCAAGGCGCTCAAGGCGTTCAAGCTGACGGCTGTGTCCGGCGCGTACTGGAAGAACGACAAGAACAACAAGATGCTGACCCGTATCCGCGGCATCGCCTTCCGCAACGGCGATGAGCTGGCGGAGTACCAGCGCATGATGGAAGAGGCCGAAAAGCGCGATCACCGCAAGATCGGCAAGGAAATGGGTCTGTTCATGTTCGCCGAGGAAGCGCCCGGCTTCCCCTTCTTCCTGCCCAAGGGCATGCTCATCAAGAATGCGCTGATCGACTACTGGCGCGACATCCATTATGATGCCGGCTATGTGGAAGTGTCCACCCCCATGATGATGAACCGTCACCTGTGGGAGACCAGCGGCCACTGGGATCACTACAAGGACAACATGTATGCCACCAAGATCGACGAAGAGGACTTCTGCATCAAGCCCATGAACTGCCCCGGCGGTATGCTGGTCTATGCGAATCAGCCCCATTCCTACCGGGAGCTGCCCATCCGCTGCGGCGAGCTGGGTCTGGTGCATCGCCATGAGCTGAAGGGCGCGCTCCATGGCCTGTTCCGCGTGCGCTGCTTCACCCAGGATGACGCGCATATCTTCATGACCCGTGAGCAGATCCCCGATGAAATCGCCGGTGTGGTGAAGCTCATCAACCAGGTGTATTCCAAGTTCGGCTTTGAGTACTTTGTGGAGCTGTCCACCCGTCCGGAGGATTCCATGGGTTCGGATGAGGACTGGGAGGACGCGACCAATGGCCTGAAGGCCGCGCTGGAACGGCTGAACATGCCTTACATCGTCAACGAGGGGGACGGCGCGTTCTACGGCCCGAAGATCGACTTCCACCTGCGCGACTGCCTCGGCCGTACCTGGCAGTGCGGCACCATCCAGCTGGACTTCCAGCTGCCGCAGAATTTCCACCTCGAATATGTGGCGGAGGACGGCTCCAAGAAGCAGCCCATCATGATCCACCGCGTGGTGTACGGCTCGATCGAGCGCTTCATCGGCATCCTGACGGAGCACTTCGCCGGCAAGTTCCCCACCTGGATGGCGCCCGTGCAGGTGAAGGTGCTGCCCGTGTCCGACAAGTCCATGGACTACGCCAGGAAGGTGTATGAGCAGCTCAAGGCGCTGAAGGTGCGCGTGGAGCTGGATGACCGCAACGAGAAGATCGGCTACAAGATCCGCGAGGCGCGTCAGGTGGATCGCGTGCCGTATATGCTGATCCTGGGCGGCAAGGAGGTCGAGGACGGCACGGTGTCCGTGCGTGACCGCGCCACCGACCAGACCGTGACCTGCACGCTGGAAGAGTTCGCCGCGAAGCTCCAGAAGGAGATCGCCGAGCGCGTGTAATTGCCTATGTACAGGGGGCGTCCCGATGGGGCGCTCCTCAGCGTGTCGCAAAAGTGGCAAAGCCACTTTGTCGAGGATAGCGGCGGAATGTTTTCCTTCGTGAAATTGTATTTCACTACGGAAAACGCCCCGCCCGACCGGCAAAGCCGGTCGATACGATGAGAGTCTTGCAGACGGCAAATTACTTCTGCTGAAGGTATGTCTTTTTTGACAGTCTGGGGGGCGTCCCGATGGGGCGCTCCTTTTTGTGTCCGAATGCCGAAATTCAGCCGTTTTCCCCCTTGAAAACCTGCGCCGATGCGTTTATAATATAGGTTGAGATCATAGTAGGGTCACTGTGCCCTGCGAAAGGCAAGGTGCGTTATGTTCACCGGTTTTCCGGAAGAGACGCTGCAATTTTTCCTCGACATCCGATTCCACAATGACAAGGCCTACTTTGCGGAGAATAAGGCGCGCTATGAGCGGGATGTGAAGGCAGTCTTCCATGGTTTCATCGAGGCGCTTGCGCCCGCCATGCAGGAAATCGACCCGCAGATGGAGATCCGCCCCTACAAATGCCTGGCACGCATCCACCGGGACACGCGCTTCACCAAGGATAAGTCGCCCTTCCGCGACCACCTGTGGCTGTGCTTCCGGCGCGCGGCAGAGCCAAGGGATGGGAGCGTCAACTTCTTTTTCGAGTTAGGGCCGACACAGCTGGGCTGGGGCATGGGCACATGGGGGGAGAACCGTCCGATGATGGAGGTCTTCCGCCGCCGCATGGCCGCAGAGCCGGAGAAGTACGCCCGGATCATCGATGGCTGCCATCTGGAGAAGAACGACTTCACCGTCTGGAATCAGACGTGGAAGCGCATGGAGGTGCCGCCCGGCCTCCCGCTGGGGCTGAAGGGCTGGTATACCTCGCGGGATGTGTATGTGGGACGTGCGCATCCGGATATGGATGCCATCGGCACGGCTGACATCGTCGATGTCGTCCGCAGGGATTTCCAGACCCTCGCGCCCCTTTATCGTATGCTTCGCGGCGCTTATGAGGCGGCGGCGGACGATCAGGGGTTGTGACGGGACTTTCAGACGGTACTTTCCGTCCCTATGATAATCTCGCGTATGGACTGGGTTCACGTCGCAGGGACGTTCACCCCGTCCTCCGTCCCCATAACAACCACGCGCATATACCATGAAAGAACAGTCAACTACAACGCGAAAACGGGATTCTTAAGGGTCGAAGACCCTTAAGCGGGGTCCAGGGGCAGCGCCCCTGGCTGAGAAGGAGAAGAATTGTATGGATTGGATGAAATTGAAGAGCGGTTCCGACGTGCGCGGCACAGCCGTTGGTGAGAATGCACCGCTGACGCCCCATGTGGCGATGTGCCTGGGCATGGCTTTTGCCCGATTTGTTGCGGGGAAGCTGGAGAAGCCCATTGCGCAGGTGACGATCGCGCTGGGTCGTGACAGCCGCATTTCCGGGCCTGCGCTGCTGCAGGCCGCTGCGGAAGGTGTCGCCAAGGCGGGCGCGAATGCCCTGTCCTTCGGCATGTGCTCCACACCGGCGATGTACATGTCCATCATCACGCCCGGTTTTCAGCCGGACGGCTCGATCATGGTGACGGCCAGCCATCACCCGTTTGACAAGAACGGCCTGAAGTTCTTCGTGGAGGAGGGCGGTCTGGAGGGTGCGCAGGTGGCGCAGCTGCTGGAGATGGCATCCGCCTATGAGCCGGAGGACATGGCCATGGCGGGCACGATCACCGAGAAGCCCTTCCTGCCCACCTATAAGGAGCTGCTGGCGGATCGCATCCGTCAGGGGCTGAACACCGATGTGCAGAAGCCCCTGCTGGGTCTGCATGTGGTGGTGGACGCGGGCAATGGCGCGGGCGGCTTCTACGCCGAGCTGATGGAAGAGCTGGGCGCGTGGATCGAGGGCAGTCAGTTCCTCGAGCCGGACGGCATGTTCCCCAACCACATCCCCAACCCGGAGAACGCCGCTGCCATGGCCTCCATTTCCGAGGCGGTGAAGAAGGCCGGGGCTGATCTGGGTGTCATCTTCGACACGGACTGCGACCGCGCTGCCGTGGTGGATGCCGATGGCCGGGAGATCAACCGCAACCGCCTCATCGCGCTCATTTCCGCCATTCTGCTGGACGAGAAGCCCGGCGAGACCATCGTGACGGACTCCGTGACGTCCTCCGGGCTGAAGAAGTTCATCAACGATTGGGGCGGCGAGCATTACCGCTATAAGCGCGGCTACCGCAATGTCATCGATGAAGCCATCCGCCTGAACGAGGAGGGCATCTCCTGTCCCCTGGCCATCGAGACCAGCGGTCATGCAGCCCTGCGCGAGAACCACTTCCTGGATGACGGCATGTATCTGGTGACGGTGCTGATCGTCCGCGCGATGAAGCTCAAGCAGGAGGGCAAGACGCTGGGCAGCCTGATCGCCGACCTGCAAGAGCCTGTGGAGAGCCGGGAGATCCGCCTGAGCATCACGGCGGAGGACTTCCGCGAGGCGGGGAAGGTCGCCATCCAGAAGGTGCTGGACTACGCCAATGCGGCGGAAGCCTGGCATATCGCGCCGGACAACCGCGAGGGCGTCCGCATTGCCTTCGACCTGGAAGACCCGGAAACCCAGACCATGGGGCTGGAGAACGGCTGGTTCCTGCTGCGCCTGTCCGTGCATGATCCGGTGCTGCCGCTGAATGTGGAGAGCGATGTTCCCGGCGGCGTAAAAACCATGCTGACCGGCCTGTACAATGTGCTCAAGGAGTGCGAGGGCATCGACTTCGCGCCGCTGAAGAAGGCCATCGAGGCGTAAGTCAGCGGAGAACATGGGGGACGTGGTATGCGCGTCCCCCGTTTTTGACAAATTGGAGGGACACGGAATGAACGCCGATGCCTATCAGAAGGAAGCCATGACGCTGCTCAATCCGGCGCTGACGGAGCAGGAGGTGCTGATGAACGCGCTGATGGGGCTTTGCGGGGAATCCGGCGAGGCCATCGACCTGATGAAGAAGCACCTCTATCAGGGGCATGATCTGGATCGGGAGAAGCTGCTCAAGGAGCTGGGCGATGTAGCCTGGTACCTGGCAGAAGCCGCGACCGGTCTGGGCGTTGATCTGAGCGACGTGCTGCGCCGCAATCTGGACAAGCTCCATGCGCGCTATCCCGATGGGTTCTCCACCGAGCGTTCGATGCATCGCGAGGGCGAAAAATGAGGACGATCGCCCTTTCGCCGCTGTCGGAGAGGGAGCTGAAAACATGCATCACGAAATGAACCTTCGCCCGTCGCCGTTTGGCATGATCGCCGATGGGAGGAAGCGCTGGGAGCTTCGGCTGAACGACGAAAAGCGGCGGATGATCGCCGTGGGGGACACGATCACCTTCGCGTGCACGACGGACGAGCGCCGGGTGACGGTGCGGGTCACGGCGCTGCGGCGCTTTGCGGATTTCGCGGCGCTGTATGCCGCCCTGCCGCTGCTGGAATGCGGCTACACGCCGGATGACGTGTCCACGGCTGACCCGCGCGACATGGAGCAGTACTATCCGCCGGAAAAGCAGCACCGGTTCGGCGTGCTGGCCATCGGCGTGGAGCGCATTCGTCTGCCGCTGGACGCGCTGCATGGCGAATTCACCGTGCGGACGCTGCATACCGGCGATGTGCCGGAAATGCTGCGGCTGGCGCAGAGCAATCCGCTGTACTATCGGTACATGCGCCCCGCCCCGAATGCGGAAAACCTCGCGGCGGACCTGACCGCCCTCTCGCCGAAACGCACCCTGGCGGACAAGCATTTCTTCGGCTGGTTCGACGGGGAACGCCTTGTCGCCCTGATGGATCTGATCCTGCATCATCCGGGCGAGAACAGCGCGTTCATCGGGTGGTTCATGGTGGACGGCGTGTGTCAGGGGCGGGGTCTGGGGCGCAGGCTGGTGGCGGATGTTCTGACGCTGCTGCAGGGGCAGGGTGTGACGGAAGTCCGCCTGGGACGCATCGCGGGCAACGCGCAGAGCGAGCACTTCTGGCAGGTCTGCGGCTTTGCGGAAACGGGCATTTCCTACGACACGGATGGCTATCGCGTCCTCGTGATGAAAAGACGCATATGAAAAACGGGGCTGTTCAGGCGTTGAACCTGTTCAGTCCCGTTTGCGTTATTGCCAGTGGCTCAGTGTGGACAGGAAGGTGTCGAACTGCTCGCGGCGGACGGCATCGTCCTGGCCGTCCGGGTTGGGCATGTGCGCCACGAGGAAGTCCAACAGTGCCTCCTTGTCGGGGTAGACGAACGTCCCGTCCGCATAGCACCATTTGCAGTAGTCCTCGCGGAAGGTGCCGTCCGTTTCGCGGCTGATGAGGCCGTCTTCGTTGAGGGGCATGCCGCAGCACTGGCAGATCAGCCGTCGCGGCGAACCCAAAAGGGTGTTGATGGACACGTCGAATTCCCGCGAAATGAGCTTGAGCGTTTCCACATTCGGCTGGGTCGCGCCGGTCTCCCAACGGCTGACGGCCTGACGGCTGATCTTCAGCCGATCCGCCATTTCGTCCTGCGTGAGGTGGTGCTTTTCCGCAGGGACTTCAGGATGTCATGCATCTCCATGGTGAATTCCTCCTTTGAACCGTGGATACGTCCATCATAGCGCAATGCGGAGGCACTTGCAAGCAACGGGCGGTTGCGTCAGCGCACGGCGATGCCCTGCGTCAGCGCCAGACCGGCGGGCAGTCCCGCGCCCAGCGCCCAGAGGTCGTATGCGCGCAGCTCTGCGGCGAACCACGGGACGCTCCGGTCAAAGTCCGCCGCCTTGGACAGGATGGGCAGGGTCGCGCGGTCGTTCAGGTGGGACAGCAGACTGGCGCATTCTTTGCGGAAACCCAGCAGCCATGCGGCGGACGGCAGGTCAGCCGCGTTCAGGTCTGCATGGGTGAAGCCCAGCAGGGCATGGGTCGTCAGCCGGGACAGCCGCGCATGGGGGTATCGCCGGGTCTTGGCGGCACGCAAAGCATCCTCGCGGGTACAGGCGACCTGCGCGGCACGCATCAGCCGCATCTCGATGCCCTCGGACACATCGGGCAGGGCGGCGAATTCCCCGGCGGACATGGTGCGCAGCCGGTAGAGCAGCGCCGCGTCCAGCGCCGGGGGACGGTGCACGCGGCCTTCGATGGCGGCCCGGCGGAGAATGCGATAGGCCGCATCAGGCATGGCCTTTTCGGCGCTCGACCAGTCCCCGCGCAGGATCGCCCCGCGCAGTGCCGTCGCGGAGGGCAGCTCGTCCCCCAACTGCGATGCATGATAGTCCCCCTGACGCTGCACGGGCACGATGTCCATCGACGCATGCAGACGCAGCATCGCGCGCAGGTAGCATACCGCCAGGGTGCTGTTGGGTGCGGAGAGCAATGCGCCGCTGCCGGGGAGGACGGCCTCCATGGCGGCGGACATGGCCGCAGGGTAGGGGAGTCCGCCGAGCATGCGCCGCTGCACGTCCGCGCGGAAGGCATCGTCCGGTGATTCAAGCAGGCGGGCGGTTTCATGCAGCAGGGTGAGGTCGGTGTCCTCCGCGCCGAAGGAGATCGCGTCGCAGCCCAGGCCGTTCAGGAGCGCCACGCCGCCCAGGGCGAAATGCTCCGCGTCGCGTACCGCCCAGGTCGCGGGCAGCGCGAACACCGCGTCCGCCCCGGCGGAAAGCGCCATTTCCGCCCGATCACGCGGGGAAAGCAGTGCCGCCTCGCCCCGCTGCGTGAACACGGAGGACATGACGGCCACCACCGCGTCCGCCGAAGCGAGCCGCCGCGCTTCCCGCAGGTGATGCGCATGCCCCCGGTGGAAGGGGTTGTACTCGGCGATGACCCCGACTACGCGCATGGTCCCTCCTGCACGAGGGGGGTGAATTCGCCGCCCACGTCGAAGAAGCGGCTGTCCCCCTCGAAGCCGGAAAAGCTGAACCGCCCGCCCTCCCGGCGCAGGAGCGTCCGCACCTGCTGGTCGGGCAGGAGCTCATGGGCGTAGTTCACCGCGAAATGCGTCAGCGCGTGTGTCCGCAGGATGTCGGTGCCCAGCGCGTTGCAGCACCAGTCCACATAGCGGGTGTTGTTGACGTGGCCGTTCATGTCCAGGTCGGTGTAAACGGGGGCGTGCAGGGTCTCGATGGCGGGGCAGGGCAGTTCTTCGACGGTGGCGGGCATGCCCATGGGCGCGGTGAGGTCGCTGTTGTCGGGCAGACGGCGGGCGATGTCGGGCTGGAAGACCATCTTCCGGGCGGACAGCTCCATCAGCACCCACATGCTGCCCGCGCAGCCGATTTGGTGCCCCTGTTCGTCGCGAAACAGGAAATACCGTGGGAAGAACACCCGCCGGTTCGGCATGGGGAAGGTCTCCACCGTCAGCGCTTCGCCGAATCGCGGATACCGCGTCATGCGAACCTCCAGCCGGGTCAGCACCCAGGCGATGTTCATGCCGAGCAGCTCATCCCGACCCGCCCCCAGGGACGCGGCGTGGTCGCCCGCCAGCTCCTGCATGATCTCCAGCAGCGCACCCGGCCGCAGGTGTGCCGTCAGGTCGGTCTGGCTCGCGCCGATGCGGTAGGTCTGCGTGTAGGTCTTGCCCATTGTGACGCTTCCTTTCGTTTGAAATGCGTGCCCCTATTATACCCCAACGGCGGACGGCTGACAAGGGGAGGCATGCTTTTCGTTTTTCGGGCATAGAAAAAAGCGGGTGCAGGTGCACTCGCTCTGGATGCAGGTCTGTTCGGAAAAGTGGCGCACGCAAACAGTGCATCAGCCGATCCGGTGAGATCAATCCACCTTGGTGTTGCCGAGCTCAGCCAGGCAGGCCTTGCAGACCAGCTTGCCCTTGTAGGGGACGACATCGCGGGCGTCGCCGCAGAAGATGCAGGCGGGATGATACTTCTTGAGGATGATGCGATCGTCCTCCACGAAGATCTCGACCATGTCCTTCACGCCGATGTCCATGGTCCTGCGAAGCTCGATGGGCAGCACGATGCGTCCCAGGGTGTCGAGCTGACGAACAACACCAGTTGATTTCATTGCCATAAGAAACATCCTCCTCAATCATGAACAAGAGACTCAAGCCTCTTGAAAATGCGCAAGTACGGGCTTGAATTCGTTATTATTCTACAATAATTCACAGGGAATGTCAAGGAAAATGTGATAAATTTATAATTGTTACGTTTTTGAAAAAAAAAAAAAACAGATTGACACATATTGTTAACTTTGCGTATCGTATGGGGCATGGGGGTGACGGACATGAGCCAGGCCTGGATCGTTTTGATGCTTGGCGCGACAGGGTTTGCGCTGCTGACGGGGCATGCGGGGGAAACGGCGGAGGCGCTGCTGTCCAGCGGGGAACAGGCGGTGCGACTGCTGCTGACGCTGCTGGCAGGGATGACGCTGTGGAGCGGTCTGATGGAGATACTTTGCGCGTCGGGGGACGTGGCGCGGCTGGGGCGGGTGTTCCGGCGAATGCTGCGACCGCTGTTTCCGGGAGTGACGGACGAGGCCGCGTGGGACGCGATCTCCCTGAACCTCTCGGCAAATCTGCTGGGGCTGGGGAACGCTGCGACCCCTGCGGGCATCGAGGCGGCGAAGCGGCTGTCCGCCCTGGGTCAGCCGGGATTGGAGGCGCTGTCGATGCTGCTCGCGCTGGACAACGCGGGCTTGCAGCTCATCCCCACGACGGTCATCACCCTGCGGCAGAGCGCGGGCGCGGCATTTCCGGCGGACATATGGGGCATGACGCTGCTGGTCAGCGGCGGTGCGACGGCAGCGACCATCCTGCTGATGCTGCTGGCACGGGAGGGAGGGCGGATGCATGGGCGGTATCACGGGTGTGGCCATCGTGGGGCTGGTCGGGGTGATCGTGCTGCGCGGGCTGATGTCGGGCTGTGATGTGTACGGGGCGTTCCTGCGCGGTGCGGAACGGGGCATGCGCGGCGCATTGGCGCTGTTCCCGGCGCTGTGTGCGATGCTGCTGATGCTGTCGCTGGTGAATGCGTCCGGGCTGGCGGAGGCGCTTTCCCGCATGCTGACACCGCTGACGACGCTGCTTCGCCTGCCGCGCGAGGTGTCCCCCATGCTGATTTTGCGCCCGCTGTCCGGCTCGGGCAGTCTGGCCGCCATGGAAGAGGTCTTCCGCACCTGCGGGGTGGACAGCCGCGCTGGACGCATCGCCGCGGTGCTCATGGGGTCGAGCGAGACCATCTTCTACACCATGGCGGTGTATCTGGGGGCGGCGGGGGTCAGGCGACTGCCCCATGTGCTGGGGGTGTCGCTGATGGCGTATGTGCTGGGCGCGGCGCTCTGCGGATGGCTGATGTGACGCAGGCCATCCATGATATAT
>CAZJOA010000099.1:0-2225 GCA_964547515.1 uncultured Faecalibacterium sp.
GAACAAAAAATCCACTATGCTCGGTGCTATGTTTTAGACGTAAATTAGTATAAGAATACGCATAACGGCGGGGGACGGCATGTTCTCCGCCGTTATGCGTTCCGGCATACGCAAAAAAAGAGGACGCTCTTTCGAGCATCCCCTTGAGCAAGCGAATCCGACCGGATCGGAATTACTTGATCTCGACGTCGCCGCCGACTTCCTTGATCTGGGCAGCCAGCTTGTCGGCATCTTCCTTGGACAGGCCTTCCTTGACGGTCTTGGGGCCGGTCGCAGCAGCCTCGACGAAGTCCTTGGCTTCCTTCAGGCCCAGGCCGCACACTTCGCGGATGACCTTCAGAACCTTCAGCTTCGCAGCGGCGTCAAAGCCCTTCAGGATGACGTCGAACTCAGTCTTCTCCTCGACAGCGGCAGCACCGGCGCCGGCAGCGGGGCCCGCAACAACAGCGGTAGCAGCGGCAGAAACGCCGAACTTCTCTTCCATGGCCTTGACCAGATCGGCCAGCTCCAGCACCGTCATGGACTCGACGGCGGCAATGATCTCAGCATGAGTCATTTTGATGTTCCTCCTAATTCGATTGGGTCGTTGACCCTCGGTAAAAGTTGCGTATTCAGGTGAGGGGGAACCCCTCATGCTGCCGTCAGGCAGCGATTGTGTCCGGGAATGCTCGGACGGTGAACCGTCTGATTACTCCTCGCCGGCCAGCTTCTTGCGGTACGCATCGATAACGCGGACGAAGCTCGCAACGGTGTTGGACATGCAGCCAAGCAGCTTGGCCAGCAGGACCTCGCGGCTGGGCAGATTCGCCAGCGCCTTGACGGTCGCCACGTCGATGGCCTTGCCCTCCAGGATACCGCCGGTGATCGTGAGGGACTGCAGCTTGTTCTTCTCGATGTAGTCGTTGATGATGCGCGGGCCGGCAACAGCGTCCTTCATGGAGAACACGAAGGCGTTGGGGCCGTTGAGCAGATCATCCAGACCGGTGATGCCCACCTCGTTCAGCGCGCGCTGCACCAGGCGGTTCTTCAGCACGACGTAGGCGACCTCTTCGTTGCGGCACAGCTTGCGCAGCTCAGTCACCTGCTCCACGGTCAGACCGGAATAGCTGCAAATGGTCACGCTCTGGGCGTTGTTGAGCTTCTCGACGATGTCAGCAACAGCTGCCACCTTCTCGGGCTTGATCTCATGCACCTTTGCCATTTCTTCTTGCACCTCCTTAACGGTTTGGGAGTAAAAGAAAACCCTTGCATCAGGTGCAAGGGATGAGCAAAGACATGCTATATCCATCACACCTCGGCAGGCGGGGAAGCACCCCTTTACATCCTTGCGGATACCGGCTGTCTACGGCACAGGCTTCTTTCAAAACCTTGACAAGTATAGCATGCCGCGCCCCGGCTGTCAAGCCCTTTTGCAAAAAAAGTTCTGCATTCGGTGCTTTACAAATGGGCGATCATGGCTTATAATAGCATTGGCTTGCTGTCGCATGGCGGCGGGGATATTTGTGTCCCCCGAAAATGTGACGAATTGTAAAACCGCCATGCAAAACCAGATATGGCATTGACAATGGCGCATGCTTGCAATATATTGATGACGAAAGGGGTTGTACCTATGATCCACATGCGGACAAAGCGTTTGGCCATCGGGCTGATGGCGGCTGCGATGCTCTTCGGCGCGACGGCGGCAGCGTCCTCCGGTACGGTCACGGCCAGCGGGCTCATCCTGCGCGAGAAGGCCAGCAGCAGCAGTGAAGCGCTGACGACCATCCGCCAGGGCCGGACGGTCGAGATCCTCGACAAGACCGGCAGCTGGTATAAGGTCTCCTACGGGAAGCACACCGGCTATGTCTACGCCAGCTACATCACCGTCAACGGCCTGAAGCAGGGCGACAAGGGCGATGAGGTGAAGGAGGTCCAGCAGCGTCTGAAGGAACTGGGCTACTACAGCTCTGCCTGTGACGGGAATTACGGCAGCGTGACGGTGAAGGCGGTCAAGGCCTTCCAGAAGAAGAACGGCCTGACGGAGGACGGCATTGCCGATGAGGCCACCGTCAAGCTGCTGAAGTCCTCCAAGGCCATCGATGCCAAGGGGACGGCTGTTTCCGCGACCGCCGCACCCACGGCGGCGGCAGCGTCCTCCGGCAGCCTGGAAAAGGGCGACAAGGGCGATGCCGTCAAGGCGCTCCAGCAGCGCCTGAAGGAGCTGGGCTACTACACCTATTCGTGCG
>CAZJOA010000099.1:2325-10435 GCA_964547515.1 uncultured Faecalibacterium sp.
GTCAAGGCGCTCCAGCAGCGCCTGAAGGAGCTGGGCTACTACACCTATTCGTGCGACGGCAATTTCGGCGACCGCACGGTGGACGCGGTCAAGGCGTTCCAGAAGAAGAACGGCCTGACCCAGGACGGCGTGGCGGGCAAGGTCACGCAGAAGAAGCTGGAATCCGCCAGCGCCATCAAGGCGGATGGCACCAAGGCCAACGCTGCGGCGACCGCCAAGCCCACCGCCAAGCCCGATACCGGCACGCTGGAAAAGGGCGACAAGGGCGATGCCGTCAAGGCGCTCCAGCAGCGCCTGAAGGAGCTGGGCTACTACACCCCCACGGCGGACGGCGAATACGGCAGCCGCACGGTGGAGGCGGTCAAGGCGTTCCAGAAGAACAACGGCCTGACCCAGGACGGCATTGCCGGCCCGAGCACCCAGAAGAAGCTGAATTCGTCCTCCGCCGTTTCCGCCAAGGACGCGGCCAAGGAGGAAGAAAAGGATGACGGCATCCTCCGGAGGGGCGATTCCGGCTATGCGGTCAAGAAGCTCCAGCAGCGCCTGAAGGAGCTGGGCTACTACACCCCCTCCGTGGACGGCGAATACGGCGCACGCACGGTGGAGGCGGTCAAGGCCTTCCAGAAGAACAACGGCCTGACCCAGGACGGCATCGCGGGTCTGACCACCCAGGCCAAGCTGAATTCCACCTCGGCCATTCCTGCCAAGGAGGCTGAGAAGGAAGACGGAAAGCTCGACGGCACGCTGAACAAGGGCGACAAGGGCGACGCGGTCAAGACCCTGCAAAAGCGCCTGAAGGAGCTGGGCTATTACACCCTCACGCCGGACGGCGAGTACGGCAGCCGCACGGTGGAGGCGGTCAAGGCCTTCCAGGAGAAGAACGGCCTGACGGTGGATGGCGTTGTCGGCACGACCACCCTGACGAAGCTGAATTCGTCCTCCGCCATTCCCGCCAAGGAAGAGGAGAAGGACGACGGCACGCTGGAAAAGGGCGACAAGGGCGATGCGGTCAAGAACCTGCAAAAGCGCCTGAAGGAGCTGGGCTACTATACCCTCACGCCGGACGGTGAGTACGGCGCACGCACGGTGGAGGCCGTCAAGGCGTTCCAGAAGAACAACGGCCTGACCCAGGACGGCATTGCCGGCCCGACCACCCAGGCCAAGCTGGATTCGTCCTCCGCCATCGCGGCGAACACCCCCGCCGATGTCACCCTGAACACCAATCAGACCCTCAAAAAGGGCGACAAGGGCGATCAGGTCAAGGCGCTCCAGAAGCGCCTGAAGGAGCTGGGCTACTACAACACCACCGTGGACAGCGACTATGGCTATCAGACCACCTCCGCTGTGACGGAATTCCAGCGCCTGAACAAATTGAACGTCACCGGCACGGCGGACTCCACCACGCTCAAGAAGATCGCGGCCTCCAATGCCATGACCAAGAGCGAGGCGCTCAAGGCTGAGAAGGAGCAGGAGAAGACCTACGTCACCGAGCAGCTGGACTGGTTCAAGGAGGGCTACAAGACCTTCCCGGGCAAGGCCATCATCAAGATCAAGGATGTCAAGACCGGCCTGATCTTCAATGCCAAGGTGCTCTACGGCTCCAACCACCTGGATGCCGAGCCGCTCACGGCGGCGGACACGGCCATCCTGCTCAAGATCAACGGCGGCAAGGAGTTCTCCTATCATCGCCGCGCCATGCTCGTGCAGTATAACGGCCATGTCTATGCGGCCTCCATCTACTCCGAGCCCCACGGCGATCAGACCATCACCGACAACAACTTCGACGGTCAGTTCTGCCTGCATTTCTATGGCAGCAGGACGCACGGCACCGATGTGGTCGATCCGGATCATCAGGCATGCGTCGCTCAGGCGATGAAGGCCACCTGGTAAGCTTCATTTTTTCACGGCTGACTCTGCCTTGCGCGGGGTCAGCCGTTTTCTGCCCTTGACAGATACCCCACGGGGGTATATAATGAGTCGAACCTGACCGGAATGGTTCGGTTCGGAGGAGGGAAGGCTATGCCGGAGAAATGCTGTGTCTGCACGCGCACCAAGGAGCGCTCCGATGAAGAGAAGCGGGCGCTGATCCACCGCCTGAACCGCATCGAGGGGCAAATTCGCGGCCTGCGGGCGATGGTGGAGAAGGATGCCTACTGCCCGGACATCCTGACGCAGGCAGCGGCGGTGTCCTCGGCGGTGCATGGGTTCTCCAGCGCGCTGCTGTCGGAGCACATCCGCACCTGCGTGGCGGAGGACATCCGCAAGGGCAGCGATGAAGCGATCGACGAGCTGCTGGTGACGCTGCGCAAGCTCATGAAATAAGGAGAATCATCAAAATGAAGCAATACCATGTGACCGGCATGACCTGTGCGGCGTGCTCCGCGCGGGTGGAAAAGGCGGTTCGGAAGGTGCCCGGGGTGACGGAGGTGTCCGTGTCGCTGCTGACCAACGCCATGGGCGTGGAGGGCAGCGCCGCCGAACGGGAGGTCATCCGTGCGGTGGTAGAAGCCGGGTACGGTGCGTCCGTGAAGGGCGGCGCGCAGGATGCCGCCCCCGCCGCGCAGGCCGATGCCCTCGCCGACCATGAAACGCCCCGGCTCAGGCGGCGGCTGCTGTGGTCGCTGGGCTTCCTGCTGGTGCTGATGTACATCAGCATGGGGCATGTGATGTGGGGCTGGCCGCTCCCGGCGGTGCTGGCGGAGAACGCCATCGCCATCGCCCTGACGGAGCTGGTGCTGACCGGCATCGTCATGGTCATCAACCAGAGATTCTTCGTCAGCGGCTTCAAATCCCTGATGCACGGCGCACCGAATATGGATACGCTGGTGGCGCTGGGGTCGGCGGCATCCTTCGGGTACAGCCTGGCCATGCTCTTCGCCATGACCCATGCCCAGCTCCACGCGCCGGAAACGGTGCATCACTACCTGCACGAATTCTACTTTGAGTCCGCCGCCATGATATTGACCCTCATCACCGTGGGCAAGATGCTGGAGGCGCGTTCCAAGGGGCGCACGACCGATGCGCTCAAGTCCCTGATGTCCCTCGCGCCCCAGACCGCGACCCTCGTGGCGGACGGCCGGGAGCAGATCGTCCCCATCGCGCAGGTGAAGAAGGGCGATGTGTTCGTGGTGCGTCCGGGTGAGGCCATTCCGGTGGACGGTAGCGTGATCGAGGGTGTGTCCGCCGTGAACGAAGCCGCCCTGACCGGCGAATCCATCCCGGTGGACAAGCAGCCCGGCGACCATGTGTCCGCCGCGACGGTGAACACCTCGGGCTTCCTGCGCTGCGAAGCCACCCGCGTGGGCGAGGACACGACGCTGAGCCAGATCATCCGCATGGTGTCCGATGCGGCGGCGACCAAAGCGCCCATCGCCAAGGTGGCGGACAAGGTCAGCGGCGTGTTCGTGCCGGTGGTCATCGGCATCGCCGCGGTGACGCTGATGGTGTGGCTGCTCCTGGGCGAAACGGTGGGCAATGCGCTGGCGAGGGCGATCTCCGTGCTGGTGATCTCCTGCCCCTGCGCCCTGGGTCTGGCAACCCCCGTGGCCATCATGGTGGGCAGCGGCATGGGCGCGAAGCATGGCGTGCTCTTCAAAACCGCCGCCGCGCTGGAGAACACCGGCCGGGTGCAGATCGTCGCGCTGGACAAGACGGGCACGATCACCACGGGTCAGCCGACGGTGACGGATGTGCTCCCGGCGCAGGGGGTGACGGAGAATGAGCTGACCGAAACCGCCGCCGCACTGGAAAGCCTGTCGGAGCATCCGCTGGCCAAGGCGATCATGGAGCGCTTCGGGCAGGGGACGGTGCATCCCGTGACGGACTTCCGGGCACTGCCAGGCAATGGGCTGACCGCCGTGCTGGACGGCGAATCCGTCTGGGGCGGCAGCATGGCGTTCATCGGCGAAAAGGCGGAATTGCCCCCGGACATCCGCCAAAGCGCCGATCATCTGGCCGAAGAGGGCAAAACGCCCCTGCTCTTTGCCAGGGGGGGAAGGCTGCTGGGCGTGATCGCCGTGGCGGATGCCATCAAGGCGGACAGTCCGCGTGCCGTGCGCGAATTGCAGGGCATGGGCATCCGCGTGGTCATGCTCACCGGCGACAACGAGCGCACCGCCCGCGCTGTGGGCGAGAAGGCCGGTGTGGATCAGATCATCGCCGGTGTGAAGCCGGACGGCAAGGAAAGCGTCATCCGCCGGATGATGGAGGCCGGGAAGGTCGCCATGGTGGGGGACGGCATCAACGATGCGCCCGCGCTGACCCGTGCGGATGTGGGCATCGCCATCGGCGCAGGCACGGATGTGGCCATCGACGCGGCGGACGTGGTGCTGATGAACAGCAGCCTGACGGACGTGAGCGCCGCCATCCGCCTGAGCCGCGCGACATTGCGCAACATCCATCAGAACCTGTTCTGGGCGTTCTGCTACAATTCGCTGGGCATCCCGCTGGCGGCGGGGGTATTCATCGGCCTGCTGGGCTGGCGGCTGAACCCCATGTTCGGCGCGGCGGCCATGAGCCTGAGCAGCTTCTGCGTGGTGTCCAACGCCCTGCGGCTGAACCTGTTCCGCATGCACGATGCCAGGCACGACCGTCCCCGCAAGCCGGTGACGCTCCCCGAGGTGGCAATGCCCCAGGCGCTGCCCGTGCGCGTCATGCATATTGAGGGCATGATGTGCGGGCACTGCGAGGCGATGGTGAAGCGTGCGCTGGAGTCCATCGACGGCGTGGCGAGCGCCGAGGCGAGCCATACCGCCGGGACGGCCATCGTGACCCTTTCCGCGCCGGTGGAGGAGGCTGTCCTCCGTGCGGCGGTGGAGGAGGAGGACTACACCGTGCTGTCCATCGAGTGACGGCAAATCCCCCGGGGGTCACGAAGCCTCCGGGGATTCGCATTTCTCGCGCGCCTGTTCGACGCATCGGCGGACGCACATGCCGTATGCTGTACCTCCAGGACGAGCAGGGAGGTCGGGCGTGATGGCGGAAGCGGTACTCAGACAGCACAGGAAGAAAACGGATCGGTGGATGCCCCGGGAGAAGCGGTGGACCTGGACGCGCCTTCGCGGTGCGGCGGTGTTTTCGGTGAAGGCGAGTCCCGCGCTGCTTCTGGCCTTTGCGGACATGCTGGGCATGCCCTCCGGGTTGCAGGCGGCGTATGCCTCGGCGCTGGCGGCGGTGGGCGGGGATGTCCGCCCGGCCTTGGCGGGATGGGCGGCGGCGCTGCTGCTGCGTCCGCTGTCGGGGCTGCCCCTGCGCTGGGAGAGCCTGCTGACCCTTGCGCTTACAGCACTTGCACCCTTCCTGCTCTGCGGGCGGGGGACGGCATGGCTGATGGCGTTCGCGGCGGTGGTGATGCTGCCCACGGGCATCGGGGCGATGCTGGCGCCCACGGCGGCGGAAATGCTCCAGGGCTGGGGCGCGGTGGCGGTGGCGGTCCTGTCCGCACCGGTTCTGGCGCGGGCGCTCCGGGCGCTGAAGGCCGGGAAGCACCTTTCCGCCCTGGAGGAACGCGTCGCGGTGGGGTATCTGGCGGCGATGTGCATCTGCGGCGGGGCACGGATGCTGTTCCTGGGCGTGAATGTGGGGATGCTGCTGGCGGGCGCGGGGGTATTGGCCTCGGCCATGGTGTTAGGGGTGAGCACGGGGGCGATGCTGGGCATGCTGTCCGGGATGGCGCTGGCGATGCAGGGCCTTCCGCTGACGGCGGCGGTGGCGCTGGCACTGGGCGGCTTTCTGGCGGGGGTGACGGAGAGCCTGTCCCGGTGGCGGCTGACCTGCGGGGCATTCGTGCTGGGGAGCTATCTGCCGCTGCTGCTGTGCCGGGGGACGGGTCTGGGCTGCGGGCTGTCCCTCTGGTGTGCGGGGGTGCTGATCGCCCTCCTGCCGCGTCCGGCGCTGGAGCGGGTGAAGGGGGCATTGCGGCGCTTCCTGCCCAATGACCCTGCGCCGGGCGATGCGTATGCGTCCGCCGCATTGGGCGCATGGGAGCAGACCATTGCCGCATTGGCGAGAGCCGTTCCGGGCGTGGAGGGCTCGGAGGAGGCGCACACCGGCGCGTGGTGGGAGGAGCATCTGTGCCAGGGCTGCGCGGAATACGAGCGCTGCGGGTGCATGACGACCGATGCGGCGGCGGAGCGAGCCGAGCAGGTGTGGGGCTTCCGGCACACGCAGGAGGACATCTGGCGGGACGCGCTGGAGCGGCTGCGCGGATTGGGGTGTCAGCGGCTGTACTACCTGATGGAGGGTATGAACGCCCTGCGCCGGGAGGACGAGGCGGCACAGCGTGCGGCGCGTCAGGCGGAGGCGCAGCGGGAGATGCTGGTGACGCACCTGACGGCGCTGTCGGGCGCGGCGAGGCGATTCGCCATGCTGTCGGCCGGGGAATCCTGGTGGGACGGCATGACCGCAGGGCGCATCCGCCGCGTGCTGGAGGAGCGTGCCATCCCGGCGACGCTGAGCTATGTCCGCCGGGTGCAGGGGCATGTGCAGGCGGCGTTCGAATTGCAGTTCATCACCGGTGCACGCAGGCAGGCGGAGGAAATGTGCACGCTGGTGTCCGCAGTGCTGGGCGTACCGATGCAGACCGCGCGGCTGGACGGGGATCGGGTGCTGGTGACGGAGCGGCCGCTGCTGACGGCGGCGGTCGGGGTGGCGGCGGAAGCGCTGTCCGAGGGCGCTCCCTGCGGGGACACGGCGTGGACGGGCGTGCTGGAGGACGGGCGATTCCTGGCGGCGCTGTCCGACGGCATGGGACATGGCGAAAAGGCCGCACTGGCCTCCCGGCAGACGGTCGAGCTGCTCCGGCTCTGTCTGGACGCGGGCTACAGCCATCAGCAGACGCTCACGGCGGTGAACGGCATGATGCTCCTCAAGGGCGGCGAACGCTTCGCCACGGCGGACGTGCTGACCATCGACCTGTGGAAGGGGCGTGCGGCGCTGGACAAGCTGGGCGCGGCGGCATCGTGGGTGTGTCAGCAGGGGGTGCTGACCCGTGTGACGGGGGGTACGCTGCCCCTGGGGATCGTGGAGGAAATCGCCCCGGACGATCACCCGCTGCGGCTTTGCGCAGGGGACGCAGTGGTGCTCCTGACCGACGGGGTGGAGGATGCGTTCCCCACGGCGGCGGCGCTGGAGAGTGCCATCACCCGTGCGCTGACCCATGACGACCCGTCGGATGCCGCGCGGGCGCTTCTGGCGGACGCATTTTCCGCCGATGCCGCCCGCCGCCGGGACGATCAGTCCGCCGTGTTCCTCTATCTGCGAGAATCGGCATCAGCATGTGAGAAAGGGTGAGTCGGATGTCCGGACGGACGGAACGGAGCTTTGCGGATGCGGCCTGTCAGCCGTTTTGGCTGGAGGGCGGCAGAATGGGGGTGCTGCTGCTCCATGGGTTCACGGGGACGGCGGCGCATATGCGTCCCCTGGCGGAGCACCTGCACGGCATGGGCTTCACGGTGCTGGGGGAGAACCTGCCCGGGCATGGGACATGCCTGACGGAGCTGTCCGCCGTGACCTGGGCGGACTGGCTGGAGGCGGCCAAATCGGGGGTGATGCGCCTGCGCGGGCGCTGCGACAGCGTGTGCGTGGCCGGCCTGAGCATGGGCGGCTGTCTGGCGCTGATCCTGGCCGAACAGATGCAGGTGGACGCGGTGGCGACCCTCTCCGCGCCCATGGGGACGCGTGCGCCGCTCTGGCTCGCGTCCCTGGCCGCACCCTTTGTGCCCACGGTGCATTGGCGTGCCCGTGCGCCGCTGGATGAAAGGTACGACTACGGCTATGCGGGCTTCCCCACGCGCAGCGGAGCGGATCTGGCGCATGTCATCCGTATGGCGCGGCGCGACCTGCATGCTGTGACCTGTCCGCTGCTTGTGGTGCAGAGCCATGCCGACCGCACCATCACCGCCGATTCGGCGCAGGTGATCCTCGCGGGCGCGTCCAGCGCGGACAAGTCGGTGCTCTGGCTGGAGAACGCGCCCCATGTGTGCACGCTGTCCGCAGAGGCGGCGCTGATCGCCCCGGCGGTGGGGGAGCATTTCCTCCGCGCGGAGAATAGGGCCGGGAACGCCGTCCGCGATTGATGGCGAAGATTGTGCTTTTACCCATTCTTTTATTG
>CAZJOA010000100.1:0-10353 GCA_964547515.1 uncultured Faecalibacterium sp.
GCCGCCGACGAAGGAGATCTTCTGACAGGGCATGGCGTACATTCTGATGTTGTGCAGCACCTGCTTCTCCTCGGTGTAGACGAAGTCCACATCGTCGAAGGTGACGCCGCCTTCCAGCCTGGTCAGCGTGGTCGTGCCGTCCTGATGGGGATGCTTCCATGCCCACAGGCCGGTGCGCTTTTCGCTTTCGACCAGGTGACCGTTTTCGTCCTCATGGGCGTTGACCAGCTCCACATAGCCCTCGTCCTTCTCGGGCTCGGCGTCCATCAGCTCGAACACGCGGCGTGCACCCGCCATGGCCATGATGATGGAGTTCATCTGCTGGGTCACCTGGGTGATGGGCTGGGTGAAGTTCTTGTTCAGGGTCAGGTAGGTGACGAGCTTACCAACGGTCATCAGCGCATTGTTGGACAGGATGGCCAGTGCAGAGCCGACCATGGCGCAGATGACGTAGGAGATGTGGCCGAGGTTGTTGTTGATCGGGCCCATGGTGTTGGACCAGCGGTTCGCCTCGTGGGCGGCGCTGCGGAGGTTCTCGTTCAGCTCGTTGAAGTTCTCCTGCGCCTTTTCCTCGTGGCAGAAGACCTTCACGACCTTCTGGCCGGTGGTCATTTCCTCGATGAAGCCGTTGAGCTTGCCCAGGTTCTCCTGCTGGGCGACGAAGTACTTGCCGCACAGGCCGACCAGCTTGCCGGAGACGAGCATGGTCAGCGAGACCAGCACGATGGACAGCACGGTCATGATGGGGGAGAGGGTGACCATGGAGACGAAGGTCATCACCAGGGTGGTGGCGGAGTTGACCAGCTGGGTCAGGCTCTGCCCGATGAGCATGCGCATGGTGTCCACGTCGTTGGTGTAGACGGACATGATGTCGCCGTGGGAATGGGTGTCGAAATACTTGATGGGCAGCTCCTCCATTTTGGAGAAGAGCTCATTGCGGATCTTGAGCATGCTGCCCTGGGTGACGACGACCATGATGCGCTGCTGCAAATAGGAGCAGGCGATGCCGCAGGCGAGGATGCCGGCGAGCTGGAACAGTCGGGTGCTCAGGTCGGCGAAGGTCTTCGTGCCTTCTATGATACCGGCGATGTAGACATCGATCAGGTCTTCGGTGAAGAGCGTGCCCTGCAGGGTGCAGTAGGCGGTGGCGAAAATGCACAGCAGCACCACGATGAAGTGCACGCCGTAGTTCTTCATGATGAATTTGAGGACGCGGGCCAGCAGCTTGCCCTGTCCCTTGATGGACATGGCGGGCATGGGCGTGCCGCGACGGCG
This sequence comes from uncultured Faecalibacterium sp., assembly GCA_964547515.1. GTDB lineage: Bacteria > Bacillota > Clostridia > Christensenellales > Aristaeellaceae > UBA11524. Next base: position 1,276 of record CAZJOA010000100.1, read on the forward strand.
AGGACCGGGACCCATCATAATCAAGCGCCTCCTTTCTTGGCCTTCGGGGCGGACTTGGGCGGGAAGGGCGGCCTACCGGGCTGGGGGCGCTTCTCGCTGAGCTTGTTGATGTCGAACACTTCAATGTCCTTGTCGCTGTTGGTCTCGTCGAAGTCACCCGAGCCGCCAACCTGCGCCTCGAAGATCTCGCGGTAGATGTCGCTCTTCTCCAGCAGCTTTTCATGCGTGTCGAAGTTGGTGATGCGGCCGTCCTCCATGACGATGATGCGATCCGCATCCTGCACGGACGCGATGCGCTGGGCGATGATGATCTTGGTCGTGCCGGGGATGGCTTCCTTGAAGGCGCGGCGGATCTTGGCATCGGTGGCGGTGTCCACCGCGGAGGTGGAATCATCGAGAATGAGCACGCGGGGCTTTTTCAACAGGGCGCGGGCGATGCACAGGCGCTGCTTCTGACCGCCGGAGACATTCGTGCCGCCCTGTTCGATGAAGGTGTCGTACTTGTCGGGCATCTTCTCGATGAATTCATCCGCGCAGGCCTGACGGCACGCGGCCTGGCATTCCTCGAGGGTGGCGTCCTCCTTGCCCCAGCGGAGGTTATCCAGGATCGTGCCGGAGAAGAGGACGTTCTGCTGGAGCACCACGGCGACCTGATTGCGCAGGGTCTCCAGGTCGTAGTCGCGCACATCCACATCGCCGACGCAGACAGAGCCTTCGGTCACGTCATAGAGGCGGCTGATGAGGCTGACCAGGGTGGACTTGCCGCAGCCCGTGCCGCCGATGATGCCGATGGTCTCGCCGGACTTGATGTGCAGGTCGATGTCCTGGAGGATGTTGTCACCCGAGCCTTCCGCATGGTACTTGAAGGAGACATGGTTGAAGTCGATGTCGCCATTGGGGACAACCATGGTGGGGGATTCGGGATCGACGATGGAGGGCTGCTCCTCAATGACCTCCAGCACGCGCTTACCGGCGGCGCTGGTCATGGTCAGGTTGACGAAGATCATGGAGAGCATCATCAGGTTCATCAGGATGGACATGACATAGGAGAACATGGCGCTCAGGTCACCCACGGCCATGCTGCCATCGCAGACCAGATTCGCGCCGAACCAGGACAGCAGCAGGATGACGGTGTACACCGTGGCCATCATGATGGGGTGGTTGAGGGCGATGATGTTCTCGGCCTTGACGAAGAGCTTGTAGACATTGCCGGAGGCCTCGCGGAACTTCTCGCTTTCGTGATCCTCGCGGACGAAGGCCTTCACCACGCGGATGGCCTTCACGTTCTCCTGCACGGAAGCGTTCAGCGCGTCGTACTTCTTGAAGACCTGGCTGAACAGGCGGGAGACGGTGGTGATGATGATGGACAGGGTGATGCCCAGGAAGACCAGCGCCACCAGGAAGATGACGGACAGCCGCGCATTGATGCTCAGCGCCGCGATGAGGGAGCAGATCAGCGTCATGGGTGCACGGACGGCGATGCGCGTAATCATCTGGAAGGTGTTCTGGATGTTGGTGACATCGGTGGTCAGGCGGGTGACCAGGCCGGCGGTGGAGAACTTGTCGATATTGGCGAAGGAGAAACGCTGGATGTTCTCATACATGGCCTGACGCAGATTCGCGCCGAAGCCGGTGGACGCATGGCTGGCCAGATGGGCACAGGCCACGCCGATGGCCAGGCTGAGCAGCGCCAGCGCCATCATCAGCAGGCCGTACTTGATGAGGGCGTTCATATCGCCGGCGGACACGCCCTGATTGATGAGCTGAGCCATCACCAGGGGGATCAGCACTTCCATCAGCACTTCGCCCGCCGCACAGATCGGCGTGAGAATGGCTGACCTTTTGTACTGCTTCACATAGGAAGCGAGCTTTTTAATCATGGATTCCCTTCCTTTCGCTGTTTTGTTCGGGATTGGGCTGCCGCACGGCCTCATAAACCTTCTTGAGGCAGTGGAGCAGCTGCTCTTTTTCCTCCTCGGACAGGAGGGCAGTGAGGCGCTTTTCGGTCTCCACGACACCCTGACGGCTCATCGCGTGGAGTGCCAAGCCGTCCTCGGTGAGGCGGACGAGCTTGACGCGGCGATCCGTGGGGTCGGGGAGGGCCTGGATCAGCCCCTTCTTCTCCAGCCGGGAGACCAGTCCTGCCACGGTGGACTGGGCGGCGCAGAAATGCTCCTCCAGCTCCTTGAGGGAGAGGGTGTAGCCCTCGGCTCTTGCCAGCTGGATCAGGACGCGGTTCTGCTGCATGGTGAGGTTGACTTTTTGCAGGTTCTGGTTGGCATCCTTGGCCAGGGCATTGTCGATGCGCTTGATGTACCAGCCATAGCCTGCAATGGGCGTTTCCATGGTGCTCCTCCTTTTCCTGAATTACAAGGGTGAATTATAGCAGAACAATCGCATGATGTCAATAGCTTGCGATTGATTTCATGTACAGTTCATTTTCGGACAAAAAAACCGCCCCGAAGGGCGGATGACGGCGACGAAATGAACCCCGCGCGGGAATTCTATGCAGGAACAGCCCCCCCTCGTCATAGTCGGACGATCGTCCGACAACTTCCTCGGGGGGCGCTCCCTCCGTCCACGCGGACGCTGTATGCAGAACAGCCTGCTCAATCGCAAAACCGGTCGAAGCCCCCTTACCCCCAGAGGGCGGCCAGCGCCGGGATGATCTGCTTTTTCCGGCTGACGACACCGGGGAGGTAGACATGCTGTCCGGCGATCTTGCCCGTGTCGAAGGCCTGCTGGATGGCTTCTTCGTCGCCGAGGAAGACCAGCTCCGTGCCGCAGCGCAGCACGTCGGTGAGCATCATCAGCACCATGTCGTAGCCCCGCAGCGCCTTGAGCTTCTCCATCGCCGGGAGAAACTCGTCCATCCGGGCAAGCAGGCTTTCCGCATCCAGACAGGTGACCTGGCTGACTCCGAGGGCGTGTCCGGCGATGTGGAATTCCTTGAAGTCGGTGTTGATGAGCGCCTCGACGGGCTTGTCCGCCCCGGATGCCGCCGAGAACATGTCGCGCCCCAGCTGCTCCAGGTCGATGTCCGCAATGCGTGCCATGCGTTCGGCCATGCGGCGGTCACGGGCGGTGCAGGTCGGGGACTTGAAGAGCACCGTGTCCGAAAGGATGGCGGCGGCCATCAGCCCGGCCAGCTTGGGGGAGGGCATCAGCCCGCGCTCCTGGAACATGGTCGCCACGATGGTGGTCGTTGAGCCGACCGGCTCGTTCCGCATGAAGACGGGATGCCCGGTCTGCACGTCCGCCAGACGGTGATGGTCGATGATGGCGACGATCTCCGCCTGATCCAGCCCGGGAATGGATTGACTCTTCTCGTTGTGATCCACCAGAACGACGCGCTTGCGCTTGGGGCGCAGCAGGTGATAGCGGCTCAGCGTGCCGACGACACGTCCGCGGTGGTCGATGATGGGGTAGGAGCGATAGCGGCTTTGCAGCACGGTCTCGCGCACATCGTCGATGAAGTCGTTCAGGTGGAAGTAGACCAGATTTTCGGTCTGGGCGATGCGTCCGACGGGAATGGCCTGATAGATCATGCGTGCGGCGCGGTAGGCATCGCAGGGGGTGACGATGAGGCAGGTCTGACTGCGGATGCCGATGAAGCGTTCGGGCATGGCATCCTGACAGAGAATGACGCAGCTCGCCCCGGCGCGGATGGCCTCGTCGATGACGTCCTCCTGATGGCCGCACAGGACGATCGCGCCCTCGCGGATGGCATGCGACCCGCCGGAGCAGGGAAGCGCGATGACCACCTCGCCCGATATGGTGTCGAAGGTGTCCTCCTCGCTGTTGACGATGTGCCCCTCCAGCGCGGACAGGAGGTTGAACACGGGCACGTCCTTTACGCGGGGATCACTGATGGAGGCCATGTCGCTTTCGGCTACGCCGCCTGCGGTAATCATGCCGTAGAGGCTGCCGTCCTCGCGGGTGACGGGGATGGCGGACAGCGCCTGATGATCCATCAGCATCTGCCAGGCATGGCTGACGGGCACCTGCTGCCCGATGGCGGGCGGTGTGTCGAAGTCGATGTCGCGCACCTGCGTCCGGACGGTGGAGAGCAGCAGGGGCGGCTCGAAGCCGAAGCGCTCCAGCAGGAAGCGGCTCTCGTCATTGGGCTGACCGAGCATCGCGGCGATGTACTCCGAGTCACCCAGCGCATTGTGGAGTGCCGCATAAGCCATGGCGGACACGATGGAGTCCGTGTCCGGGTTGCGATGGCCGCATACATAGATCGGGTCCAACAGAATCCCTCCCGGGTCAGTCGTAGAAGTCGTCATCCTCCTCCGCGACGGCCCATGCGTCGCCGTCCCGGAAGAGTTTCTCGTTGTAGAGCTGATTGAGCCTGGTCTGCGTCTCGATATTGGCGATGCCCAGGAGCTTGAGGCCGTATTCGGTCTGGAAGCGGTTGATGGCATCCACCGTCGCCGGGCCGTAGTAGCCGTCCGCACTGCCCTCGGGCAGCCAGCCCAGGTAGATCAGCTTCTGCTGAAGCTCGGTGACCTTCTGGCCGCTGTTGCCGGAGCGCATCGTCCAGTCCGCCACGTCATGCACCGTGCCGTAGCCCAGGATCTTCTTGTCCGCTGTGGAGTATTCCACCCGCGCCACGGCCACCGGGTTGTTCCCCTCGATGCAGTGCAGGGTCACATTGCCCTTGTCGTCCGCCGTGCAGTATTCCACCATGGCCACATGGGAGGTGTTGCTGTCGCTCGTCCAGGTGAAGAAGACCCAATCGCCGGGCTGGGGGATGTACTCCCCGGCGGTGAGGAAGTGATCCTCGCCCTTGAACCACTGATACCCCCAGTCGGTGAGGTAGCCGTTGCGGGCGACCCAGCGTCCCTGCTTGATGAACCAGCGCATGCCGGTGTTCTGGCCGGAATAGAGGGGGTATTCCACCTTGAGCAGATCCGTGCCGTACTGCTTGTCCACCTGATCGACGCACCAGCAGAGGAACTCGGCGCACCACTGGGCGTAGGGGTCGCCCCAGTATTCGCCGTATTTGGAATAGCCGTGCGCCCCCTCCTTGTAGCCGACCTCGTTCCCGGCGATCTCCAGCAGGCGGGTGACGTGCTCCGGCACGGGCCATTGGGGGCGGATGACGGCCTCTTCGGCCAGGGCGGACGGCATGAGCATGCAGAGCAGCAGCAGGCTCGCGATGATACGCTTCATACGGGGGAAACCTCCTTGGTTGATGGCGATCACAGGATGACGGGCACTTCGCCGACGATCCCGACCGAATCCGCCGTGACGCGGCAGCGGGTCGCGACGATGCGGACACCGGCTGCGTCAGCCTGACGCAATGCGGCGGCGAACGCCGGATCGGTGCGTTCATTCGGGACGAGGGCGGTCGCGTCCTCCTGCATAATAACGAAGCAGATGCCCGCTTCCATCCCGGCTTTTGCGGCGCGGATCAGCCCGTGCAGGTGCTTTGTGCCGCGCGATGTGGGGGCATCGGGGAAGTACACCACGCCCTGCTCGTCAAAGAGCGTCACGCCCTTGACCTCGATCAGCCCGCGCGTGCCGCCCTTCATGTAGGCGATGTCAAACCGGGAATCGCCCTGGACGAATTCGCTTTGCACGGCGGACACATCGCCCCAGCCGCCGTTTCCGACCCATTCGCGGATGATGCTGTTGGGCGCGAGGCTGTCGATGTTGACGATGCGCCCAGCCTTTTCCACCGCCACCAGGTCGAAGGCCGTCTTCCGGGCGGGAGAAGCGCTGCGTTCCAGCCAGCAGACCGCACCGGGGACGAGCAGCTCACCCAGGCGGCCGGTGTTCTTCACATGGACGACGGTCTCCGTGCCGTCCACCAAGCAGCGGGCAAGAAAGCGATTGACCCGGCACAGAAACCTGCACTGGGTCAAATCGTGATACAGCTTCATGAAAATCAGTCCTCAAACACGCGGTAGATCAGCCAGCACAGCGCACCGTCGTAGTTGGTGTGACCCTCCAGGCGGATGGGGAAATCATAATCGTTGCGGAAGATCAGGTTCAGTTCGGAATTGCCCACGGCAGCATCCTGTCCCATGGGGAGGTAGGGGGCACCGTTGTCGCCATGGGCGCGGCGGTGGAGGATGGTCACCCCGGGGAGCTGCATCAGGGCGTTATACAGCGTGGAGGACACCTGACAGGTGCCGCCGCCGGGGGACTGGATGGTCGTGCCCTCGGCGAGTGCGCCGGCCTCCAGATAGCCGTTGGCCAGGGAGTAGGGGCCCATCAATTCGTTGGCATCGGCCTTTTCGCCGGGCTGGAGCACGATGGACATGTACTGGATGCCCACGTCGATATTGTGCATGCGGTTCTGGATGATCTGGGTGCTCTTGACCGCATAATAGGAGGTGTAGGCTGCGATGGGGGTGTCGTCGTTGAGGGCATCATCCGTGGGGGACACGGTGCGGAGGTCGGTCAGGTGGCTGACGTGGATGTAGCCGTAGGTGCGCCAGAAGTTCACCACCGCCCATTCGCCGTCGAACTGCCAGATGCTCAGGGTCGTGCCGGGCTTGAGGATCGCCCAGGAATAGTCCTCCTCGCTCATGCTGACGCGCACGGACGCTTCCTCGCTGGTCACGGCCACATACTGATGCTTCTGCACGCCATAGGGCGGGGTGTTCACGCTGTCCACCGGCCTGACATCCAGGATGCGGTGACGCTTGACATAGCCGATCTTCCCCTGATAGCGTACGATCGCCCACAGCGGGTCGAGGTAGAGCACGTCCACCCTCGTCGGACTGCCGACGCGGAAGAGACGCTCCACATAGATGGAACGCACGCTGTAGGCGGAGGTGCCGCTCTTGAGGGTGCAGGTATAGAGCGCGGGGGAATGCCGGTCGAAGTCGTCCACCGTTTTGAGGGCATACTCAGCGCCCTTGGGCTCGGGCAGATTGTACTCGTCGTACTGCACGCGCCCGTCGATGATATAGATGGGGTCTTTGTAGCTGCCGTTGGGGATGGGGTTCTGCTCCTGATAGTACCAGTCGTACCAGTCCTCGAGGGTCATTTCGACGCCCTTGCTGTTGTTGGGCAGGGGCGTGGGCTCGACCTCGCTCGTGCCGAAGACCGGCACGGTGGGCACGGGGGTCGCCGTTGGACACGCCGTGGGCGTGGGGGTCGGCGTGGCAGCCTGCGCCGGACAAGTCAGCAGGAGCATCAGCAGCATCAGGGGCAGAATGGCAAGCGTGCGCTTGAAAAGCATGGGGGATTCCTCCTGTTTGCGAAAAAGCCGCATGACACGGCATTCATATCCATCCTCATTATACCATCGTGCGGGCTTTGCCGCAAGTGGGGGAGGGCATGTTTTACAATTTGTCACCAGGCGGACAAGGAAAAGTGGAAAAGCGTACTTTTGGGGTTGATTTTGCATTTATGTTCGGATATAATGGAGGACGTAAGCTGCTTTTGGACAAAAACGAACCGCGTTTGAAGCAAAGGAGCGAATGACATGCCTACTGATATTCAGATCGCCCAGGCGGCGACCCCGCGCCGCATCGATGACATCGCCCGTGCCGCCGGCATCCCGGAGGACGCGCTCTACCCGTATGGCCGCTATGTGGCCAAGGTCGATCCGCTGAAGGTGCAGGGCGAACAGCGCGCAAAGCTCATCCTGGTGACGGCCATCAACCCGACCCCGGCGGGCGAGGGGAAGACCACCGTATCCGTCGGCCTGGCGGACGGCATGACCAAGCTCGGCAAGAAGGCCATGCTGGCGCTGCGTGAGCCGTCCCTGGGCCCCGTGTTCGGTGTGAAGGGCGGCGCGACCGGCGGCGGCTATGCGCAGGTGCTGCCCATGGAGTCCATCAACCTGCATTTCACGGGTGACCTGCATGCCATTACCGCGGCGAACAACCTGCTCGCGGCCATGGTGGACAACCACATCCAGCAGGGGAATCGTCTGGGCATCGATCCGCGTCAGGTGACCTGGCGGCGCTGCCTGGACGTGAATGACCGTCAGCTGCGCAGTGTGGTGTCCGGCCTGGGCGGCAAGATGAACGGTATGCCCCGGGAGGACGGCTTCGACATCACCGCCGCGTCCGAGGTGATGGCGGTGTTCTGCCTGGCGAAGGACCTGAACGACCTGAAGGCGCGTCTGTCCCGCTTGCAGGTGGCACGCACCTACGCCGGTACGCCCGTGACCGCCGGTGACCTCAACGCGCAGGGTGCAATGGCGGCGCTCCTGCGGGATGCCATCCAGCCCAATCTGGTGCAGACCATCGACGGCACGCCCTGCCTGATGCACGGCGGCCCGTTCGCCAACATCGCCCACGGCTGCAACTCCGTCATCGCCACCACCACCGCCATGAAGCTGGCGGACTATGTGGTCACCGAGGCGGGCTTCGGCGCGGATCTGGGCGCGGAGAAATTCCTGGACATCAAGTGCCGCATGAGCGGTCTGTGGCCGGATGCGGTGGTCATCGTGGCGACGGTGCGTGCGCTGAAGTCCCATGGCGGTGTCGCCAAGGCCGATCTGGGCGCGGAGAATGTGTCCGCCGTCGAAAAGGGCATGGCGAACCTGCTGGCACATATCGACCATGTGCGCAATGTGTGGCAGCGTCCGGTCATCGTGGCGATGAACCGCTTCGTGACGGACACCGATGCCGAGCTGGCCGTCATCCGCAGCGCGTGCGAAGCAGTCGGTGCGCCGGTGGAGCTGTGCGACGGCTGGGCGAAGGGCGGCGAAGGCGTGAAGGAGCTGGCCGCGCTGGTCTGCGACACCGTGGACGCACAGGAGAAGGTCAGCCCGTCCTTCACCTATCCGGATGATATGGCATTGGCGGACAAGATCCGTGCCGTGGCGACGCGCATCTACGGCGCGAAGGACGTGACCTTCGCCGGGAGCACCCTCCGGCAGCTGGCCAATTTCGAGGCCGAGGGCTGGCGGAATGCCCCCGTCTGCATCGCCAAGACGCAGTATTCCTTCTCCGACAATCCCAAGGCGCTGGGAGCACCCACGGGCTTCACGCTGAACATCCGCCAGGTCCGCCTGAATGCGGGCGCGGGCTTCATCGTGGCGTTCGCGGGGGACATCATCGCCATGCCGGGACTGCCGAAGGTGCCGGCGGCGGAGGGCATCGA
>CAZJOA010000101.1:0-10319 GCA_964547515.1 uncultured Faecalibacterium sp.
TTTGTGCAGCAAAATCATGGCCGAACTGTGTCCCGTCCATGAAAATTTACAAATTTGCTTTCCCAACCCCATGGTTATGTGCTATAATAGAGAATGGAATGTTATACTGCTTGCTTTATGGCAATGTCGGGCGGCATTCCCCCACGACAGAGATTTCAGGAGGATACCCTGATGAACGATACGCCCCTGATCCTGGCCTCGGCCTCGCCGCGCCGCCGGGAATTGCTCTCGCTGACCGGGCTCCCCTTCCAGGTGGATGCGCCCGATGTGGACGAAAGCTGCACGCTGCCCCCGCGGGAGGCGGTGCAGGAGCTGTCCCGGCGCAAGGCGCTCGCGGCTTCGGCCATGCACCCCGGATGCGCCATCCTCGCGGCGGACACCCTCGTCTCCGTCGACGAACAGGCGCTCGGCAAGCCCCACGATGCCCCCGATGCATGCCGCATGCTGAGCATGCTCTCCGGGCGGTGGCATCAGGTGTACACCGGGGTGACGGTCATCGCGCCGGATGGGACGCTGCGCTGCGAGGCGGACACGACCGATGTGCACTTCGAACCCATGACGGACGAAGCCATCCGCCGCTATGTGTCCACCGGCGAACCCATGGACAAGGCCGGCGCGTATGCCGTGCAGGGCATCGCCGGGCTGTGGATCGATCAGCTGCGCGGCAGTCACACCAATGTCATCGGACTGCCCATGAGCCTGACCCGCCGTCTGCTGGAAGAAAGCGGCCTGCTGTAAGCCATCCCCCCATGAGATCAGAAAAAGGATGAAAGCATATGCATTTTTTTGCCCCCGATATTGGTATTGACCTCGGCTCGTCCAACACGCAGGTCTACGTGAAAAAGCGCGGCATCGTCATCAGCGAACCGACGCTGGTGGTCGTTTCCGGCACGAACAAGAAGCAGGTGCAGTCCGTCGGTGACGATGCGCGTCATCTGCTGGGCCGCATGAACGACAGCCGCACCGTCATCCACCCCATCCGCAACGGTGCCATCGCCGATTTCGACATGACATCGCTGCTGCTGAAATACTTCGTGCGCAAGGCCATCGGCGTCAGCAATGTGGTCAAGCCCAAGGTCGTCGTCGCCGTGCCCGCCGGGCTGGACGATGTGAACCGCAAGGCTATCACCGAGGCCGTCCACATGGCCGGCGCAAAGAAGGTCTATCTGGTGGAGAAGCCCTTCGCGGCGGCGCTGGGCTCCAATCTGCCCGTGTACGACCCCATCGGCTCGATGGTCGTCGACATCGGCGGCGGCACCACCGATGCGGCCGTCGTCTCCCTCGGCGGGCTGGTCGTCAGCCAGTCCATCCCCGTCGGCGGCACGAAGATGGACGAGGCCATCATCAACCACATCAAGCGCGAATTCAACATGCTCATCGGCGACCGCACCGCTGAGGACGTCAAGATCGACCTGGCCTCCGCCATGTCCGTGGAGGAGGATCGCAGCGTGCGCATCCGTGGCCGCGACCTGCTCTCGCCCCAGGCCATGGACATCGAATACACCTCCCGACAGGCCTGCATGGCCGTCCATGAGCCCTGCCGCGCCATCATCGCCGCCATCCGCTGGGTGCTCGAACGCACGCCCCCCGAGCTCGCCGCCGACATCATGCGCAACGGCATCCACCTGACAGGCCGCGTCGCTCAGCTCTACGGCATGGATCAGTTCATCGCCACCGAGCTGGGCATCCCCGTGCTCATCGCCAAGGAGCCAGGTGACTGCACCGCCCTGGGTCTGGGCTACATCGTGGAGAACATGCCCATGCTCCAGGAGCAGGGCCGCATGCCCAGCCTCGGCTGATTACCCTGATGATATGAGGTGACCAACATGGCCAAACGCCATCCCGCGAAGGAGCAGCAGAAGAAGAATCCCTTCCTGCCCGATCCTGACGAATACGACTTTGACGACGATCTGGACAGCGTGACCCGCAACCTCCCCACCGAGGAGGACTATCTCCCCCGCGAGGAGGAGGAAGCCGACGACGAGCCCGTCACCGAGGGCATCAGCCGCAGCGGCGTGCGCATGATCGGCCTCAAGCCCGCCGCGGACGAGCCGTCCGGCGAGGAGGACTTCGACTTCACGCCCGCTGACGATGCGGACGATGCGGATGATGAGGACGATGACCTCACCGCGCCGCGCCGCACCACGGCCGAAGCGGCGGACGACCCCGCCCCCGTGACCCGCACCCGCACGAAGAAGCAGATGCGCCACCTGCTCTCCGAAAAGGAGAAAAAGGACAAAAAGGACAAAAAGGCAAAGAAGCCGCGCGGCGCGAACCTCCGCATCGCACTGCTCGTCACCGTCACGACGCTCCTCCTGCTCATCATCGGCATGATGCTGCTCTCCCGGACGATGATGCCTGACACCGCGCTGCTCAAAGCCCCCGAGGAAGCCGTTTCCGGTGCACTCGCGCCCGTCCAGGGCTTCTTCAGTGGCATCGTCGACGACATCGCCGGGTACTTCCGCCGCGTCAAGCTCCGCGATAACCTCGAGCAGGCCTATATCGACCTGCTTTCCGTCAACGAGGAGCTGTACATCACCTCCGCGCTGGTGCAGGAGTACGCCGACCGCCTCGCCATGTATGAGGACATCGACGAGGAGATGCAGCAGAACCTCGGCCTGAATCCCCTCCGCTGCCAGGTCATCGGGCGGGAACAGGGCAACTACTTCTCCACCTTCACCATCAACCGCGGCAGCCGCGACGGCCTTGAGCCTTACATGGCCGTGACCCTTTCCGGTGCGCTGGTCGGCTTCACCGAAGAGGTCTACGACACCACCGCCACCGTCCGCACCATCATCGACTCCAATGCCTCCATCTCCGGCCTCATCCAGTCCAGCCGCGATCAGGGCATCGTCTCCGGCACGCTCGGCGTCAACGGCGAACCCATGTGCCGCATGTATTACCTGCCCGATGACCACCTCCCCCGTCCCGGCGACGTGGTCGTCACCTCCGGCGTGGGCATGTCCTTCCCCAAGGGCATCCCGATCGGCACCGTGCGCGAATCCACCCGCGGCATGGAGAGCAACAAGCAGTACATCGTCGTTGCCCCTTCGGCTGACTTCGAGCACATCGAGTATGTGATCGTCTACCGCTACAAGCCGGCGGCTGAGGCCGTCGAAGGCCGCGAAAACACCGCCACCTACAACGAATACGTCGCGACGGTGACGGCGCGTCCCTACCCGACGCTGCGCATCGGCTCGACCCTGCGCTTCGGTGAGACGGCGACCCCCGCACCCACCGCGACCGCCACCCCCGCACCCAGCGTCAGCCCCACCCCCACACCTACCGCGTCCCCCACGCCCACGGCGACCCCTGCCACCTCCGTCGGCCCGGCGCTGGAATACCAGTCCTCCCTCCTCGGCCCGACCGCCACGCCCACCGCGTCCCCCACGCCCTCGCCCACGCCCGTCCTCGTCATTGACCCGGACAGCTTCACCTGGGAGGAGGAATAAGCCATGCGACAGGCCATTCTCCGCCAGGTGCGGCTGATGCTCGCCATTCTGCTGGGCTACCTGCTCCAGGTCAGCGTGATGCCCTATTTCCGCGTCGGGGACATGACAGCCAGCCTGCTCATCGCCATGATGGCCATCGTGACGGTGGGCTACGGGCTGCTGCGCGGCTTCTGGGCCGGCATGATCTACGGCATCGTGATGGAGACCATGCTGCCCACCGTGTCCATGCTGAATCTGCTGTTCTATCCGGCCTCGTCGCTGCTGTGCGGCGTGATCTTCGCCGACAAGAGCGAATCCCGCCTCCAGGTCGAGCGCTCCACCGGCCGCAGAGGACGCAATGTCAGCCCCCTGCTGCGAACCGTCCTCTGCGCGGCACTCAATGTCATCCTCTATGAGATCGTCAACCTGATCTTCATGTACCTCAGCGGCGCGACACTGACCGGCGCGCTCATCCGGCGCAGCCTGACCAATGTCCTGGCGACCACTGCCCTCACCGCGCTCATCATGCTGCCGGTGCGCAAGCTCCTGGGCTTCCGCAAGGTCATCGACGTCCCCAAGGCCGAGCTGCGCTTCGATCACCGCCCTGCCCGGGACTGAATTCCCCCGAAAGGAGGCGCTTTATGAGCAATATCTCCCAGCGTGACCCCCATAAGGCCATCAGCTGGCGCTTTATCCTCTTTATCTTCATCCTGCTGGCCATGTTCGGCTACCTCGTCAGCGGCCTGGTTCGCCTTCAGCTCATGAACAGCGAGGAATACGCCGAAAAGGCCGAATCCGTCCGCACGAAGACCATCGTCCTGCGCGACAAACGCGGCAATATCACCGATGCGGATTCCGTCATCCTCGCCAAGGACGAGCTGGTCTACAACATCACCTTCTACAAGGACGGCTCCAACGTGTCCAAGAAGGACTATTATCAGTACACCCAGTCCATCGTCGAGACCCTCGAGATCATCGAGCGCAATGGCGGCTCCCTCGCCTTCGAATACGACATTCGCCGCGATGAGGAGACCGGCGAGTGGATCTTCGACTTCGGTTCGGGCGTGTCCGAGAGCGTCCTGGCCACCCGCGAGAGCCAGTGGCGCTCCAACAACTACGTCACCGCGAAGAGCTACCCCACCGCCGAAGCCTGCCTTCAGCGCCTGAAGCGCAAATACCGCATCGTCCAGAACGACGAAGACCTCGCGGCCTTCCGGGAGATCGAAAAGGACGACAAGACCCAATACGACTTCATCCTGCTGGACGAAAGCACCATGCTCAAGGTCATGGCCGTCTACGCCGAGATGCAGATGAACCTGTTCAACTCCCTGCCCATCCCCATCGCCAAGGACGTGGCCTACGAGACGGTCATCGAGATCGAGACCAAATCCATGACCCTGCCCGGCATGGGCGTGGAGATCGGCACGAAGCGCGTCTATCCCAAGCATACCCTGGCCGCGCAGATCATCGGCTATGTGGGCAAGATCCCCAGCCGGACGAAGTGGCTGGAGCTGCAGGCGGAGGGCTACAGCTACAACGACACCATCGGCCGCGACGGCATCGAATATTCGATGGAATCCTGGCTGACGGCGTCCTCCAACCGCACACAGGGCAGCCGCGTCGTTGAGCGTGACAACTTCTCGACCATCGTCCGCGAATTGTCCTACACCGAGCCGGAGGCCGGCAACAATGTCAAGCTGACCATCCGCTCCGCCTATCAGCAGCAGGCCGAACGCTTCATCGCCAACAATGTCGAACAGATCCGCGACAAGCAGGAGGCCCTCATGGTGGACTCCTCCTGGCTGGAATCCAACCGCACCGACATCGCCAAGCGCAATTGGGAGCAGTACCCCCTCGAATTGGCCGAGCACGGCGTCATGGTCGTGCTGGACATGAAGGATCGCGTGCTGGCCATGGCGAACTTCCCCACCTACGACCTGAATGCCCTGGTCGCCGGTGGCGCTGAGGCCCGCGCCATCCTCGCCGATGACCGCAACCTCATGCTGAACTACGCCATCGGTTCGCGTGCCACGCCCGGCTCGATCTTCAAGATGGTCACGGGCTTCGGCGTATTGGCCGAGGGCGAACTCGCCCCCACCGAGCGCTTCACCGACATGGGCTACTACACCAAATACAACGCGGACGAATCCACCGCGCCCAAATGCTGGATCTCCGAGGGGCAGCGCGGCAAGCACGCCGCTCAGACCATCGTCGATGCCATCCAGAACTCGTGCAACTTCTTCTTCTACGAGATGGGCGACCGTCTGGGCGAGGAGCGGCTGTACCGCTACGCCTCCCTCTTCGGCCTGACCAGCCTGACGGGCATCGACCTCCCCGGCGAGGTGCGCAGCGTCGTCGGCAGCCAGAACACCCTCTACGACCCCACCAAGGCGCTGGGTGAGGCATATCAGGATACGTCCATGCCCATCATCGTCTACAACTCCCTCAAGACCCACCTGAAGAAATGCGGCACGTCCCGCGGCCTGGAATACGAGGACGAACGCCTCTCCGCCTGCGCCAAGCGCCTGATGGACATGGCGCTCAACTACGCGCAGGGCGAGTGGGTCGCCCAGATGCGTATCATCCTCATGGAGGAACTGGGCATGACCAAGGAGATGGTCTACCTCAGCGCCGTCATCCAGGATGCCTACAACTACCTGAACGACATCAAATGGGGCGGCCAGCAGACCATCCTGACGGCCATCGGGCAGTCCGTCACCACCATCACCCCCATTGCGGCGGCACGCTACGTCGCGGCGGTGGCCAACGGCGGATACATCTACAATGTGTCCATCATCGACTCCATCATCAGCCCCGAGGGCGAGATCCTCTCCCAGCGCGAACCCACCCTCGTCAATCAGCTGGAAGACCCCAACGGCTACATGTCCCTCATCCGCAAGGGCATGGAGGGCGTTACCGACGATACCGGTACGGCACGCAAATACTTCAGCGGCTACCCCAAGGTGCAGGAAGTCATCGCTGCAAAAACGGGTACGGCACAGGTCACATCCATCGACCTGGAGAACAACGCCTGGTTCGTCTGCTTCGCCCCCAACGATGAGCCCGAGATCGCCATCTGCGTCTTCATCCCCCATGGCTATTCCGGCGGTATGGCTTCTATCGCCGCCCGTGACTTCATCAACTGGTATCTGGATCAGACCGAGCTGCGCACGACGGACTATGTGCTGCCGGCCGGCAACTCCCTCGCGCCGTAATAATCCCCCAAGGAGGCACAAATGAGTACCGCATGGATCATCGCGTCCGGTAAGGGCGGCGTAGGCAAAAGCACCATCACGGCCTGCACGGGTCAGCAAATGGCCCGTGATGGCCTGAAGGTCTGCATCGTGGACGGCGACGTGGGGCTTCGCGACCAGGACGCCATCCTCGGCCTGGAGAACCGCATCGTCTTCGACCTGCTCGACGTGGCGCAGGACACCTGCCGCCTGGAGCAGGCACTCATCAGCCCCACCGAGCAGGAGCGCCTCAGCCTCCTGCCCGCCAGCCAGTTCGCCCGCGCAAAGGAGCTCAAGCCCGGCGCTTTCCGCCGCATCCTCAAGCAGCTCAAGCTGCGCTTCGACATCGTCCTCATCGACTGTCCCGCCGGTATCGAACGCAGTCTGCGCGGCCTGCTGAACGAGGAGATCGACGAGTGCGTCCTGGTCTGCACACCGGATGACGTGTGCATCCGCAACGCCGAACGCACCGCCAGCGTGATGGCCGACAAGGGTCTGCCGCGTCCCCGGGTGATCGTCAACCGGCTGGACGAGGCGCTGGTTCGATCGGGCGAGATGTACGCCGCGGCGACGGTGGCCGCGACCCTCGACCTGGCACTGCTGGGTGAAGTGCCCGACGACCCCTTCGTCTACCGCGCGGCACTGACCCATCAGCCGCTGATGCACATCGACTGCGAGGCGCGTGACGCACTGGTGCGCATCGCCCGCCGCATGTCCCACCGGGAGGATGCGCCCCTCCCCGGCATCGGCACCCAGCGCCTGAACTGGTTTCGCCGCCTTTTCCAACCCACCCTCAAGGAGGTCAGGCATATTGATCGCTGAAAACAGACGAGCCCGCGCACACCTCGACCTGCCGCTGATCTTCCTGGTCGGCGCGATGTCCGTCTTCGGTGTCCTCGCGGTGTGCGTCGCCACCTATTCCACCACCTCCACCGCCGAGACCTGGCTGGAGCACATCCTCGAATCATCCTCCGCCATGCGTCAGTGCTTCTTCCTCATGCTCGCGCCCATCATCGTCGCCGTCATCGTCAACATCCCCTTCCACATCATCAAGCGCTTCACCAGGCTGGCCTATCTCGGTGGCACATTCCTGGTGCTCTTCACCTGGGTGACAAACGGTGCGGAGGGTGTCAAGGCCTGGACCGATGTCATCTGGGGCTACACCATTCAGCCCTCGGAATTCATCAAGCTCGCCATGATCCTCATGCTCGCCCTGGAGCTCTCAAAGGACGATCAGCCCATGAGCACGCTGAAGGACTTCATCCGCATCATGGCGCTCATCCTCGTGCCCGGTGTCATCATCCTGGCCTCCGGTGAGACCGGTTCGCTGATCGTTATCGTCTTCCTCGCGGCCATCATGATGTTCTTCTCCAATGTGAACATGAAGCTCCTGCTGACCATGGCGGCCGCCGTGGTGCTGTTGATCCTGGCGGTGTACGGCTTCGTTGTGGCCACGGGCGTGGATGACTACCGCATCAACCGCATTCTGGCCTTCCTGAACCCCGAGCTGTCCCCCCTGGGCGACGCATACCAAATGCGGCAGAGTCAGATCACCATCGGCTCGGGCGGACTGACCGGCATCGGGCGCTTCGTCGATGGCGCGATGAGTCAGCTCAACTATGTCCCGGCGGACTGGACCGACTTCATCTACGCCACCATCGGCGAGGCCTGGGGCTTCGTCGGCAGCTGCCTCGTGCTGGTGATGTATCTGCTCATCATCCTGCGCATGCTCTATCTGGCGCGCTACACCTACGACAAATACGGCATGCTCATCATCATCGGCGTGATGGGGATGCTGCTCTTCCATGTGTTCGAAAATGTCGGCATGACGCTGGGGCTGATGCCCATCACGGGCATTCCGCTGCCCTTCCTGTCCTACGGCGGCTCGAACATGACCACCAACATGGGCGGCATCGCGCTGGTGCTCAACGTCACCCGCAACCGCAGCCTGACCGCTGCCATTTCCACCCCCCAGACCGACACCAATACCGTCCGCTATATCCGCCGCCGATAAGCCAACACAAAACCCCGCATGCTTCCCTGACAGAGAGGCATGCGGGGTTTTTTTGTTCGATCACAGCTCGGGGATCATGTCCGCCAGCCGGTCAAAGATGAAATGGGGCTGCACGTCGGATGCGGCCACGTCCGCCAGGGTGGCTTCGCCGGACAGCACGAGGATGCCCGTCATGCCATGGCGGACGCCGGTCGCCACGTCCGTATAGAGCCGGTCGCCCACCATGGCCATTTCGCCCGGCGCATGACCCGTTCGCGCCACGGCCTCCCGGACGATGCCCTCATGGGGCTTCCCCAGGATGACATCCGCCTTGCGTCCCGTGCTGGCTTCGATCAGCGCCATGAACGCCCCCACATCCGGGATGAACCCCGTCTCCGTGGGACAGTTGAAGTCCGGATGGGTCGCGATGTAGGGCTTCCCGGCGCGAATGTGGTCGCAGATGCGGCAGAGCTTGGCGTAGTCCAGCGTGGTGTCGAAGGCGACAAGCACATAGTCCGGCGCGTCCTCGGTGAACGTCAGCCCCATGGCGGTCAGCTCCGCACGGAGGACTTCATTGCCCAGCAGATCACCCCGTCCGCCCGGAAAACGCTCCAGCAGATAATGCGCTGCAGCATGTCCGCTGGTGATGACCTGATGCCGATACGGCTCGGGCACGCCCATCCGCGTCAGCTTCGCCACATAGGCATCAGCCGATTTGGACGAATTGTTCGTCACGAACCATGCGTCCCGTCCCGTGCGCCGCACTGCCTCCAGGAAGTCCAGCGAACCCGGCAGCAGCCGTTCCCCCAGATAAAACGTGCCGTCCATGTCCAGCAGAAAGCACCGCACGCCGGACAGTCCCTCGCGGATGGCCTGTGTCAACCGTGTCGCCCCCCTTTTCGTGTTCTCCCCCTATTTTATCACATTTTTCAGGGCTTGAAAAGGGCGATTTTCCCCCTGTCAGCGGGTGTCAATGCCTGTCAGCGATTTTCTTTACGCAAACAATGGTTCGTGTTATCATGGTATGGGCCGGTTCGGGAAGCAATCCGATCCGGCTTTCCGGCAGCAAAATGCACAAGGAGGAGAACATGAACGGAATCACATCCATCATCACGCGGACGATCGATCTTGACCAGGGTGTCGGCAAACCCGAGGCGCTCCGGCAGCATCTGGTCTACGCCAACGCCCAGGCGCACACCTTCCGCCTGACCTGCACACGCGGCGGCGAACCCGTTTCGCTGGACGGCATGCAGTGCATGGGCTATGTCCGCCGCAAGGACGGCGTGACCATCCCGGTGGACGGCATCGCCGAGGGCAGCACCGCCAGCGTCACCCTGACCGCGCCTTGCTACGCCGTGCCGGGGGGCACGCTCATCAGCGTGGAGCTGATCGACGGGGAATGCCGCGCGACGCATGCCCTGTGGGTGGCGGAGGTGGAATGCCCCGTCACGGACGAGATCGGCGGGGATGCGGCGGTGTCCATCAGCGAAACGCTGGAACGGCTGGACGCGGCGGACGCGCAGATCGACGCATGCGAGGCGGCGACGGAGGCGGCGGTGGAGGCGGTGGACACCCTTGACACCAAGGCCAACCAGTTCGGCATGTTAGGCGGGAACTACACCCTGACGGTAGGGGCGGAGGAGATCGTCATCGACGCAACCG
>CAZJOA010000102.1:0-10264 GCA_964547515.1 uncultured Faecalibacterium sp.
CGCAGATCATGCCGTTGTCGAAGGTCTTGGAGTGGATGATGGAGTTGACGGCCAGGAGGATGTCCGCGCTGTCGTCGATGATGGCGGGGGTATTGCCCGCGCCGACACCCAGGGCGGGCTTGCCGGAGGAATACGCCGCCTTGACCATGCCCGGACCGCCGGTGGCCAGGATGATGTCCGCCTCACGCATGACGGTGTTGGTCAGCTCCAGGGAGGGCACATCGATCCAGCCGATGATGTCCTCGGGTGCGCCCGCCGCCACGGCAGCCTCCAGCACCAGCTTCGCCGCAGCGATGGTCGACCCCTTGGCGCGGGGATGGGGCGAGATGATGATGGCGTTGCGGGTCTTCAGGGCGATGAGGCACTTGAAGATCGCGGTCGAGGTGGGGTTGGTGGTGGGGATGACGGCGGCGATGACGCCGATGGGCTCGGCAACCTTCTGGATGCCGTACGCCTTGTCCTCCTCGATCACACCGCAGGTCTTGGTGTCCTTGTAGGCATTGTAGATATACTCGGCGGCGTAGTTGTTCTTGATGACCTTGTCCTCCACCACGCCCATGCCGGTCTCCTGCACGGCCATCTTGGCCAGGGGGATACGCGCCCTGTTCGCCGCAGAGGCAGCGGCCAGGAAGATCTTATCCACCTGCTCCTGCGTATAGGTGGCGAAGCACTGCTGCGCCTTGCGCGTGCGGGCGATGGCCGCCTCCAGCTTCTCCACGCTGTCAACGATATCGTAGACCTTCGTTTCCATCATGTTCTCCTCCTCAAGTCATGCTGCATAGCTGATTGTTCAAATGGGCCAGGGACAGGGCCAGGTTCTCCTGCCGGAGCAGGACATCGGGCGGGGTTTTCAAGCCGCAGGGGGCGAAATTCCAGATCGCGGTGATCCCGCTGCGCACCATCTGGTCGCACACCGCCTGCGCAGAACCGCTCCCGACGGTGATGATGCCGATCTGTATGCGCCGACTCCGGCAGAAGCTCTCGAAATCCCGCATCGGCAGAATCTCGATGGCGTTGTTCAGCCGGATGGGGCTTTCCCCGCTGTCGAAGGCCGCCGCGATCCGGACGCCGTACCGCTCGAACTCGTCGTACTCCAGCAGGGCTCTGCCCAGCTTCCCCGCGCCCACCAATACGGCGGAGGTCATCCGGTCGCAGCCCAGGCTTTCCTCCAGGCTGCGGATCAGCTCCTCCCGCACATACCCGACGCGCGGTCGTCCGCCTCCGCAGACGCTCCCCAGATCCTTCCTGACCTGCACCTCGCCCAGGTTCAGCCGTCGCGCGATGGCGGCTGCGGATATATGCGGGAAGGACTCCGCCGGCAGCTCCTTCAGCAGCTGAAGATACCGGGGCAGTCTGCCCAGTGTCGCCTTGGACGTCACCGTTTTCTCCATCACGCAGCCTCCTTCCGCCGTGGTACGTTAACATTTTAACAAATGTCCGCCCCATAGGGAATTATGAATTGCGTTAATCGGTATTATCATTATCGATAACCGATGGAGAGATTGGTCGATTATGACCTTTTTCGCACAGGCTGACACCCCCTGTGCGCATTTTTTCACAGATGCTTCCGCTTCGCCTCGCACAGCGCGGTGATGAAACGCTTGTCCAGCTCGGACAGCTTATAGCCGCTGCGGTAGATCAGCACATCCTTGTAGGTCTTCTGCTTCTCGGTGCACGCGCGCTGCACCAGGCCATAGCGCTCCAGCATCTCCCGGGGCACGGGGGACACCCACATGAAGGTCTGCGGATTGCGGCTGAGCAATTCCAGCTGGCTGGCGCGCTCGAAGACGAAGATGCGGCGGTCAGTGGTGTCGGGATGCTCCTCCTTGAGCACCCTTGCCATGGGCAGCGAGGGCACATAGGGATCGGCATGGGCGATCTCCACGAAGCCCGCGAGGTCGTCCGGACGGATGCGTTCGCATGCGGCAAGGGGGCTTTGTGCGCTCATGAGCAGCACATAGGTGAACTCGGTGATGATCTCGTAGGTCAGCCCCTTCTCCTCCAGCATGGCCTTGAAATACCGGTCATAATGCTCGGCATAGCGGATGATGCCCAACCGGTAGTCATCCTCGATGATGTTCTGGATGGTGCGCTTGGAGTTGGTCTCCTTATAGAAGAGCTCGGCGGGCTGATCGGTCAGGGAACGGGAGAAATCCGCAAAGGCATCGGCGATATAGCAGGCACGGGGGACGGAGATCGAGAACCGCTGCTTGGCGGACGCGCCGCCCCGGTAGAGCTGCTCCACCTGTTCGATCTGGCGCAGGATGCCCTTGGCATACCCGATGAACTCCTCGCCCTCGGGGGTGAGGGTCATGCCCTTGGCGCTGCGTTCGAAGAGGGTGACGCCCAGGTCAGCCTCCAGCTCCTTGATGGAACGGCTGACATTGGGCAGCGCCACATAGAGGTTCTCCGAAGCCCTGTTCAGCGAACCCGCCCGCGCCACCTCCACGGCGTACTTCATGTGCAGGATGTTCAATGCCAAATGCGTCCCTCCCTCCGCAGTGTATTCCACCTGAAATTATCGCATATTTCACGGAATTTTGCAACCTGTTCCGCAGGGGTTCAGCCGGTTTCCTGCTGATTTTTCATCATTTTCCCCTTGACCCGTCCCTGCGCCTGTGCTATCCTCATGGGGCGGCGGACATCACGCGCGGGGAACACCGTCATCCGCCGCAGAAGGAGCATATCCATGAAGCAGATCATCAGGCTGATCCTCTGCATGCTGCTCTGCGCGGCGCTGACGGGCTGTCAGGCCGGGGCGGGCTTCAGCGGCAGCCGAAACGTCAGCGCGGAGGGATTCCGCCTGGACTACACCCATCTCGATCAGCAGGAGAGCGCGACGCTCTCCCTGAACGCAGGCGATGCGCTGCGGGTGGTGCTGTCCGCCACGGGCGGCACGGTGGACGTGACCGTCGGCCTGGCCGATGCCGAACCCCTCTACGAGGGCAAGGGGCTGACCGACATGGCCTTCACGCTGAACATCCGCCAAGGCGGCGAATACCGCATCGCCGTCACCGGACACAGGGCAGCAGGCAGCGCGGCCTTCACCGTGTCCGCCGCGAACCGGGCGTGCAAGGCCTATCAGTTCGTCCTCCAGCAGCTCGCCTTTGAGCATGTCTGGCCGGATGGGCAGGACGCGGGCTTCGACGGGGACATCGGCTTCATCGAGGAGAATCACTTTGCGCTGTGCGACGTGAACGGTGACGGTCTGGAGGAGCTGATCGTGCAGTTCGTCACGGCGGACGACGAACACCAGCGCGAGGCGGTCTTCGCGTGGGACACCGCATCCGACACGGTGCACAGGGTACTGTCCGGCGCACCGGGCATGATCTATTATCCGGGGCTGGCGCTGGACTTCTGGCGCTTCGGCCCGACCCTGGCCGGTGAGGGACATCAGCCGTATGACCTGTACCGCCATGACGCGCAGACCGGGCTTTATGTCCGCCTGGCCGAGGTGAACATGTGGAGTCTAAGCGTGGATGAGGTGGACTTCAAGGGCGACCCCTACCCCACCGACATCGACCGCGAAGGCGCGGGCACGGTGTTCATCCTCACCCGCGACGGCATGACCGAAACGGTGAGCCAGGGGGACTATGATGCCTGGCTGGAGAGCGTCTTCGGCGGCAAGGACAGGCTGACGCTCCCCTTCCAGCCCCTGACCGAGCAGAACATCAAGGCCGTGGCGGAGTGAAGCCCCGGACGGTCATACAAGAAGCCGCTCACCGACCGGTTCGTCGATGAGCGGCTTTTGCTGGATCGTGCGCATATGGGTTGACGCAACGTGCGGGAGCTGTGTGGTTGTGGGATACGCAGGGCTCTGCCCGCACCTGCGAAGGGATACGCAGGGCTCTGCCCTGCACCCGCGAAGGGTCTTCGACCCTCTCGACACCCATTTCGCGTTTGGGCTGATTGTTCCTTTGGCGTTGGTCGCGCGTGCTTGTTGAAGGGGCTGTGCGAGCTTTGGCTCAGCTCCAAATAAACGGGTCGAAGCCCTCCCAGAAGGTGTCAATCCCTCCGACCGAAATCAGAGATTTCGGCCACCTCCCTTTACACAAGGGAGGCTTTTTCGCGCCCCACGCAGGGACTATATGGCGGGATGGCCTACTCAATCGCGAGAAAAAGGGTCGAAGACCCCGCGAGGGCGACCGGAAAGCCCTCGCATTGCAACGCGGGGGGCTGCATAGCGGGATGGCCTACTCAATCGCACCCGAAGGAGCGCGAGGGCGACCGGAAAGCCCTCGCATCGCAACGCGCAGGGGCTGTTTGGCGGGACGAATCACTCAATCGCGAGAAAAGAGGCGATGCCTCCGATGCCGTCAATCCCTCCGTCACGGCTAAAGCCGTGCCACCTCCCTTTACACAAGGGAGGCTTTTTCGCGCCCCACGCGGGAACTGTATAGCAGGACGACCTACTCAATCGCACCCGAAGGAGCGCGAGGGCGACCGGAAAGCCCTCGCATTGCAACGCGCGGGGGCTGTTTGGCGGGACGACCTACTCAATCGCGACCGAAGGAGCGCGAGGGCGACCGGAAAGCCCTCGCATAGTAACACGCGCGGGGGCTGCATGAAGGAAAGTCAACTCAATCGCGAGGAAACAGGTCGAACACCCCTCGTCCTGGTCGGACTGCCGTCCGACAACGTCCTCGGGACTCGTCATCCTCCGCGCTCCACGCGGGAACTGTATGGCGTGACAGCCCCCTCAATCGCGAGAAAAAGGGTCGAAGACCCCGCGAGAAAAAGGGTCGAAGACCCCGAAGGCCCCGAAGACCCCGCAGAGAATGGGACTTAGCCCCCGAGCGCCTCCAGCAGGGTCGCCAGATTCCGGCGCATGGCATCCTCATAGTAGGTCAGCGGGATGTCCTCCTCCGGGCCGGTCACGATGGGGTCCAGCGTGTAGACCGGTGCGCCCGTCTCCCGCGAGATGGTCTGCGCGGCCACGTCCTCATACTGCGGCTCGGTGAACAGCGGCGGTGCACCCAGGTCGCGCACCGTCTTGCACAGCTCCGCCAGCGCACGCGGGGACAGCGCGTCATCCGGATCACGGTTGACCACCGCCGCCACATGCAGCCCATAGGCATTGGCGAAATACGGGAACGCTTCGTGGAAGGTGATGATGTCCTTGTGCGGCAGGTCCGACAAGGCCGCCGTCAATTCCGCGTCCAGCACGGTCAGGCGCGTCACATACCCATCCCGATTGGCCGCGATGGCCTCCGCTTGCGCCGGCAGCGCCGTCATCAGGCCGTCCGCCAGGTTGTTCACCATCCCGATGGCGTTCTCCGCGTCCAGCCAGATATGCGCGTTGTGCGCATGGTCGTGCGCGTCGTCAGCCGCATCGGCAGCATCGTGATGATGCTCGCCGTCCGCCTCCAGCAGCGCGATGCCCGCCGATGCATCCGTCACCGGCAGCGCCGGAAATGCCTCGAACACCCCCGACAGATAGCTTTCCATGCCCGCGCCGTTGATGAGAAACACATCCGCCTTCGCCAGCGCCTTCATGTCACCCGTTTGCAGCTGATAATCGTGCAGACAGCCCGTGCTGTTATCCGCCAGGTTGGTCAGGGTCACGCCGTCCACACCGTCCAGCAGGTTCAGCGCGAAAAGATAGATGGGGTAGAACGATGTCACCACCTGACAGTCCCCCTCCGCCACGGCGGCCGGGACACAGAGCATCAGGATGAGCAGCAGGGTCAGCAATTTCTTCATCAACGAATTTCCTTTCATACTATATGGCTATATGGCTCGGACGGCTTCATGGCAGCCAGTCCGCATAGCGATCCGCCGGATGGTTCTCCCGCACGATCCGCATGAGCATCTCCCGCTCCAGGCTCGGCATCACCGATCCATACCGCTGGAGCAGCACCCGCATCGCACACAGCAGCCCCGATTGCAGCGCGAAGCTCCGCAGCGCCTCCAGCGGCAGCTGATCCCCCGGCAGCGCGTCCAGCAGCACACCCAGCGCCGTGTCGGCCAGGGTGTCCACATCCCGCATGCGGATGCGCAGCCGTACACCGCTTTCCAGCGTCAGCACCATCCCCTGACCCAGCGCTTCGTAGAGGTCGCCGAAGATGCACTCCCGCACCCGGTCGAGCATGTCCCCCAGCGTCATCCGGGTTGGCGCGTATTTCCGCAGGCACTCCGCCGCATGCGCGCAAAGGGGCGTCTGCATCACGAAGCGCTCGCCCAGCATCGGCGACAGCGCCGCGCGCACGTCCTCCGCCTGGATCGCGATCCCCATCTCCCTGCACCTCCATTTCGCTTTTCGCCGTTCTTCTTTTTCGACACGCGGGCGGCGGATTCCTGCACGCCGCTTTTTTTCGTGCTTTTTTTCTGCCCGTTTCCCCAAAGAATCATGCATATTATTCGCTTTCTTGCATTTTTATGCGTTTTTGTCCATATGGATTGTGCCGAACAAATGTCCCTGCACAACATATCAGGCGCAAAGTTATCAACAGGTCTCCCCCGCATGCAGCGATTTCCTTTTGGCGAAGCCCTTGAAATTTCGCATTCTCTGTGATATGATGGACGAGCACAAAAAGTTATCCACAAGAATGTAACAGCCCGCTGTCCCCGGCGGCAGGCTTGCATAAACAGTGGAGCGGCTTGGAAGAAAACGCCGCTCTTTTTCGACCGCCCCCTCCCGGAGGGGGAAAACTGAAGAAAAGGAACGCATCTGCGATGGATATGAAAGAGCTCTGGGAACGGGCATGTGCCCTGATGGAATCGGAAATGAACCGCATCGTGTATTCGACGTGGATCGCCAACAACCTCACCGTGATCGCGCTGGAGGGCGATACGCTCATCCTGCGGGTGACGATGGAGAACATGCTGATCCAGCTGATGAACATGCATCACGGGCGCATCACCGATGCCGTCAGCCGTGCCGCAGGGAAACGCATGAACGTGGAGATCCTGACCGGCGCAGACCTGCAGGAGCGCGCCGCAGCCCCCAAGGCCAAGGCCATGGAGGCCGACGATGAGCTGACCGGCATCACCCTGAACCCCAAATACACCTTCGACACCTTCGTGGTGGGCGGCGGCAACCGCTTTGCCCATGCGGCCTCCCTGGCCGTCGCCGAAGCTCCCGCACAGGCCTACAATCCGCTCTTCATCTACGGCGGCGTCGGCCTGGGCAAGACCCACCTGATGCACGCCATCGGCCACTTCATCCTCGAGCAGGACCCCGCCAAGCGCATCCTCTACATCCCCGGCGAGCAGTTCACCAACGAGCTGATCTCCGCCATCCAGCAGAACCGCAACGTGCAGTTCCGCAACCGCTTCCGCAATGTGGACGTGCTCATGGTGGACGACATCCAGTTCATCGCGGGCAAGGAGTCCACCCAGGAGGAGTTCTTCCACACCTTCAACGCGCTGCACACCGCCGGCAAGCAGATCATCCTGACATCCGACCGGCCGCCGCAGGAGATCGCCCGGCTGGAGGACAGGCTGAAGAGCCGGTTCGCCTGGGGACTGCTGGCGGACGTGAAAAAGCCGGACATCGAGACCCGCATCGCCATCCTCAAGCGCCGGGCGGAGGCGGATCACATCGCGGTGGACGCGGCCGTATTGGAGACCATCGCCAGCCATGTGGATTCCAACATCCGTGAGCTGGAGGGCTGCCTGACCCGGCTGGTGGCCTATTCCAACCTGACGGGCAAGGAGATCTCCGTCGCCCTGTGCAACGAGGCGCTGCGTGACCTCTTCTCCACCCAGACCCGCAAGGAGATCACCCCCCAGTCCATCATGCAGACCGTGGCGGACTACTACTCCATCACCGTGGATGACCTCATCTGCCATTCCCGCCGCAGGGAGATCACCGTCCCCCGGCAGATCGCCATGTACCTCACCCGCGAAATGACCAACCTGAGCCTGCCGCAGATCGGCCAGGTGTTCGGCAACCGCGACCACACCACCGTCCTGCACGGGTGCGACAAGATCACCGCCGGCATCAAGGACGCATCCACCGGCATGAACAATGTGGTGAACGACATCAAGAGCCTCATCACCGAGGGAAAATAACAAAGGGGCGCTGACTCACAGGGGGTCAGCGCCCTTCGATTATCAATAAGCCTTTTCCCACGGGGGCTTCAGCCCATTTTTCGCGATTGAATTGACTTTTCTGCATGCAGCTTCCGCATCCAGCTATGCGAGGGCTTTCCGATCGCCCTCGCGCTCCTTCGGGTGCGATTGGGGGGCTGTACTGCACACAATTCCCGCATCCTGCTATGCGAGGGCTTTCCGATCGCCCTCGCGCTCCTTCGGACATGGAGATAATAAGCGTATTCAGCGCGAGATTATCCCGCATCATCCGTAGGATGATGCCGCCTCTCACCACACCAACGGAAAAGACTGCTATGCGCGACGCGAGACGACTGTAGAGGAGTCGAGCCAAAGCTCGCACAGCCCTTGCAAACACGCGCAGCCAACTATGGGTTTATTGATTACGCCAACGCGAAAATGGGAGTCGAGAGGGCTGAAAGCCCTTCGCGGGTGCAGGGCAGAGCCCTGCCGTCCCCCCTCCCTCGCGGGTGCTTGCCGTCATGCCCCGGCAAAGACGAACCGTCCACGATGCTGCAAAGCCGCGCCCGCCGTCAGCGTCAGCCGCCACAGCTGCCCCGGATAGCTCTTCGCCATGCGCGCATCGTCCACCTGGATCGCCTCCACCCCGGCGGTCAGCGGCACATCCGCCGTCCAATGCAGGGTCAGGCGCTGGTCGCGCAGTCCGCAGCCCTGCCCGTCCGCCATCAGCAGCGGCTCGTGCCGCAGCATGAACACCCAGGTGACCGGTTGGGGCAATTCGCAGTCGATCGCGTCCTGCACGGTGAAGTCCGCCGCGGTCAGCGTGAATGTCCGCCGACACGCTTTCACCCGCGCCTGTGCCGGATACGCCCCGGCGATGTCCAGCGTCAGGCCGTCCGGGGTGGACTGCACCGCCCGTGCCGCGAATTCCCTGCCCGGCTGCTGCTCCTGTCCGCCGATGATCGGCACGCTGTGATACACACTGCGGCAATTCCACAATTCGTACCGGCGGCTGGAGAAGGTCTTCGCCGTGTAGACCATGTTCCCCGCGTCCACCGCCTGCATGTCGCCGTCCGCCATCAGCAGGAAGCTCCCCACGTCGTTGTGGTTGTGGCTCTCGTCATTGTGTCCGCCCTTCATCGCCGCGGACAGTCCGCCCCGATGCACAATGCGCACCTGCAGATCCGGCAGCCACACATCCGGATGGTTCGCCGAGGCATCCGCCGCAGCAGGCCGCGAAAAGAGCCGCATCAGCAGCCGGGACAGGTGGGGCGTGTCGGACAGCGCATCCGCCGGAAGGCCGCGCAGCGCCATCCCCATGCCGATCAGCGCCGGATTCCCCATGCGCTCCCCGGCATATTGCATGCGTTCCCCATTGAGCCACGGCCGCGCGTCGCAGTCCGCAAAATTCGCGAACCATCCGCCGCCCAGATACATATCCGCCGGGTACGCCATCATCCGGCGCACCTTCTCCACCTGCCACAGGTCGACCCCGCAAAGGCGCTCCAGCAGCATCAGGCAATCCAGAAATGCCCCGCCTGCCATGTTCCAGTACCCCACGCCCTCGTCGCAGCCGCCGTCCTCCGGCACGCATGCCAGCCATCGATCCAGCATGCCCCCCGCGCGCAGGAGCAGCCCCGCGCCGCCATACCGCCACACATTGGCGCTCATCAGCACATTGGAGACGATCCAGGGTGTCCAGTTGTTGAGCTTTTTGCTGACGAACCCCATCCAGCCCTCGCCGTCGTACTCCATGAAGGGGCGCAGGACGCGCCGCTCCACTTCACGGCGGACACGCTCCCGCAGATCGGCATGCAGACCGTCCACCAGCTGACACACGAAGGACAGGATCATCCCCGTCTGCGCGGCGAAGAGGTCAAGGATCGTCCCCCGGTCATCCGGGAAGGGATGGTCGGCATTCAGGTTCGCATGGGCACTGAGCGCCCAGGTGGTCTCCTCGCACAGCAGCCACAGGCCGTCCTCCACATCGCCCTGCAATTCGTCCGACCCGGTCAGGCACATATGCAGCGCCGCCGAAATGAGCTTCACCCGTCGCGCGAAATAGGGCTTCTCACAGGCCGTGCGGCTGCCCGTCCGGCAATACGCGGCGTACATCCCCGCCGTCAGCAGCGGATACGGCTGATCCCGCCATGCCGCCGCCAGTGTCAGCAGCGATGCCCGATCCTCCGGCGCAACCGCCTCCCACCGCGCCCGCTCCGACATGGGCGGGAACTGCGCCGCATATGCC
>CAZJOA010000103.1:0-10256 GCA_964547515.1 uncultured Faecalibacterium sp.
CCTATTTCCTGCTTGCAAAATAAAATTTTATCAAAAAAGTACGGCTGACACCCCCTTTGCGGCGGCACAAAAAAAGACGCGGCCTTTTCAGCCGCATCAAGCGCCCGCATCGGGCTTTGCGTCCTCCTGCACCATGACATTGGCCTTGCCGAATGTGCCCTCCAGTCCGGCGACGAATGCGCTGTCGCTGCCGTCGCTGGCGTTCTGTGCGCCCGCGAGGACGGCTTCGAAGCGGCTCTCGACCCCGGAGGCCACCGTCAGCGCCTCGGAGATGAGCTTGCGCTTGTCCGGCATGTTCAGCGAGGTGGCATAGTAGTCCTCGCCGGGCTTCGCTTCAAATTGATAGAGCGTGCCGTCGCTGCCCAAATATCTTCCGCCTTCGGTCAGGAGGGCATAGGTGGCGGCATCGATCCGCTTCAGCGTGTTGATGGCTTCCTTCCAGGTCTCGTCGGTGTTTCTGCCGGTGGGGGTGAGGACGGCGGGACGGGTCGGCGCGGCGGGGGCAGCTGACGGCTTGTCATTCTTTGCCGGGGCGGCCGCGAAAACGCCGTTCTTCAGCTTTTCCGTCAGAACGGCGATCTGCTTCTCCAATCCGTCGATGCGCTCATTCAGGGCGAATGCGTCCACCTCGACCGTGCGCAGGCAGCTCTTCAGCGCCGTGTTCTCCAGCACGATGCGCGGGCTGGAGGCATACCGCAGCTCCGACTCCGCCGCCATGAAGATCTCCATCATCTTCATCAGCCGGGTGACGGTCATGTGCTGCGCCTGACCGACGAATTCCTCCGCGTCCTCCTGGGTGATCTCCAGCAGGGAGGGCAGGTCATCCGGGCAGAGCTTTGCCATGAGCAGCGCCCGCAGATGCTGGCTGACATCCTTGGCGAACACCATCGGCTCGCGACCCTTGCGCATCAATTCGTCGATGAGGGTCAATACGGTGGACGCATCCTCCAGCTCCAGCGCTTCCACAAAGCGGAAGAGGAAGCTCCTGTCGGACGTGCCCAGCACATTGCGGACAAGCGCCTCGTCCACATCGTTCTGATAGCCCAGGCACATATCCAGGATGGACAGCGCGTCACGCATGCCGCCCTCGGCCGCGCGGGCGATCATGAGCAGGGCATTGTCCGTGGCGGTGGCATTCGCGCCGTCCACCGCCTGACGCAGCCGCCCGGCGATCTGATGCGCCGGGATGCGCCCGAAATCGAACCGCTGACACCGGCTGAGGATGGTCGCGGGGAGCTTCTGCGGCTCGGTGGTGGCGAGGATGAAGCACACATGCGCCGGGGGTTCTTCGAGGGTCTTCAGCAGCGCATTAAAAGCCGACGCGGACAGCATGTGTACCTCGTCGATGATGTAGACCTTGTATTTTCCCTGCTGGGGCGGATACTTGACCGTTTCGCGCAGGTCACGGATCTCGTCCACGCCGTTGTTGGAGGCCGCGTCGATCTCCATCACGTCCATGGACTCATCCGCCAGCAGCCGCCGACAGCTCGCGCATTGTCCGCAGGGGTCGCCGTTGACCGGGTGCTCGCAGTTGATCGCCCGTGCCATGATCTTCGCCGTGGAGGTCTTGCCCGTGCCGCGACTGCCGCAGAACAGGTATGCATGGGCAATGCGGCCGGTGTTGATCTGGTTGCGGAGCGTGGCCACGACGGCCTCCTGGGAGACCATCGAGGAGAAGTCCGTCGGCCGCCACTGCCGGTAGAGTGCCTGATAAGCCATGGGAAGCCTCCCTGTTCGTTACTTTTCCCGGGTGAAGGACACGAATCGGTTGCTCTGATGACATAGCATGCCCGTCGTGCCCTGGAGCATCTCCTGATATTGCGCCTTGGTGATGACCATGGTGTACTGCTTGCCGTCCTCCGCCTTGAAGATGGCGAAATGTGAGCAGAAGTACTCCTCGTCGTTCCAGCGCAGCCAGCCGTGACTCGTCCGCAGACCGCGTCCTTCGTGCAGCTTCAGGAGCTTGGCGCGGGTGGACTCCTTTTTCGCGAAGGCGTAGCGGATACGCGGCCACACCAGCCGCACCCACCACGGCGACAGATACAGCGCGAGCACCACCGGCAGCATCAGCAGGGTGATGCCGATCGCAAGCAGGCTGTAGTCGACGTTTTCCATGTTCGATGCTCCTTTCGTGGTCAGTCGTCCCCTTCGGATGCCTTGCGCTCCTGGTATTCCGCAAATTCGCGGGCCAGTCGGCGCTTTTCCTTCCAGTCGTAGAGGATCTTGGCGATGGCGCATACCAGCACCGCCAACAGCAGATACAGCAGTACATCCTCGATCAATTCCGGGTAGAGGGTGATGCTCTTTGTGTTCGTGTCCATGTGCGTGCTCCTTTATTCGGCGCGGAAACGGAGAAAGCGGCTGCCCTGATCGTCCAGCGAGCCCTTAGTTCCTTCCGCGGCGATCAGGTAAACATCCCGGGGAACGCGCAGCGTCACGCGCCCGTGCTTTCGGGTCTGAAAGACCACGATCCAATGCGTGTCAGAACGCAATGTGCCCTTGCCGCCATAGCGAAAATATTTATGCCGGATGTTGCGGCTCTCCACAACGTCCTGTTCGCGGATGATGGGTCGCCGGTCGTTCTCTGCCTTTTCAGCTTGGTGATGCGGCTGCTGATCCAGCCATCCAGGATGACCAGCGCCAGCAGCGGGAAAACGAAATAGGCCGCGTCTTTGGCGGAGGATCTGACGGCAACGGCAGCGACCAGCAGGCCAATGCTGATCACCGTGCAGAGCTTTTGCAGCCCTCGAAGCTGTTTGCGATCCGTCAGCGTTCCTCCAGTTCATGTGTCAGGATGTCATCGCACTCTCTTTCGTGGGAAGCGGCGCTTTCTGCATCAGCGGTCGCATTCCTTGCCTGACGGCGTTTCAGCCATGCGCCAAAGCGCTGCAATCGCGCTGGGGTTGGGTGAAGCGGCTGATTGTATTCGTCTGGCAAGGGCATCATGGGTTGAATATCCGACTTGTCCAGAAGCCCGAAGGATAGAAATTCGTCGCCGCGATAGCGAAGCTCACCGGCCTCGCCCACATCGAAGTCCTCATAATTCAGCCTGGACACCTGGAATTCAAGGAGGTGATGATCCTCCGTGCGGAAGGTGACGAAGTACATCAAGTCGTGGTTGCTGCGGTAGCGATCACGCACATACTCCGTGCGGTGCGAGCACAGCGTCGCCTGTACGGCTACGATGGGCATGCGGCGGACTTTCTGCACCCTTGCGCGCTCCGCCAGAAGGACGAACAGCACGGTCAGCATCAGCGTCCCCAGCAGCGCCAGCGGGAAGGTGCCGTCCGGTTGCGCCTGAAACTGCACGGACAGCAGTGCGCAAGCAAACCCTGAAACGGCAGCGAGCCGTATGAACCATTTCTGCATCTTATTTGCGCTCAAAGCCCAGAAAGCGCGACCCCTGGAAGGTCAGCAGGCCGGTATCGCCCTCCACCAGCAGGCCGGATTCCGCGCCGTCCACCTGCAGCTCCATGCGGTCGCCGCTCTCCACCTGGAAGGTGATGAAATAATGGGTATAGCTGCGCGAATGCCTGTGGTGGTTCGCATCATGATGGCTGTGATAGCCCACATGGCTGCGCTTGCTGATGACCGTCGCCATCACCGTCAGGCGCGGGGAAGTGTTGTCCTTGTGCCAGCGGGAAAAGCCGCTCACCCCGGTGGAAATGAACGTGCCGATGACGATGACAAACACAATGATGAAGAAAATGGGGAAGATCGTCTCCATGAAGTTGAACATGAACATGCTGAACCGCTCCTTTCATCGTCATTGTAGCACAGAATGCGCCGTTTCGCCACGGCTTGCGCGCAAAAGATACATATGCGCGTCCGAATTGTCAGGACGTGCGCTTGAACACGATGAAGCTGTCGCCGCTGGAATACACCAGCACGCCCTCGTCGCCCTCAGCGGCCAGACCGTAATCCTCCCCGGGGACTTCCATCTCCACGCGGTTGCCGTCCCGCTTGTGGAAGGTGACGAAATACCGCGTCCGGGGGATGTCGGGGTGCTCGGGGTCAGCCTCCACCAGCATGCGCTTGCCCTTCACCTCGGCCTGTATGTCGTAGACCGGCTTGCGCCCCTGCTTTTCCTCCACATGCACCTTGCCGGTCAATTTGGCCACCAGCATCAGCAGGATGATGGAGAGCAGGCCGCCGCCCAGCATCTTCAGTGCATCAATCATGGGCTTCGTCCTCGCTTTCCGCCGGGGAATAGAACAGTCCGCCGACGATCTCGCCATTGTCCTTCTCAAAGAGGATGAAGGTCTCGCCCGACCAGGTCAGCATGCCGCTGTCGCCGATCTGCAAATGCTGACAGCCTTCGCCGGTGATGTGGAAGTCGAGCTCCGTGCCGTCCGCCAGGAGGAAGGTCACATCGCACGCGCCGCTCAGGGTCAGGAAATCCATCCGGCGGACGCAGTGTAGCACCTCTGCGGCTGCGGTGCTCTCGCCGTTTTCGGACGTGTCCGCCGATGCGGACAGCACGGGGGACGCTTCCGTCGCGGCGGAATGCTGCCTGTGCAGCTCCCACGCCGCCCCCGCAGCAAGGAAAAGTATCGGCCAGAACCAAGTGTGCATGGCGTCCTCCTGATGAATTCGTTCAACCTATTATACCAGAGCCGGGCGGTCAAAGCAACGGTTTGCGGGAGATTTCCTGATCGCAGCGTCCCCCTTGACGCTTTCGTCCCGGCGGACTATAATGATGCTGACGAAGGAGGGATCACCATGGCCGAATTGCGGCAGGCGGACGCGGCGGATGCGCTGCTCATCAGCCGGATCATCGCCAACAGCTGGCGCGGGGCGTATCAGGCGCTGATCGACCCGGTGTATCTGTCGCGCCTGCCGGACGAGACCTGGCTGCCGTCCATGCGAACCTGGCTGGACAGCGGACGCATGTATGGCTATATCGCCGAGGCGGAGGGCTTCCCGGTGGGATGCGTCGTCTATGGTCGCGCACGGGACGAGGCGCTCGGCGACTGGGGCGAGATCGTGTCGCTGTATGTGCTGCCGGAGGTCATGGGACGCGGCATCGGCACGCAGCTGCTGGACGCAGCCTGTACCGCCCTGCGGGAGGACGGCTATCCGCGCGTGTATCTCTGGTCGATCCGGGGGAACGCGCAGGCGGAGCGCTTCTATTGCCGACGCGGCTTCCGCGCCACATCGGACGAGGTACGCTATTTCATCGGCGGACACGGCATGACCGACATCCGGCTGATCCACGAGGGCTGACGGCATGTCAGACACAGCAGGGGAGTGGGCGACCGCTCCCTTTTTTGTGCCGCAAAAGGGGCTGACACATCGCGTGCCAGCCCGAATGTCACTTTTTCCAGTTCTGCGTTTTGCCTTCGCCGTATCCGGCGGGGTACTTGCCGTCCTCCACCAAAACGAAGCCCAGGTCCGCGGCGTAGTTCGCCTTGCTGCTCTCCACCGTCACGGGGATGGACAGGCCGTTCTCCTGCAAAACGGAGGTAATCTGATGCACATCCGTGCGGAGCTGCGTGGGCATGATCTCCTCCGGCCAGGTGACGCGCAGGACGTATTCGGTCGGGTACAGGTTGTCGAAGCAGTAGTAGCCGTACTGGTCGGAGGTGGCGGTGGCCACGACCCTGTCACCGTGCATCAGCTCGATGACAACGCCGTGGATGCCGCCCTCCTCGCCGTCCTGGAGGCCGTTCCCGTTCAGGTCGAGCCACACCTTGTCACCCAGGCGGCCGGGGAGCACATTGCCGATGTCCAGCGTCAGCTGATGCTGTGCCATGCGCAGGAAGAAGCTGCTGCTGACACCGTGTACGCCGCCGGATTCCGCGATCACGCTGACCAGCCCGGCCTCGGCCAGATGGGCATCGCTGCTCTCCACCAGCGTGTATCCGCTGGGGACGGTCGCGTCCAGCGTGTATTCGCCGGGCATCAGGCCGGTGAAGCGATAGCTGCCGTCCTCGCCGGTGGTGCAGGTGCCGACCTGTGTGCCGTCGGCATCCAGCAGGAGCACCTTCGCGCCGGCGATGGGGGTCACGCCGTCGTGCTTTTCCAGCCAGACCGTGCCGCCGATCTCCGTCAGGCGGACGACCGCCACCAGCGTGTCCGCCTTGTCCTCGTTTTCATTGATGCGAACACGCCCGGTGGTCATCTCGCTGCCGTTCAGGTGCAGGTGATTGTCGCCGCCCTTGGGGATGAGGCAGCCCTCGTCCAGCGGGAAGACCAGCTCATATTCCCCGGGGGCGATGCCGTCGATGGTGAACAGGCCGTTTTCGTCGGTGACGGCGGTGGCGACGGTCGCGCCGGTATCGGCATCGCGCAGGAGGAGCGTTTCGCCCGCGGCGGGGGACTCATTCGCGGCACGCATGCCGTCGTAGTTCTCGTCCAGATAGGCCACGCCCGTCCACTTGGAGGGCAGCACGCAGCCCAGCTGCTGTCCGGTCAGGATCGTGCCCATTCTGACGGTCAGCGCCACGGATTGCGCGTTCAGCCCGTGGGTCAGCCCGAGGGCTGCATGGGGCATGCGGGACAGGACGCATGCGCCGGGGCATTCGACGGTCAGCGTGTATTCGCCGCAGCGGATGCCGGTCAGGATGAACTGCCCGTCGTCGCCGGTCGTGGCGGAATGCGTCGCGTGTGCCGGATCGGCGGGGACGAGGGTGATCGCCATGCCCGCCAGCTTGGCCTCGTCCGCATCCCAGGTGCCGTTGCCGTTGGTGTCGGCGAAGGCAAAGCCGGAGATGCTGCTCAGCAGGCTCGCGCCGCCCGTGGGGGCGGTGTACGCCGAGCCGACGGAAAGGCTGAACCACGCGCTTTCCGCCGCGCCGTCGCCGGAAAGGGTGTTGCCGCCGCTGACGACGGGGGAGAACACCGCACCGTCGGGCAGCTCATAGCGCAGGCAGTACCTTCCGGGGAGCACCGCGTTGAAGGAGAAGCTGCTGCTGTCGCCCAGGGTGATGGACGCGGCCTCGCCGTTTTCGCCCATCAGGCGGATGACCGTGCCCTTCAGGCCGTTTTCGCCCTGATCGTACAGGCCGTTGTCGTTTTCGTCAGCGAAGAACGTACCGGACACCTTCGCCGGGACGATCATACCGATGCCCACATTGGTCAGATCCTCGCCCATGACGAGGGTCAGCAAGCGGCTCTCGCCCGAGCCGTCCGCCCGGGTGGTCATGACGTTGCCGTCGGACAGCGCGGTGAATGCATAGCCCTTTTCGGGGGACATTTGCAGGGTGTACTGTCCGGGGTTGAGGTCGGTGAAGGCGAATTCGCCCTTCCTGTCGGTCTTTTCGGAGGCGACCCTTGTGCCCTTTGCGTCCAGGAGCGTCACCGTGTAGCCCGAACCGGTCTTTTCGCCGCTCTCCCATGTACTGGAGAAGTTCTCGTCAAAATAGACCTTGCCGCTGATCGTCCCATAGGTGACAGCACCCAGCATGATCTGCCGGTAGCCGCCGTTTTCCAGGGTGACATCGGTCAGGCGGCGTTCGGTGTTCTTGCCGTTGGGGGCGAAGAGGTTGGCATTTTCGCCCGTCCCGGTGACGGAGAAGACATAGCCGGAGGGCAGTTTGGCGCGGATGGCGAAGGTGCTGCCGCGCTGACCGTAGAAGTGGTAGCGGCCGTTTGCGTCGGACACCGTCTGCTGGAGCAGCACATTGTTGCTCTGGCGTGCCAGACGCAGCTCCACACCGGCGAGGGTCTTTTCGCCCTCGTCGTAATAGCCGTTGCAGTTCTCATCCAGGAAGCACACGCCCTCGATGATCGCGCCCTCCATCATGCCGATGTTGTGGTTGGCGTGCACCTCGCCGTGGTCAAGGGTGATGTCATCCGTGCCGGCGCGGTCGGCCTCGGTGGTCATGCGGGAGATGGTGGTCACGTCGCCCTTGGCCTTGACGGTGAAGACATATTCGTCCGGCACATGGCAGGTCAGCACATACGAGCCCTTCTTGAGCTGCGCCAATTCGTAATAGCCGTTTTCGTCGGTGTACACCTCGGCGGTGATGTCGTTGCGCTTGCCCTCGATGGTGACGCGCACGCCGGGGATGCCGGGTTCGTCGCTCTGGCGGATGCCGTCGGCGTTGAGGTCGTTCCAGACCGTGCCGGTGACGCAGGCCAGCGCCTGCACGCCGATGCCGACCTCCAGGGGCGCGTCCACCTTGAGCGTCAGGGGACTGCTGATCTGCGTCCGCTCGGCGGATTCGGCCATGATGCTGTATTTCAGCCCGGACTTCTCGCCCGTCTTGCCGTAGCCATAGCGTGCGGGGACGGTGCTGCGCAGGGTGTATGTCCCTGCCGGCGCGGTGAGGGTCGCCGAGCCGTTCTTGTCCGTCATCGCGGAGGCAGCGACCGTGCCGTCCGCCGCCAGAAGGGCGACCTCCACGTCCCTGACATTGCCTTCGCCATTGCTCAGGCTGCCGTTGTTGTTTGCATCCAGGAAGGCGCGGACGGTAATCCTCGCGGGCTTTGCGGCCGTGGCGGACAATGCCGCAGCGGCGGACTGGTCGTCCACCGTGAAGGCCGCACCGGGGATGGCGACACCGCTGGCGGCATACTGAACGGAATACGTGCCGTAGGTCAGGCCGCTGACGCTCCACGCGCCGTTGGCATCGGTCTGCACGGTGGTGACGGACAGTCCGTCCGCCTGGCAGAGGGTGACTTTAGCGCCCGCGAGGGGAGCGCCGTCCAGCCCCGTGACCTTGCCGCTGACAGACCCTTCGACGATGCGGGTGATGGGCGGCAGCATGGCGGACTCACCGCCCGCGAGAGTCAGCGTCAGCAGGGCGGTGTAAGTGCCGTCGCCATTGTCCAGCATGCTCCAGCGGGAGGTGTCGAAGGAATAGCGCCCGGCGGGGACGGTGGCGGAGATGGTGTAGGTGTCGGGGATGAGCGTGTCCGAATGGAACACGCCGCCCTCCGTGCCGGTCAGGTCGATGAAATCGCGCGAGCCGCTGGCATTGACGGCCAGCGCGTTCACGTTGACGAAGGGCACCACGATGCTGGCGGTGTAGGCCATTTCGATGACATAGGCGCACTGCTGCATGGGGTTGACGGCAACGCGCCAGCGTGCGGTGGTGAACTGCGTGGTGGCATTGCCGTTGAGCGCCACGAGGGCGGACTTCTCCGGGAGCGTCAGCGCCACCAGGTATTCGCCCTGGGGCAGGGCATCGATGGTGACGGGGCTGTTCAGAGCAAGGCTGCCCTGGGCGACGGTGCGCTCACCGTCGGACACGGTGTAGGTCAGCGGGACATTCGCGCCCTGAGCGGTCAGGACGATCGAGCCTGTCTGAGGGACGGCCGTGGGAGTCGCGGTGGGAACTTGCGTCGGGGTGGTCGTCGGGGTCGCCGTCGGGGTTGTGGTGGGAACTTCCGTCGGGGTGGCCGTCGGGACTTCCGTCGGGGTGACCGTCGGCGTAGAGGTCGGGACTTCCGTCGGGGTGGCCGTCGGGGATGCCTCCTCGCACACGGCGGAGATCACCGGGATCGCGTCCGCCCCCGTATAAACGGGCAGGTCGAAGGTCTGATCCACCCATGCGGACAGGGGGGTATCCATCGTCAGGGTGTATGTCCCGGCGGCGATGGCCACGTCCAGCGCATAGTGACCGGCTTCGTCCGTGCGGAAGGACAGCACCTTCTGCTGCGCGGCATCCAGCAGGGAATACTCCGTCAGCGGATTTCCCTCCACGGCGAACAGACCCGCCTCGGCATAGACCGTCAGCGGGGCGATGTTCAGCCGTCCATCGGTGACATTCAGGCTGTAACCGTATTCGCTCAGGGTGATGCCCGCCGGAATGGTGTCCATCACCGGCACGATGCGCACCGTCCCCGTGCCGGTCAGCGCGATGGTGTTCTCGCCCTCCGGGGTCACGTTCAGCTGCCCCAGCAGGGTGTCGCCCTGGTGCACATCGAACACGCCGGACAGGGGAACGGCGGCGTATTCGCCGTCGCGGGTGACATACATGCCGGTGAATTCGAGCTTGAGCATGGCCTCCGCCAGGGCGGCGGGCATGCAGGATGCCAGGAGCATCAGGGTCAGCAGAATGCACAGGCGCTTCTTGCCAAGCATCGTCATGGTTTCGTTGCCTCCGAATCGAGCTGCCTTTGCGGCAGAACTCGCACATATTTCAACATCATACATGGTAAAACATTCACACCCAAATGTCAACCGTGGGCGAAAACATTTACATATGTTTCTGCAGGATGGCATCAAAAGGCCGCCCGAAATGCTCGGGCGGCCCGACGTTACAGGCGGATAATCATGCGGCCGCAGCTCTCGCACTCGACCACCT
>CAZJOA010000104.1:0-10154 GCA_964547515.1 uncultured Faecalibacterium sp.
CTGAAGGCTTACCGATCCATGGCTGCATTCCGTGGCGAGTGCAGTGAGAAGACCTATGCCATTATGGGTCATGAAGATACCTGGACGCCTGAACAGCGTGTATGGTGGAATGGCATTGTAACGATGTATGGTGACGATGGGGCGACGGACACGCTGATCGTGCCGACAACGGAGGTTCTGTCAGCCGAAGAGGCCATAAGCATTGCACGCGCTGTCATTCAGGAAGTCTATGGCTTTGACGATGCATACATGAGCCGCCTGCATCCTGTCGCCAACCTGTACACGACAGATGAACGTCCGGACTACAAGCGCTGGGATGTTCAGCTCAAGAAGTACCGCGAAGGAAGCAATACCTACGTATGGAAGGTGCTTCTTTGGACAAGGAAGTATTTGTTGTATATTTTGTCGACGATATTGTTTCGCCTGTCAGGGCTTATGTGGTAACTGTAGATGCACAGACCGGTACTGTTGTCGATACATATACACCTGAACCGGCGAATTGAGACTACTTGAAAGGGGGCTGCTTTAGACACCCTGTGTATTGCTCTTGTGCGGGGTAAAAGAAAAGAACCAGCCTTGTATCAAAAGCTGGTTCTTTCTATGGAGCTGATACCCGGATTCGAACCGGGGACCTCATCCTTACCAAGGATGCGCTCTACCTGCTGAGCTATATCAGCGCGTCGCCTCATCAGGCAACAAATATATTCTACCACACATTCGGAGAAAATGCAAGTACTTTTTTAAAGTTTTTCTATCTTTTTTGCGAACGCGGCTTCCGGTGCGGATTCCCGCCGTTCCCCGGGGCGCGCATGCCGACTTTGCGCGGGCGGCTCAGCATGGATGACTTTTTCGTCCGCCGCGTTTGTCCCCCTTGAAAAATGCCGGATTTCCTTGTATACTATGAGATGAAGAAATACGAATGGGAGCACCCCATCGGGAGGCATGCAGATGAATCAGCAGGATTTTTCCAACCCCATTGATCTCAAGCGCGTCACCGTGACCGACCCCTTCTGGCATCGCGAGATGGAGCTCGTGCGCACCAATGTCATTCCCTATCAGTGGGATGCGCTCAATGACCGTGTCCCCGGCGCTGATCCCAGCTGGTGCATGCGCAATTTCCGCGTCGCCGGCAAAATGATGATCCAGCAGCGCACCCAGTCCGCCTACGTCCCCCCGACGTACACCTTCCGCGGCTTCAATGCGCTGCCGGATGATCCCGCCCATCCCGAGGAGGACAGGTTCTACGGCTTTGTCTTCCAGGATTCCGACTTTTCCAAGTGGATCGAGGCCGTGGCCTACAGCCTGGCGCAGCATCCCGATCCCGCGCTGGAGCAGACGGCTGATGCTGCCATCGATGTCGTCTGTGCCGCCCAGACCCCCGAGGGCTATCTGGACACCTACTATATCATCAACGGCATGGACGCGGTTTTCACCAACCTGCGCGACAATCATGAGCTGTACTGCTTCGGACACCTGGTGGAGGGCGCAGTGGCCTACTATCAGGCGACGGGCAAGGACAAGCTGCTCAACGCCGCGTGCCGTTTTGCCGATTATGTCGCCGATCATTTCGGCGCGGAGGACGGCAAGTGCAAGGGCTATCCCGGACACGAGATCGCCGAGATGGCGCTCGTCCGCCTGTATGACGTGACGGGGAACGACCGCTATTTGCAGCTGAGCAAGTTCTTTGTCGATCAGCGCGGACAAGCGCCGAATTACTTCATCGAGGAAGAGAAGGCCCGCGCTGCCCGGGAAGGCCGCCGTCCCAATCCGAATATCGATCCGGCGTATAACCAGGCCGGCAAGCCCGTCCGCGAACAGGACGAGGCCGTCGGCCATGCCGTCCGCGCGGTGTACCTGTATTCCGGCATGGCGGACGTGGCACGGCTGACGCAGGATGAATCGCTGCTGGCGGCATGCGACCGCCTGTGGGACAACATCGTGGACAAGAAGCTCTACGTCACCGGCGGCATCGGCGGAACACACCATGGCGAGGCGTTCTCCTACGCCTATGACCTGCCCAATGACACCGCCTATTCCGAGACCTGCGCCGCCATTGGCCTGGCGTTCTTCGCCCGGCGCATGCTCCAGATCAAGCCCGACAGCAAATATGCTGACGTGATGGAAATGGCGCTGTACAACACCGTCCTGGCGGGCATGGCGCTGGATGGCAAGAGCTTCTTCTACGTCAACCCGCTGGCGGTCGTGCCGGATGCCTGCCGGAAGGACCAGCGCCTGTGGCATGTCCAGCCCAGCCGCCGCAAGTGGTTCGGCTGTGCGTGCTGTCCGCCCAATATCGCCCGTATCGTGGCGTCCATCGCCTCCTATGCCTACACCGAGAACGCGGACACCCTCTTCACCCACCTGTATGTGGGCGGTGAGGTGGAAAAGGACTTCGGCGGCAGGAAGCTCACCATGGAGATCAAGGCGCGCATGCCCTGGCATGGTCATGTGTATGTGACCCTGCGCTGCGCCGAGCCGGTGAACGGCACGCTGGCGTTCCGCATCCCCAACTGGGCGCAGGATGCCGTCATCACCTGCGGCGAAAAGCAGCCCGTCTACAAGGACGGATATGCCTACCTCACCGGCGAATGGCGCGATGGCGACATGATTACCCTCCACCTGCCCATGCAGGTGCGCATGCTGGCGGCGAATCCGGCCGTCCGTGCGGATGTGGACAAGGTGACCTTCCGCCGCGGCCCGGTGACCTTCTGTGCCGAGGAGGCCGACAACGGCGCGAATCTGCACATGCTGCGCGTGGACACCCGATACATTGGCGACCGTGGCGAAGGCATCGAGTGGGCGTTCGACGAGACCACCTTCGGTCATGAGACCGTGAAGCTCCGCGTGCCGGCCAAGCGCCTGCTGCCCGCCGAGGACAATGCGCTCTACACCACCTGGCAGCCCCCCAGGGAGGAGCCCGCCACCATCACCCTTGTGCCCTATTATGCCTGGGCGAACCGTGGCGAGGGCGAGATGCTGGTCTGGCTGCGCAGGAAATAATGACAGTCGCCCGGACGCAGTGTTCGGGCGATTCTTGCGGTGGGGGGGGGTTCTCTCGCCGTACCGGGAGGCGTTTCAGCAACCCTGCGTCAGAAAGCAGGATTTTTCCCTTTGCGCGGCGAATCATAAGGAACAGGGCTTATGCCGATGGACAAGAAGTCTCCGGAGAGAGTGAATTTTGCGGCATTCCGCGCCACGGCGGGGAAGTCAGCCGAATGAGGGTGATGCAATGCAGGACTATGTGATTCTGATCGAACTGTCCGATGCCGTGAGCCATGCTCTGGCGCGCAAGCTGCGCAGTGAGGGGTTCTATTGCCGGATCATGCCCCGGGAGACCGCGGCGGATGAGGTGCTCCATGCGCAGGCAAGGGGAGTCATTCTGGCGGCGGATTGTGATGTGTCCCCGGCGGATTTCCCGCAGATGATGGACTATCTGCAATCCGGGCTGCCCATGCTCTGCCTGGGGAGCACCGCGCTGACGCTCTGCACCGCGCTGGGCGGTTCGCTCTGCGCCGAGCAGGAGAGCGGCATCACCACCGTGCAGTTCGATCAGGCGGACTGCCTTTTCGCCGATGCCGAGGACGGCGAACGCTATCTGCCCCTGCGTCGGGGGATGGTGTTCACCCAGGAGCAGGGGAGTGCCTGTGCTGTGGCGGACGGAACGCCGCTGGGATTGCATGTCCGCCAGCGGGACGTGTGGGGACTGGCCTTCCCCCTGGAGCGCAATGACCCCGTCACGACCCAGCTGCTGCTCCGGTTCTGCCGGGAGCAATGCGGCTGTACGCAGTGGTGGAATGCACATGCCTTCATCGACCGCGCCCGGGTGGAGATCACCGGGGCGGCGGGCGGCGGCGATGCGCTCTGTGCCCTTTCCGGCGGCGTGGACAGCGGCGTGTGTGCCCTTCTGGGGCAGCTGGCGCTGGGGCAGCAGCTGCACTGCATCTTTGTGGATACTGGTCTGCTTCGCGAGGGTGAGGCGGACGAGGTGATGACGGCCTATCAGGAGCAGCTGGGGCTGAATGTCCGCCGCGTGGATGCGCGGGCGGAATTCCTCCTGGCGCTGCGGGGCGTGACAGACCCCGAGGAGAAGGAGCGGATCGTCAGCCGACTCCTGCAGGAGCTTCTGCGGCGCGAGGCCGAGGCCATCGCGGACATCCGCCTGGTCATCCGGGGGACGAACTATGCCGATCAGCCCTCCGGGGAGGACGATGCCTTCCTGCCCAGCGGCTGCACCATTCTGGAACCGGTGCGCGAGCTGTTCAAGGACGAGATCCGTCAGGTGGGTGAGGTGCTGGGCATGCCGCCCGCGCTCATCGGCCGTCAGCCCTTCCCGGGGAGCGGCCTGGCCACGCGCATCATGACGGAGGTCGATGCCGAACGCCTGGCCCTGACGCGCACGGCGGATGCCATTTTCCGCAAGGAGATCGAGGAACTGGGGCTGCAAAAGCGTCTCTGGCAGTACTATGCCGCATTGGCGCTGTCGCCCCTGCCGGATGGCGGCATGATCGTCATCCTCCGCGCCGTACAGGCCGCCGCCGGTGCTGCGGGATTTCCGGCGCGTCTGCCCAGTGACCTGCTGGAGCGCGTCACCGCGCAGGTCATGGAGGCCTGCCCCGAGGTGCAGCGTGTCTTCTATGACTGCACACCCAGCATCAGCTATGCCCGGACGGCGGGGAAGTGAACGTCGGACGGCGGTTTTTCCGCCCCCCGAGAGCGGCTTCCTGGCCGCTCTTTTTGCTTGCACCGCCTCTGCGGATGTGGTATACTGACTGCGGAGCACCACGCTCATGCACAACGACGACAAAGGGAGTTCCGCCATGCTGAAAAAGATCGTCCCCCTGATACTTTGCATCGTCTGCCTGATCTGCGCGTCCGCCATTGCGGAGGATGCGGACATCGTCATCAACGAGGTGATGGCGTCCAACGGCATGTACGAAAACGGGCATTCGTATGACTGGATCGAGCTGCACAATCGGGGCACGAAGTCCATCGACCTGAGCGGCTGGCGGCTGTCCGACGGCAAGAAGA
Organism: uncultured Faecalibacterium sp.; assembly: GCA_964547515.1. Taxonomy (GTDB): domain Bacteria; phylum Bacillota; class Clostridia; order Christensenellales; family Aristaeellaceae; genus UBA11524. Next base: position 5,029 of record CAZJOA010000104.1, read on the forward strand.
ACCTGTCGAAGTTCGTCTTCCCCGAGGGGACGAAGCTCAAGGCCGGCGGCTACCTGACCGTGTGGTGCACCGGCATCGACGATGTGGAGCCGGGCACGAAGTCCCCCTATTCCGCGTCGTTCAGCCTGTCCGCCAAGGGCGAAACGCTCTACCTGTCCAATGCGGCGGGCGAAAGGGTGCAGACGCTGGAATTCCCTGCGCAGTATGGCAATGTCAGCTGGGGTCTGCCGTCGGGCTTCGACGGAACGCCCACTGAGGCGGACTACGGCTACCTCGCCAACGCCACCCGCGCCAAGGAGAACGACCCGGCGGTGTATGCCTCCCGCACGCCTGATCCGTCCCTGCTGACGGCGGGCGGATACTACGCCGATGGGGTGACCGTCCGGGCGAAATGCGCCGCCGGGGCGATCCTGCGGTACACCACGGACGGCGAGACCCCGGATGAGAAGTCCGCCGAATTTCCGGCTGACGGGCTGACCATCAGCAAGACGACCGCCTTGCGCGTCCGTGCCTTCCGGGAGGACGAAGTGCCCTCCGTCACCGTCAGCGCCACCTATCTGGTGGAGAGTGAGCAGCTCACCCCCATCGTCTGCCTCACCACGGACGATGAATACCTGTTCAACAAGAAGACCGGCGCGCTTGTCAAGGGCACGGGCGAGATCCCGAACTACGACAAGGAGCTGGAATATCCCATCAACATCGAGTATTACAACGCCCGGGGCGAATGCGAGATCAACCAGATGGGCACGTTCACCTGTTCCGGGCACAGCGCCCGGCAGAATGCGCAGAAGTCCATCGCCCTGTATGCCCGCAAGGCCTACGGCAGCGACTCCTTCGCCTTCAACCCCTTCCCCACGCGGGATTACACCGAATACAAGTCCCTGCTGCTGCGTGCGGCGAATTCCGATTTCTCCGCCACGCGCCTGCGGGACATCGTTGCCTCCTCCCTCGCGGAGGGGCAGGGCATCCTCTATCAGGATCATGTGGTCATCCAGGTGTACATCAACGGCGAATACTGGGGACATTACAACCTGCGCGAGAAGATCAACAAGTATTTCATCGCGGCGTATGAGGGCGTGACGGACGAGGCGGACATCGACAGCATCGACATCCTTGCCCGCACCGGTACGGATCGCTTCACCCAGAACGGCGACAACGAGGACTGGCTGGAGCTGGCCGAGTTCTGCAAGAAGAACGACCTCAATGACCCGGAAAACCTCGCCTATGTGGAGGAACGCCTGGACATCGACAGCATGTTCACCCACGCGGCGTATGAGATCATTCTGGGCAATGTGGACTTCACCAACGTGCGTGTCTACCGTGTGCCGGGCGGCAAGTGGAAGTACCTGCTCTTCGATGTGGAGGCCTGCTGGCGCAATCTGGAGAAAACGCCGCTGGAGTACTACATCAAGCCGGTCAGCGGACGGATTCAGGGCTTCCGCCTTGAGCCGCTGAACGCGCTGTTCGCCGTGCCGGAATAAAAGGCGAAATTCCTGAACCGCATCGCCGAATTGCTGGACACGGTCTTCGTCTGGCAGAATGTGGAGGCCGCCTTCGACGAGGTCATCGCCCAGCTGGAGCCCATCCTGCCCCGACACATCGAGCGCTGGAAGAACATGAAGCTCTCCAACTGGAACAAGAACATCAGCGCCACGAAGTACTACGCGCGCGTGCGGCCGAAGAAGATCCCGGAGCTGCTGCAAAAGGCGATGAAGCTCACCAAGGCAGAGGTGGAGGAGTACTTCGGCGCGGTGCTGGAGAAGCTGGAGGTCACCAACGCCAAACCGGAATAAGCAAAATGAAAAGGGACTGCGCATGCATGCGATGGCATGGTGCACAGTCCCTTTTTGATTGATCCGCTGGTGTATCACCACCAGGGCTCGTCCACCACGAAGGGCAGCGCTTCCTCGCCGATGTCGGTGCAGCCCGCCGGGATGACCGTCGCTTCGAGCACCGCGCAGTACAGCCCCATATCGCCGATGCTGCGCAGGCTTTCCGGCAGGACGATGCGCGGGTAGTAGCTGTCGTAGAGCGCGGCCATGCCGATCTCCTCCACGCCCTCGGGGATGTATACGCCCTCCTCCGGGGAACGCCAGCTTTGCAGGCATCCGCCGCCCAGACGGCGGACGGCTGGGAGCTCGCAGTAGTCGGCGGACGGCGATGCGTACAGCAGGGTGGACGTGCGCGTGTCCACCAGGAAGCCATGGTCATTGGTGAAATAGGGGTTCGCGTTGTTCAGCAGGATCTCGCCGCTGAAATGGCTGGACACGCCCTCCGGGATGACCTCCAGCGTGGACGGAAAGACGACCGCCGCGCCATGGTGGCAGCACTGGAAGGCTGCTTCCGCCAGGTACTTCACGCCCTCGGGCAGCACGATGTACTGGATGCACTCGTCGTAGCCGTATTCGGAGGTGTTGAAGGCGTTGCTGCCGATGCCGACCAGGGGGACGCCGCCCAGCGTCTCCGGCAGGACGATGGTGGCTGGTAGACTGTCGCCGAAACGGTACCGGACAAGCTCCGCGCCGCCCTCCACCAGGCGGTAGTCGTATTCACCGTCGGACAGCGGCGGCGTTTCGTCCGCCAGGGACACGCCGGACAGCAGCAGCAGCGCCAACAGGGTACACAGAATGCGTTTCATCAGAAAAGACCGCCTTTCGTGTTGTTTGTCTATACAACGCGCGAGACGGTCCTTTTCTTCCTGCAAATATGCAATTATTTTCCCACGCAGAACATGCCGAACACCCGATCCAGCAGGCGTTCCTCCACCTCATCGCCGGTGATCTCCGCCAAGGCCAGTTGGGCGGATTGCAGGTCGATGGAGGCCATGTCCACGCTGAGGGTGCGCGCTGTGTCCGCCGCATGGCGCAGATGAGCCGCCGCCCGGCGAGCCGCCTCGATGTGCCGGGGCTGAGTCAGCGCCAGATGGTCGCTGACGGCGGCTTGCTCCGCCAGATACGCCTTCACGGGGGACAGGCTGTCCTCCTGCGCGGCGGACACCGTGACGCAGGGCGTATCCAGCAGGGAAGTCGCGTCCTCCGGGGTCAGCGCCGCGGGCAGGTCAGCCTTGTTCAGCACGATGAGCACCCTGCGCCCATGAAGCGCCGCCAAAAGGGCACGATCCTCCGCATCTAACGGACGGCTCTGGTCGAACACGGCCAGCACCGCGTCCGCCTCGTCCATCGCGCGGCGTGCACGCGCCACACCCAGCTGCTCCACCGGATCGTCCGTCGCGTGCAGACCGGCCGTGTCCGTCAGGTGGATGACGCAGCCGTTCAGCGTCAGGTCGCCCATCACCATGTCCCGCGTCGTGCCGGGGATGGGCGTGACGATGGCGCGTTCCTCGCCCAAAAGGGCATTGAGCAGGCTCGATTTCCCCACATTCGGCTGACCGCACAGCGCCACCCGCAATCCGCTTTGCAATATGCGTGCCGAACGCTCGTCGCACGCCGCGTCCAGCCTGTCCGCCAGGGCTTCGCTGCGCGGGATGACATCCGCCGCTGCCTCGGTTTCGTCGATCTCCTCGGGGTAGTCGATGCACGCCGCGACACCCGCCTGAATGGCGTATAGCTCATCCGCCGCCCTGCGGATGAAGGTCGATGCACCGCCCTGAAGCTGCCGCATGGCCGCGCGATGGCTCTGCTCGCCCTGCGCCGCGATCAGGTTCATGACGGCCTCGGCCTGACTGAGGTCGATGCGGCCGTTGAGGAAGGCGCGTCGGGTGAATTCGCCGGGGGAGGCCAGCTCCGCGCCGTGACGCAGACACAACGCCAGCACGCGCTGGGCGATGTATCCGCCGCCGTGGAGCTGGAGCTCAGCCACGTCCTCGCGCGTGTAGGTGCGGGGCGCACGCATGAGCACGGCCATGCATTCGTCCACGAGGGTCTCGCCGTCCATGACGTGCCCGTAGGTCAGCATGTGGTCGACCAGCCCGATCCGTCCCGCCGGACGGAACACCGCCAGCAGGATGGCTTCGGCGTCCTTGCCGCTCAGGCGGACGATGGCGATGCCGCCCTGTCCCGGCGCGGTGGCAATGGCGGCGATGGTGGATGTGTTCATTGTCTGTTCTCCATTTGCTTCCAATATTCCTCGGAGGACATGGCCTCCGTCCAGGGAAAGGTGCGGTCGGCAGCCTTCCATGCGGCTTCGTCGCCCAGCGTCAGCCCCATGGCATTCGCCGTCCGGCTGACATGGCGGATGAGCTTCATCGCGCCCTGGGATTCTGCCGTGCACATCACATGGTAGACCACGCGGCACATTTCCGGCGCAACGGCGGACGCACCCGTGTCGATGAACGCCCGCGCGACCTCCGCGACGCTGTATTCCGCCGTGTGCAGGGTCGCTTCCTCGCCGTCCAGCACCAGAAAAGGCGCTTGTCCCGGCTGACCGGCCCGCACATCGTCCGACGGCAGCTCACGCATGCCCGTGCTGCCCGGATTCACCCAGCGCCGCCCGTTCCGCGACACGTCCCACGGGGTGTGGTTGTGCCCGGAGAGCAGCAGCGTCACGCCCTCCGGCAGTGAACCCAGCAATGCGGGGATCTCCGCCGGGTGCACCAGATGATACGGCTCGCCCGGCGTGCCGTGGGTGAACATCACCCGTCCGCGCCGCAGGTCGGTGGGCAAATGCAGGTCGATGCCCTGCATCTGCTGCGCCGTCCAGCGCATCAGCCGCCAGTTGTACCCGTCGAATTCGCTGTCCCCGGGGCGATTCAGCCGTTCCTCGTGGTTGCCCAGCAGCAGCACCGCCCCCAGTGAGGTCAGCCGGTCATGCACCGCGCGGCTCTGCGGGCCGAAGTTCACATGGTCGCCCATGGAGATGAGCTCCGTGCAGCGCCGCGCCGCCGGATGGCGCAGGACGGCCTCCAGCGCGGGGAGATTGCCGTGGATGTCGGTGAGGACGAGGGTTGGCATGGCGGACACCTCCGGGTATGTCGTTCGGCAACAATATAGCATAATTGCGGACAAAAAGCAAACCGCAAAAAACCCACCGACACCCCGCAGGATGCCGGTGGGCAGGTCGATTTTTATTGCAGCGTCACGTTCCAGCCGGCCTGGAACTGCATCAGCAGGAGCACGTCCTCCATGTCGATCCGACCGTCGCCGTTCAGATCGGCGTTGGCGCGGTTG
>CAZJOA010000105.1:0-9185 GCA_964547515.1 uncultured Faecalibacterium sp.
AAAAAACGCGCTGCCAGCCTTGTGTCGCTGACAGCGCGTTTGCGTATCGTCATTTACAGCAGCGTGATCCCTGCCTCGCGGCATTTGCGCTTTGTGTCCCCATCCCAGATGGAGGACTGCACCTCGCCGATGTGTGCCTTGCCCAGCAGGAGCATGCACATGCGGCTCTGACCGATGCCGCCGCCGATGGTCAGGGGCAGTTCGCCCTCCAGCAGCATGCGGTGATAGGGGAGCTGCCGCCGCGCATCGCAGCCGGAGAGGGTCAGCTGACGGTCGAGGGACTCGGAGTCCACCCGGATGCCCATGCTGGACAGCTCCAGCGCGCATTCGAGCGTCGGACACCAGTAGAGCAGGTCGCCGTTGAGCTCCCAGTCGTCGTAGTCGGGGGCGCGGCCGTCATGGGGCTGCCCGTTGGAGAGCTTGTGGCCGATGCCGATCAGGAAGGTCACCGGATGCTCGCGCACGAAGAGGTTCTCGCGCTCCTTGGGCGTTTTGTCCGGATACAGCTGGAGCAGCTCCTCCGTGGTGATGAAGGTCACATCCTTGCTCAGCTGTGTGCGCAGCTTGGGGTAGCGCCCGTTCACCATGAGGGATGCGTCATAGATGCACTGGACGATCTCCTGCACGGTGTCCTTCAGGGTGTGGAGGTTGCGCATTTCGCGGGTGATGACCTTCTCCCAGTCCCACTGGTCGACATAGATGGAGTGGAGGTTGTCCAGCTCCTCATCGCGGCGGATGGCGTTCATGTCGGTGTAGATGCCCTTGCCCGGCCAGATGTCGTAGCGGTACAGCGCCATGCGCTTCCACTTGGCCAGGGAGTGCACCACCGCTGCGTCCACCCCGGCGGCGGGGATGTCGAAGGTGACGGGACGCTCCACGCCGTTCAGGTCATCATTCAGGCCGCTGGACGGCTCGACGAAAAGCGGCGCGGACACACGCTTGAGGTTGAGCGCCTGCGCCAGACGATCCTGAAAGGTGCGCTTAATCAGGCTGATGGCCGCCTGTGTTTCGTACAGCGAGAGCTTCGGCTCATAGCCCGCAGGAATGTGGGTGCGGTTCATAGCATCATCCTCCATCGAAGAAGCATCCTGTATATCATAGCACAGCCGGGGGACAAAGGGAAGTTTTCTGTTTGTTTTTTGGCTGACTCAGCCGATCCAGTCCAGAGGCAGGTCGGAGAACTGTCCGTCCTCGCCGATGACAAAGGCGGGCAGGAGGGGTTCGGCGGACGGGTCCGCATCGAAGCGGTCGTCCGGACAGAGCAGCGCATGGGGCTGACGCGCCAGCACATGGCGCACGAAGTCCGCCGGGGAAGTCAGCCTTTCGGTCAGCCCCACGCCGAAGAGCTGCATGCCCTCGCGTGACCAGTGATTGTCCGACCCGGCCGTGCAGTACAGCCCCTTCGCCCTGGCATAGCGCGCCGCGTAGGTGTCCTGCGCCGGGGTGTTCCCCGCGTTGGCGACCTCAATGCCGTCGGTGAAGCGCGTGCAGATGCGGATGTCCTTCAAATAGTCCCGCATGCGGAAGGGATGTGCCTGGATGACGCATCCGCCCGCCGCATGGACATGCTCATACTGTTCGCGGCGCGACCAGCGCTCCATGTCCGGGTGATCGAGCAGGAATTGCTTGTTAAGCCCGTAGATGAGGTATTCGTCGCCCATGAAGTTCTCCTCCCAGCCGAAGAAGACATCCAGGCCGATCCTCTGGCCCTCGTTCCAGGCATCCTCAAAGCCTTCGCAGAAGCAGTCGATCCTGTCCTTCCACCTGCCGGCACGCGGCGCAGCGGTGTTCCCGCCGAAAAAGTGATCCGTGATGAAAATGCCCTGATAGCCCATGGCCTTGTAGAACCGCGCCTGCTGCGCACCGGTGGAGACACCGCACGCGCTGCCCTGACAGGTGTGCATATGGGTTTCGTAGCGATACATGGGGATCAGCCTCCCTTTGACACTTGTACGGTTGCAGTATACGCCTTTTTGTCCCAAAAGGCAAGTGCCGGTGTATCAGCCTTTCCTCTTGACATTTTCCGCTCGCCCTGCTATCATGCTTGTATGAAGATGGACAGAGGTGTTTTGCCATGACGGGATGGATCATCGCCGCGGCACTGGTGCTGCTGACGGGGCTGTATGTGCTGCGCCGACGGCTGAAGACGCGGCAGCAGCGGGAGGCGACGCTCATGGCGCGGATGCGTTCCTCGGTGCTGTATGCGCAGCTGTATCCGGTGCTGGTCAAATGCGGGCAGTGCTGCCTGGAGCGGGTGGTCATCCGGCCGGAGGAGGTGCGCATCGAGCTGTATAAGCCGATGAACCGTTCGTACCGTTTTTCGTTTGAGGCGCATGGGCTTGATCCGGTGGATCGGCCGGTGGCGCTGCGGGCATTGGCGCAGTCCATCGCGCTGGACGTGCCCGTTTTGGCCGATCCGGCGAAGTACTACTTCTCGACGCATTCCGCCCCGCGTGACGGCGGCGGGAATTACCACTGGTATGAATACGCTGTCCAGATCGACTATAAGGACATGATGCTCCGCGCATGGTATGACCATGCCGAGCCGGAGGAAGGCATTATCCGCTGAAGCACAGGCGGTATTGTAGAATAGGAGGCAATTTGTATGCAGATTCTTTCCGTTTTTGACGATGCATTCCGACCCTATGGGCGCGTGGTGGAGGGCTACCCGGTGGAGGGGATCCTCAAGGCGCTGGCGGAGACGCCCTGCACCGATGCCGTGGTGTACGAGCCGCGCATCGAGGCGCTCCATCAGGCGGAGCATGCCGAGGAGATCGGCGCGGCGCTCTATGGCGGCATGCCCTTCCAGCTGGGCTTCTGCAACGGCATGAACACCAGGCTGAACTGCCTGGAATTCCATCGGGATTCCGAATTCAACCTGGGCACGGAGGACTTCATCCTCCTGGTGGCGAAGGAAGAGGAGATCATCGACGGGAAGCTGGACACGGCGAAGGTGAAGGCCTTCAAAGCACCGGCGGGGGTGCTGGTGGAGTGCTTTGCGACGACGCTACACTATGCGCCGTGCTCTGCGAAGGCCGGACAGGGCTTCCGCGTGCTGATCGCGCTGCCGGAGAAGACGAACACGGAGCATCGTCCGGCGAACCATGCCAACACGCTGGATCACATGCTGTGGGCGCGGAACAAGTGGCTGCTGGCGCATCCCGACACCGCTGAGGCGGCGCAGGGCGCGTGGGTCGGCCTGGTGGGCGAGAACATCGACATCGCCAAGGACATCTGAGCCTGATTTATCTGCTGACCCCCAAAAAAGCCGATCCCGCACCATGACGGGGTCGGCTCAAACTGTCAAAAAAGGCGTGTTTTCAGCAGCAGTAATTCGCCGTCTGCAAGACTCTCATCGTATCGACCGGCTTTGCCGGTCGGGCGGGGCGTTTTCCGTAGTGAAATGCAATTTCACGGAGGAAAACATTCCGCAGCTATCCTCGAAAAAGTGGCTTTGCCACTTTTTCGACACCCTGAAGCCGATCCCGTGCCATGACGGGGTCGGCTTTCCTGTGTTCAGTTCCCGAACAGGAAGTCCAGCACGTTCATCGCTGTGTCCTCCTGCTGCTTGTACAGCTCGGTGTAGCCGCATTGGGTGCAGGTCACGGTGACGAACCGCTTGTTCTGGATGTCGAAGAGCTTCGCGAAATTCCCGCCCGTGGCCTGGAACTGGTCGGACTCGTAGTGATGATTGCCGCATTTGATGCAGGTGTACTGCTTTCGCTCCATGCTGATGCCTCCTTGGCGGACGGCTCAAGTGCCGTCCATGATGGGATGATACCAGCATTTTGTGCGGAAATCAAGGGGGAATGACCGAAAACATCGGATTCGCGGCTGAAATGTCAGCCTTTTCCCTTTTTCCGGCGGACGGGTTCGGGCTTGCGTTCCGCCGGGAAGTTCGCCGCGATCCAGGCGCGTACCTTCTCCGGGTCACGCACGCCGCGCAGGTACACCGCCGTGCCCCTTTGGCGGATGTGGCATACCCCGCAGCATTTCTCGATCCAGCCCTGCCGGACGATGATCTCACCGGCGAGCACACCGCTGATGACGGTCTCCTCGTTGCGTCCCAGCCGGGCGATGATCCGCGCCCCGCGGATGTCGGTCGCCGGGAGGAAAATGTATGTCCCCAGATACAGCCGCAGACACCACACGAAGGCCAGCAGCACCAGGATGCCCATGGTCGCCAGCATCGGCCAGCAGACGCTCAGCGGCAGCATCACCAGCATGATGGTGCTGAGCAGCAGCATCGCCAGCACCATCGGCCACGCGGCGGACAGCGCCACCCCCAGGGTGTGGGTCTTCATTTCCAGGCGTTCATGCATCGTGATCCTCCCTTTCCGCCAGCATGGCATCGATGATCTGACATGCGCTGCGGATGATGCGCACGCAGGGGCGTTGGGCGTAGTATTCGGGTGTGCGCTCCTCGGGGGTCGGGTTTTCCGGGACACCCGCCTTGCCCAGCAGTTCGGCGCAGGAGATCGTCCCGTTGCGCTTGACGAATTCCCGGTGGACGGCCTGCACCCGCGCGTAGGTCTGCGGACGATGCGCCTTTTCTGCGCCGTCCGCGCCTTCCAATGCGCCGCAGAGCATCACCGCCGCGGAGAATGCGCCGCAGTGCAGACGCAGCCGTCCCATGCCGCCGCCGAACCCCACGGAGAGCATCGCGGCCTGTTCCTCCGTCAGCGAAAGCACATCGGCATAGGCCGTCAGCACCGCCTGGGCGCAGTTGCGTCCCTCGGCGAAGGCGCGCACGGCCTGTTTTTCGCGTTCCGTCATGTGCTCCTCCTGAAACGACCGTCATCAGATTCTTCCATGTCCGCCAGCATCTGCGCCAGAAGACGATTCGCCGCATCGAATTCGCCCCTTGACACACAGGCTGACAGCGAATCATCGTTATACACGATCCGCGTGAACCACAGCGCGTGGTAGAGCGTGTAGGCCTCCCATGCGGCGGCGGATTCGGCGTCGCTCAGCGGCCGGACGGACAGGTAGCCCGCCAGAAACGCCGGGAAGAGCGCCTCCCTTTCGCTGGACGGCACGCCCTCAGGCAGGTCCATCTCGGAGGCCGTCAGCAGACCCTCCATCACCAGGTCGGAGATCAGCACCTCGTCTCCGGCGTTGTTGTAGTCGAAGACGGTCAGCCCGTCCGCCGTCAGGACGAGGTTGTTGATGGAGATGTCCCCCTGGACGGCAGCCTTGGGCAGGGTCTCCCACACCGTGCGGAGCTTGGCCAGCTTCTCGTCGTGCAGCGCCCGGATGCGGGCGGACACAGCCTGATCCAGCCTTTCATCCTGCGTCAGCGCACAGAAGCGGGGGAAGGCATCCACATCGTTCTCATACGCGGCGGAGAAGAGCGTCCCGTGGCCGATCCGGCATGGATGCTCCAGTGCGAGGGTGTGCATGCGTGCCATCAGCGCACCGATCTGGTGGGCGATGTCGGGGGTGATGTAACGGAGCTCCTCACCGCACCAGTCCTCGACGGTCACGATGCAGGGCTGATCGCGGTAGGTGAACGCATTGCAGCAGCGGCCGTTCGCCCGATACCGTGTGGGGGTGCTGATGCCATGGGCACGCATCGTTTCGGAGAACATGCTCTGCCGTTCGACCTTGTCCATTTCGGCGGCGGTGTCCACCTCCTCGTGAAGGAGCTTGAGCACGAGCATCCTCCCGTCCGTCAGGGTGACGCGGAAGATCAGCTTGAACCGGCCGTCCGCCTCAAAGCCGTGGATGAAGGACTTCTGCCCGGTGAACGCTGGTTCAAAGCCGTAGAGGGTCAGCAGGCTGCGGATGACTTCGGTTTCGACGGTGTTTTCCATTGTACCTCCTATGCGGATGCTTCTGCAAGCACAAAAAGCCGCCCGGGAGCGGCTTGCATCCCGGGCAGCTGATGTCACTTGACGATGGCGAGTGTGCTGCGCAGATGGTCATAGACCATCTCCTTGTAGTCGTTCCACTGCGCCTGGGGGGCGGAGAGGTGGAGGGTGTAGAGCTTCTTGTCCACACACACGGCATGGACGCGCCCGGCGATCTTTGTGCCGTCCGACAGCGTGCCGGTGTAGTTGGCGTACACGCCGCTCTTGCCCAGCAGGTCGCGGTTGGCGGTCTTGGAGGGGCTGTAGGTGTCGAAGCCCATCTTCTCGATGGTGTCCAGCATGCCGTTGACGTAGGACTTCAGCTCCGTGGTGGAGTAATCGGCGGAGAGCTTGGTCGCCTGGAGGGTCAGCGTGGCGGCGTAATCCATGCGGGTGTTGGGGTTCTGGAGGATGAAGCCGTTTTCGTCAGCCTGGATGGTCGTCCAGCCGGCAGGGCCTTCGAAGGACAGGCCGAGCTTGGTGGCGTCATAGGTGGCGTAGGTCACGGTGAGTCCGGGGACGGGGGTGGGGGTGGGCTTGTCGATGGGATCGATGACAACGGGGGTCGCACCGGCGTATTCGCTGCGGACAGTGGGCGCAGTGGTGGGCGCAGCGGTGGACTCGGTGGGCAGTTCCTTGTCCCAGTATTCGGAATTATCCAGATAGTCATCCTCCTCGGCCAGGGGATCGTAATCATCGTTCCCCTTTGCGGCCAGATCGCCCAGATTCTGCTGATTCTGCTGATTCCCGCCGTTCTGCGACGCACCCACGTCGTACCTTTTCTTCTCCGAGCAGCCGCAGAGCAGCGCGGCGCACAGCAGCAGCATCAGGGCAAGCGTCAGCCTTTTCTTCATGGTCATTGTCATTCCCTCCTGAAAAGTCGGTTCGACGATAGAACGATCATCAAGCGGAAAATCATTCCGCATCGTCATCATAATGAGGATGATACAGCCGCCGGTCGAGGCTCCAGATCTTCTCGGAGAACGCACCGGCGGGCGTGCGGGCCATGATGCCCTCCATCTCGTTCATGCGGGCGTCCAGGGTGTCGATCCAGTTGAGCACCTCCGCCTCGGGGAACATGGGCGGCTTGGGGCTGCCGTATTCGGGGATGCCGTGGTGGCTGATAATCATGTGCTCCAGCAGCACGACGGTCTCGCCGGTGATGCCGACGTTCCTCGCGGCCTCGGCCAGACGCGCCACGCCCATCACCAGATGCCCGACCAGCAAGCCCTCCCGGGTGTAGTCCGTCACATTGCCGAGGGGATCGCTCTTCATCTCGGTGATCTTCGACAGGTCGTGCAGGATCACGCCTGCCCGCAGCAGATCCCCGTGCAGGAAGGGGTACGCCTGGATGATGTGCTCGGCGGTGTTGAGCATGGAGCAGGTGTGATGCAGCAGCCCGGTGCGTTCGGCGTGGTGGAGGCGCTGCGCGGCGGGAAACCAGGCCAGGTCGTCACCGGCCAGGCGGAGCATCTCGCGGGTGATCTTCCGGAGCTCGTCGGATTCGAAGCGGTCGATGGTCTGCTCAATGCGGCTGAGGTACGCATCGGGGGCTTCGGGTGCACAGGGCACGAGCCGGGACAGGTCGACCCCATCGGCATCCACCGCAGGGCGCATCCGCTCAATGCGGAGCTGCTTGCGCCCATTGTACTCCTGCACCAGACCGCGCACCTTGATGACGCTGCCCACGGGCGGCGGGGCGACCGTGCCGTCCCACAGCTTGCAGTTGACCTCGCCGGTCTTGTCCGTCAGGTTCATGTCCAGATACTTGCCGCCGGTCTTGCCTTCGCGCTGATCGGCGCTGCGCACCAGCAGGAAGCCCTCATAGCGCATGCCGGTCTCCAGGCTGCTGATCGTCATCTCCATCAAAAATCAATCCTCGTTTGCGTTTTTATCAGAATGGTGCATCCGCATTGCCGCCGCCCGCCTCGGGGGCGAGGTTGGCATAGGTGGTATATTCGCTCAGCCAGGCCACCTTGATCGTCCCCAGCGGGCCGTTTCTCTGCTTCTGCACGATGATCTCGCCGACGTTCTTCTCCTCGCAGTCGGGGTCGTAATACCCTTCGCGGTGGATGAACATGACGACATCGGCGTCCTGCTCGATGGAGCCGGAATCGCGCAGGTCGGTCAGTGCGGGACGCTTGTTTTCACGGGCGGCATTGGCGCGGGAGAGCTGTGCGCAGGCGATAAGGGGGACCTTCAGTTCCAGGGCGATGGCCTTGAGCTGACGGCTGATCTCCGACACCTCCAGCTGACGGCTTTCGACCTTGCCGTCGGCGTGCATCAGCCCCAGATAGTCCACCACGATCAGGTCGAGCCCCTTGTCCATCATCAGCCGGCGGCATCGGGAGCGCAACTGTGTGGGGGTGATGCCGGCGGTATCGTCGATGAAGATGCGGCTGTTGGACATCGGGCCGATGGATCGGGCCAGGCGCATCCAGTCATCGCCGGTGAGCGTGCCCTGGCGGACGCGCTGCATGTTGACCTTGGCATCGGAGCAAAGCAGACGCAGGGCGATCTGTTCGCGGGGCATTTCCAGGGAGAACACGGCGACGGACTTTCCGCCGTAGAGCGCGGCGTACCCGGCCATGTTCATCGCCAGAGAGGTCTTGCCCATGGACGGGCGTGCACCCAGGATGATGAGCTCACCGGCGTGGAAGCCGGTCAGCAGCTGATCCAGCGCGCTGAAGCCGGATGGTACGCCGGATACGCGCCCCTTGAGCTTGGCCAGCTCCTCGATGTTGGCGTAGGTGTTGTAGAGCACTTCCTTGATGGGCTTGAGCGCCTCGCCGGACGCGCGGTTCATGACGATGTCGAAGATGGCCTTCTCCGCATGGCCGAGGGTCTCCTGCAAGGGGTTCTGCTGGGAGAAGCACTCCTGCGCGATCTCCTGCGAGGCCTTGATGAGCCTGCGCAGGGTCGACTTTTCGGCGACAATGGAGATGTACGCCTTGGCATTGGCGGTCGTGGGGACGTACTGCACCAGACGCAGCAGATAGGCCGCGCCGCCCGCCCCCTCAAGCGTACCGCGCCGGGAAAGCTCACTGTCCACGGTGATGAAGTCGATGGGCTTCTGTTCCCGGTGGAGGGAGAGCATGGCATCGAAGATCTCCCTGTGCTGGGGCTGATAGAAATCCTCCGGCAGCAGGGTCTCGGCCGCCATCAGCACCGCACCGCCATCCTGGAGCATCGCGCCCAGGACGCTTTGCTCTGCCTCGACGCTGTTAGGCGGCGTCACGCCTTGGTATTCGGACACGTTCGCCACCTTCCTTTCCAGGGGCGCTGTTACCAGGGGCGCTGCCCCTGAACCCCGCCACCAGGGGCGCTGCCCCT
>CAZJOA010000105.1:9195-9906 GCA_964547515.1 uncultured Faecalibacterium sp.
ACCCCGCCAGAGGGACATTGTCCCTCTGGACACCCATTTTTTGTGCACTTCGATGAGGCGGGTCATGCATGGATGATCTTTAATGGGGCTTTTTGTGCGCTGCGATGGGGCGGGTTCGTTGTGAATGTTACTTCGCGGGGATCGGCTCGACGTGGACGATCATTTTGGCGCTGATGTCCTTATACACGCGCACCTCGATCTCCACATCGCCCACGGCGCGGATGTTCTCGCACTTGATGTCGCGCTTGTCGATGCTCACGCCATGCTGCCTGTTCAGCTCGGACGCGACCTCGGCGCTGGTGATCGACCCGTACAGGCGACCCTGCGTGCCGCATTTCACCTGCATGTTGATGCGCTTTCCGCGGAGCTTCGCGGCGACCTCAGTGGCCTGACCGCGGCGATCGGCCTCGCGATCGGCCTCAGCCTTGCGCATCTTCTCGATGCCCTTCATCGCGCCGGGCGTGGCCTCCACCGCCAGCTTCTGCGGGAAGAGGAAGTTGCGGGCATAGCCGTCCGCCGCGTTGACGATGGTATCCTTCTTGCCGACGCCCTTGACGTCCTGGAGCAAAATGACCTTCATGATCTGTAGCCTCCTGATTCATCATATATGTACTTCATCATACATTATAGCGCGTATCGTGCGAAATTGCAAGAACAAAACGGCGGACATATCGCCGCGGACGGCTTAGGAGGACGCATTCGCCGTGATTT
>CAZJOA010000106.1:0-9781 GCA_964547515.1 uncultured Faecalibacterium sp.
GAACGAAGCAAAGCCAGGGCGGAAAAGGCACTGTGCGAATGATATGGTTTAGATGTAAGTTAGTATTATCATACAGCGAAGCGCCCATCCTGTCAAATGGGCGCAAAACCGCCCGTCCTGCTTTGAACAGGACGGGCGGATCGGTTTACTCGGCGGGCTCGGTTTCCGGCTCGGTCTCGGGCTGGGTGTCAGCCTCGGGCTGAGCGTCAGCCTCGGGCTCGGTGTCAGCCTCAGCCTCGGGCTCGGTGTCAGCCTCAGCCTCGACCTCCACAGGGCCTTCCGCGATGATGGCTTCCAGCTCGGTCAGCACCTGCTCCAGCAGCGCGTCATCCAGCTTGTCGGCATCCGCCACATAGATCTGCATCACCAGCTTGGCGTTGGCCACGTCGATCTCCATCTGGGTCTGACCCCAGGGCGCAACGCCGTTGATGAAGTTGGACAGGCTCGTGCGGGCGAACACGCCAGCGGCCTGCACCTCTTCCGCCTCGACCTCGTTGGTGTTGATCTTGAGGAGCACGGTGTCAGCGGTTTCATTGCCCACATAGTACAGCACAGCATTGCCATTGCCGTCCGTGCCGTCCTCGGACAGGCCGTACATGGTGTAGTAGTTCATGAAGTCATCGGTGTGGGTGTTGAGGATCGCCCAGTTGTCGGCGATGTTGTCCAGGCGCTCGTTGGTGGGCGCAGCCACGTCGAACTCGCCGGTCACATAATGGTCATAGCCGATCTTGAGGCCGATCGCGGCCACGATGATGACCGCCAGGATGATGAGCAGGGTCTTGGTGCTCAGCTTCTTCTTCTGGAAGCCATACTTCTTGCTGCTCTTGTGTGCCTTGTGTACCTTCGCCATGGGAATCTCTCCTTTTCATTATGCGCGATAGAATAAAATGAAACGCGCTATTCAAGTTACTTTATCATACCACTGTGAAGTTTTTGTGTCAAGTGCAAGGCAAATTCGTTTTCAATTTTTGCATCACCAGCGGGGCGGTTCCCATCGGACGACGCTGCCCGATGCCAGTGAACGCTGCACGTCGATCAGCCGCTGATTGCGACTCCCACAGTACTTCAGCTCCAGCGACCTCTCCGCCAGCACGAACGGCCCGTCCACCAGCACATCCACCGACCGCAGCAGCGCCATCCGTTCCGGATCGTCCTCCGCCAGCAGCGTCTCAAAGGTGAACCCGGTGTAGCACCACACGTTCAGGTGAGCAGCGTGCGCCGCATCCGCCAGGCATCGGCAGGCCTCCGGCTGACACATGGGTTCGCCGCCGGAAAGGGTCAGCCCATCCAGCAGCGGATTGGTGCGCAGGGGCTTGAGGAGCGTTTCCGTGTCCGTCAGCCGTCCGCCGGTGAAATCATGGCTCTGCGGATTATGGCAGCCCGGGCAATGATGCGGACAGCCCTGCACAAACACGCTGTAGCGCAGCCCCGGCCCATCGACGATGGAATCCTCCACCGTGCCGAAAATCCGGATCTCCATCGGTCATTCCTCCCCTCAGTCGCGCTGCTTGCGGGTGGTGTCGCCATCCTCGCAGCGGTAGTACACCTGATCGGCCTCCAGCGTCACGCCGTCCTTGGCGAAAAGCTCGTCGATGGTCAGGAGCATGTAGCCGTTCTCCTGCAGCCACTCGATCATGGTCTTGGCCGTCTGGGGCGTGTTGTCCTTGATGTCATGCATGAGGACGATGTCGCCGTCGGTGAACTGCTTCTTGACATTCTTCATGATAGTGGCGGTGGAGCGTCCGCGCCAGTCATAGGTGTCGATCGACCACTGGATGAGGGGCATGCCGGCCTTGGCCTTGATCATGTCGTTGCACAGGCCATAGGGGACGCGAGCGTACCGGGCGGAAATGCCCAGGACGGGATAGCAGGCCGCGTCGTAGCGGGTCTTCTGACTGCGGATGGCCGTGACCGACATCTTCGACACATCGCCATGGGTGTAATTGTGGCTGGCGACGGCATGCCCCTCGTCGTGTTCGCGCTGGACGAGGTCGGCATTGTCCTTGATGCGGTTGCCCAGCACGAAGAAGGTCGCCCGTGCGCCGGTTTCCAGGAGGTTGTTCAGGGTCTTGGTGGTGTTGACGCGGTCGGGGCCGTCATCGAAGGTCAGGGCGACGGTCTTGTAATAGGTCAGGTTATCCGTTTGCATATAGCCCTTCATGGACATATAGGGGCGGATGGCCGGGTAATACAGCGGCACCTCGATGAGGGTGTTCCTGCCCGCGTAGACGCTTCCGGCGGGGATGTGGATGACCAGGGACAGGCCGTGCAGGGTGAAGTCCAGCCCGCGCAGCGCCTCATCGGTCAGAAGGGCGGACAGGGCGGCTTCATCGGGCGTTTCATCGGGGAAGTACTCCCGCACCTTGCTTTCCACCGCATTGCGCAGGAGCGTCCACCCATGGCTGTCCTCATCGAAAATGTCCGTCAGGAGAATCCGCTTGCCCGTGGTCATGTCGTAGGTGCGGCTGGTGAACTCCTGGCCGATGAGCTGGCGATGGTAGGTGATGCGCGCCTGGACAAGGAAGCTCATCCAGGTCAGTCCCGTGCGGGAATAGCGCACCTCGACCTCCAGGCGGGAGTTCTTGCTGGTGGAATTCTCGGCCTTTTGCAGCGTCGGGGCGAGGCGCTCCACATAGTCCCGGGTGATGGCGGACAATTCCGCGTCCACATCGTCATTGCAGGTGTCCAGCGTCCACAGGCGGATGACGCTCTTGTTCTTCTGGGTCGTGTCGCTGCGGCTGACATTCACCTGATGGCAGGGCTGCAAGGGCATGCCGGGTTCGGTGTCCTCCGCCCGGACGCGCAGCACAGGGCTGACGAGCAGCAGCACCGTCAGCAGCAGACACATCCACTTGTTCATGGGCTTTCCTCCATTTGTGGGAATCATCAGGGGTATTATACGCCTTTCGCGTGCGGACTGTCAATGGTAAGGAAAAGAGGCCTGCGCAAAAAGCAGACCTCACAGGGTGTCCATATCGTTGACACAGTTTGCTTGTGTGACTCGGAGGTCGCTTTCAGGGAGGGCAGTACCTCCGAAGACCCCACTATTCGTCGGTGGTGACGCCGTTCTGACAGCGCCAATAGGCCGTGTCCGGCTGGAGGGTCACGCCGTCCTTGGCGAAGAGCTCGTCCACCGTCAGGAAGAGGTAGCCATCGTTCTGCAAGCGGGTGATGATCTGTTCGCTGGAGTCGATGGAATTCTGCTTCAGGTCGTGCATGAGGATGATCGCGCCGTCATCCATGCCGGAGAGCACCTGTGCCAGCACTTTCGCGGGTTCGCGGCCCTTTTCGCCCTCCCAGTCCGTGCCCTGCGCCGACCACTGGATCAGCGGCCAGCCCAGTTCTGCATTGGCCATGGGCTTCCACACGCCGCCGGGCGCACGGGCATACGCCGGGGCGATGCCGATGATGTCCAGGTGGGTCTGGTTGACCTTCTGCGCCAGGGCGCGGAGGCGGTCATGGGTGACCTCGTTGGCCAGGACATGCTGGAAATTGTGCGTGGCGATGGCATGCCCCTCGTCGTGCTCGCGCTGGACATACTGGGCATAGCCGCTCATGCGCTCGCCCACCAGGAAGAAGGTGGCGCGTTCGCCCTTTTGCAGCAGGACATTGAGCATCTCGCGGGTGATCCACCCGGTCGGGCCGTCGTCATAGGTCAGCGCGACGGTATCGTAGTAGGTCAGGTTGTCCGTTTCCGCCCGTGCCTTTTCGGTCATGCAGGGGCGGATGTCCGGGTAATAGAGCGTCACCTGGATGAGCTGCTCCTTGCCGGGATAGAAGTCCGCCGCGTGCAGATGGAGCATGAGGGACATGCCGTGGAGGGTGAAGTCCATCTGCTCCACGGCTTCTCGGGTGCAGGCGGCTTCCAGCGCGGCGGCATCGGGGGTCAGGTCGGGGTAATAGGCGCTGATGCCGTCCCGCACGGCGCTTTGCAGCGTCGGCCAGATGGCGCTGTCCGCCGGGAAGATGTCCGTCAGCATCAATCGCTGCCCCGTCGCCATGTCATAGGTGCGGGTCGTGAAGCGCACGTCCTTCGTCACCTTGTTGTGCACATAGCGGGACTGCACCATGAAGCTCATCCACGTCAGGCCGGTGCGGCTGTGGAGGATGTTCACATCCAGCCGGCTGACATCATTGGCGGCGGGCTTGCCCACGGTGGGCATGACATCGGCCAGATAGCCCTGGACGAGACTGTTCAGCTCCGCGCTGACATTCTCCTGGGCGGTGGTGATCTCCCAATGGTATATCTTCGCGCCGTTGGATTTCAGCTGACTGTGCTGCCGGAGGGTGGTCTGATGCGCCTTTCGCAGGGGAAGCCGCTGACTCGCCCCCGCGCAGAGGGGCAGGAGCAGCAGCGCGCTCAGCAGGGCGAACATGCGCCGGAAGTGGGTCATGTGCAGGTCTCCTTGTCGGTTATTCCGCGTCGGTCAGGCCGTCCAGGCCGTTTTCCACATTCAGTGCCACATACTTGTCGAACACGGCGCGGATGACGTCCTCCTCCTCCGCCACGACGAAGGACAGATTCCCGTCCTCCGCCTTTTCGACCCGGGTGATGAGCACCTGTTCCTCGCCGCCGGGGTCGAGCTCCATTTCCAGCAGGACGGCGTATTCCGCCCCGGCATAGGGGATCAGCGCGCCGTAGCGGAAGTGGTAGACGGTGCCGTCCGGGCCGGTGAGGTCGACCAGGGGGATGCCGTCAAGGGCGGCCTCCAATTCGGGATTATTCATCGTCTTCCTCATCCATCATGGCGACGAACTGCTGGAACAGCGCCTCCTGGAGCGCCTCGTCCTCCACGGGGGAATAGCTGTCCGCGCCGTCCTCGGTGACGATCTCCATGAAGAGCACGCCGCATTCCTCGTCGTCCACCTCCGCATCGGTCACGGCGATGTACTCCTTGCCCTCATGGAGCAGGGTCGCCAGGTGCAGGAACTGTACGCTCTCGCCGCTCTCGTCGTCGATCAGCTCAATGATGTTCTCGTCCATTTTGCTTTCCTCCTGTTGCATTTGCTGCGTTTGCTGCCGGTTGCGCTGGGTATCCAGCCATTGCTGGAGGATGACCGCTGCGGCAACCTTGTCCACATTGTGCTTGCGCTCGGCGCGGTGCATATTGCCCTCGATCAGCGCGTTGGTGGCGGTGACGGTGGTCAGCCGCTCATCCTGATAATACACCGTCAGGCCGGCTTTTTCAAGCTGTGCGCAGAAGTTTTTGACCTTTTCGGACTGAAAGCCCGCCGTGCCGTCCATATTCAGCGGCCAGCCGGCCAATACCTGATTCGTTTCGTGCTGCTGACACAGGGCGACGACCTTTTTCGTGTCCGGCCCCCAGCCCACGCGGTAGATGGTGTCGATGGGCGTGGCGATGAGCCGCGTCGCGTCGGACACGGCCACGCCGATGCGTGCATCGCCGATGTCCAGGCAGATGATCCTCTCGTTCATGCGTGTTCACTCCGTTGCGCCGTCATTCAGGCGGATGTCCTCCGCGCCCTTGCCGATGATGGCGATGCAGGGCTCGCAGGTGAGGACACGTCGGGCGACGCGCATGACATCAGCCATGGTGACGGCCTCGATGGCGGCGATGGTCTCCTCGTTGGTGGTCGGACGGCCGCGCAGCAGCGTCGAACGCCCCAGCCCCTGCATGCGTGAGCCGGAGCTCTCCAGCCCCATCAGATAACCCGAACGCAGCTGGGTCACGCTGTCGCGGAATTCCTTTTCGGTGATGCCCTCTTCGATGAATCTGCGCAGCTGGGCGCGGATCTCCGTCAGCACCAATTCGGCATTCTTGGGATTCACCCCCGCATACACGCAGAAGGTGCCCACGCCCTTGTAGGTGTTGGGATAGGAGTACACCGAATAGGCCAGACCCAACTCCTCGCGGATGCGCTGGAACAGGCGGGACGACATTGCGCCGCCCAGGATATTGTTCGCCACGGCCAGGGGGTACACCTCATCCGTGGCATAGGCCGCGCCGGGGAAGCCCAGGCAGATGTGCATCTGCTCGGTGGCCTTCTCGCGGATGGCATGCTGACCGGTATAGACCTGCCAGTCCGGCGTGGTGACGGGGGCGATGTCGTTCTCCCAGCCGCCGAAATACTGCGTGACCCAGCGGAGCGCCTTCTCGGGGTCGTAATTCCCGGCCAGCGCCACGACGGTCTCCTTCGGGGCGTAATGCGCCTGACGGAAGCGCAGCAGATCGTCACGGGTATAGGCCGCGATCTGCTCCGCCGGACCCAGGATGGGCTGTGCGGGGGACTGCGCACCGAACTGCGCCGCCTGGAGCAGGTCATGCACCAGATCCTCGGGGGAATCCTCGTCCATGGCGATCTCCTCCAGGATGACGCCGCGCTCCTTTTCCAGCTCGGTCTCGTCCATGGTGGCATGGATGACCAGGTCGGAGAGGATGTCCACCGCGAGCTCCAGATCCTCGTCGATCACCTTGGCGTAGAAGCAGGTGCAGTCCCGCCCAGTGAAGGCGTTGAGCTGACCGCCCACGGCATCCATCTCCTCGGAGATCTGCCGGGCGGTGCGCTTCTCCGTGCCCTTGAAGACCATGTGCTCCAGAAAGTGGCTCAGGCCGTTTTCGGATGGTGCTTCCATCATCGAGCCGACATGCATCCATGCGCCGATGGACACGGAGCGCAGATTGGGCAGCCTTTCGCCGACCACGCGCAGGCCATTGGGCAGAAGCCATTCGTCACGCATGCTTTCATCCGCTCCCGATTTTGTTTGGATTATGCTTTCCATGCTGTCCCTTCCTTATGCAGGAGAAATCATGTAGAAGAAAAGCGCAAAAGCCCAGGGTGTGGACTTTTGCGCAGGGAATGCCTCATATGTGAACGATCATGCCTTACTGGCGGCGGGGGGGACGGTTGCCGCGGAAGCCCTCGGAACGGCGGGGCTCATCGGTGCGGGAGGTATACTCGATGTCATTGCGGATGAGGTTGACGCGACCCTGTGCGTCGATCTCGCTGACCTTGACCTCGATCTCGTCGCCGATGTTGACCACGTCCTCGACCTTCTCCACGCGCTTGTTGTCCAGCTTGGAGATGTGGATCATGCCGTCCTTGCCGGGCAGCAGCTCGACGAACGCGCCGAAGTTCATGATGCGGACGACCTTGCCGGTGTACACCTCGCCGACCTCGATGTCCTTGGCGATGCCCTCGATGATCTTGCGCGCCTTGGCAGCGGCCTCGGCATCGGGGGTGGAGATGAACACGCGGCCATCGTCCTCGATGTCGATCTTGACACCGGTCTCGGCGATGATCTTGTTGATCATCTTGCCGCCGGGTCCGATGACCTCGCGGATCTTCTCGGGGTTGATGGTGAAGCGGACGATCTTGGGTGCCCACTTGCTCAGCTCGGCACGGGGCTCACCCAGGCAGTCCAGCATCTTGCCCAGGATGAACAGACGGCCCTGGAGCGCCTGCGCCAGCGCGGTCTCGAGGATGCTGCGGTCGATGCCGGCGATCTTGATGTCCATCTGGATGGCGGTGATGCCGTTCATCGAGCCGGCGACCTTGAAGTCCATATCGCCCAGGAAGTCCTCCAGACCCTGGATGTCAGTCAGCACGCAGACCTTGCCAGTCTCGGCATCCTTGATCAGACCCATGGCCACACCGGCGACCGGCGCGTGGATCGGCACGCCCGCGTCCATCAGGGACAGGGTCGAACCGCACACGGAGGCCATCGAAGAAGAGCCGTTGGAGGAGAGGATCTCGCTCACCAGGCGCAGCGCATAGGGGAACTCCTCCTCGGAGGGGATTACGGGCAGCAGCGCGCGCTCCGCCAGAGCGCCGTGGCCGATCTCGCGGCGGCCGGGGCTCTTGAGACGGCCCGCCTCGCCCGTGGCGTAGGGCGGCATGTTGTAGTGGTGGATATAGCGCTTGAAGTCCTCATTGCTCAGGCCGTCCAGCACCTGCCCCTCGGAGGTGGAGCCCAGGGTGGTGACGGTCAGCGCCTGGGTCTGTCCGCGGGTGAAGATGGCAGAGCCATGCACGCGGGGCAGCACGCCGACCTCGCACCAGATGGGGCGGATGTCGGTGACACCGCGGCCGTCGGGGCGGATGCCCTCCTCGAGGATCTTCTTGCGCATGATCTCCTTGTTCAGGTAGTACAGCGCATCGGCGATCTCGCTCTCGCGGCCTTCGAACTGCGCACCCAGCGCCTCGATGGTCTCGGTCTTGACCTGCGCCTCGCGGTTCTGACGCTCCTCGCGCACGGTGGTGTCGAACACCCACTTGCACTTGTCGTAGGCGAACTCGCGCACGGCGGCCTTGACATCATCACCGGTGACGACCAGGTCAACATGAGCCTTTTCCTTGCCGATCTCGGCGATGATCTCATCCTGGAAGGCGATGATCTTCTTGATCCACTCATGGCCGAACATGATCGCGTCCAGCATGACCTTCTCGGAGACTTCCTTCGCACCGGCCTCGACCATCAGCACCGCGTCGCGCGTGCCGGAGACGGTCAGGTGCATCTGGGAGCGCGCCATCTGCTCCTCATTGGGGCAGCAGACGTACTCGCCGTCCACCAGGCCGACCACGACCGAACCGGTGGGGCCGCCCCATCATGGCGGGGATCTCCGGGGGAATGTTCTTGTCCACGCTCAGGATGGTGGCGACCACCTGCACGTCATTGCGCATGCCCTTGGGGAAGAGGGGGCGCAGGGGACGGTCGATCAGGCGGCAGGTCAGCGTGGCCTTCTCGGTGGGACGACCCTCGCGCTTGATGAAGCCGCCGGGGATCTTGCCCACGGAATACTGCTTTTCCTCCACGTCCACGGCCAGGGGGAAGAAATCCACGCCGGGGCGGACGGTGGGGGACATGGTGGCGTTGACCATGACGACGGTGTCGCCCAGGTGCACCCAGACAGAACCGGCAGCCTGCTCGCAGTACTTGCCGAATTCCAGCGTCAGCGGAAGACCCGCCAGGTCCATTGTGTACTTCTTGGATTCCATCTTACACACTCCTTACACACTCCGGGGAGGAACGCCTCGCCCCTCCCCCTTCAGCCGGGAGATGCTATCATATGAAAACCCCGCCGGGATTTTCAAGGGATAACATCTCCAGGCAAGCTCACAAGGCTTTGACCGGTCTGCACAGCAGAGCCGCCGTAAGGAATCGCTTCCCTGCGGCGGCTCTGTCGATGCATTTCCGCCGGTCGATCGGTACAGCCGACCCACTGGGCATGTGTCCCCTCCCCCGCCTGACGCGATGGCACGGGACGCACGCCTGACGCAATCACTTGCGCAGGTTCAGCTTGGCGATCAGCGCACGGTAGCGCTCGATGTCGGTCTTCTTGAGGTACTCCAGCAGGCCACGGCGCTGACCGACCATCAGCAGCAGGCCGCGGTTGGAGTGGTGGTCGTTGCGGTTCTTCTTCAGATGCTCGTTCAGGTGATTGATGCGAGCGGTCAGCAGAGCAACCTGCACCTCGGGAGAGCCGGTATCGCCCTCGTGCTGGGCAAACGCAGCGATGATCTCGGACTTGGTCATTTCGGCCAGATTCATGGGTATTCCTCCATTTTCTTGCGGCGTGATGTCCGCCGCTTTATTTTCGGGTCGCCTCCGGTGATGGATGCGTCCCCCCTGGGGCAATCGCCGGCCTGCGAAGTGCGCCGTCGGAGTGATCGGCAGCCTGCGCGGGCGGTTCACAAGCCCACAAATCATTGTATCAGATTTTTCGCCGTTTGTAAATGGGTATCGCTAAAAACTTCACGGCTTACTTCTACTGGCGTCAATGATAGGTGACAGAAAAGCGGAGCGGAAGCAGTCAGGGGA
>CAZJOA010000107.1:0-9768 GCA_964547515.1 uncultured Faecalibacterium sp.
TAAGAAAAAAGCCTGTGCGGGGGAACGCTCTCCTGCACAGGCCGTTTTTGATTTTCGGGGAAAGCTACGCCTCGCCGTCGTGCAGCTCCCGGAGGACATCCTGCAGGGCGGTGAAGTCCTCCGGCTGTTCGTCGGGGGGAATGTCCTGCGCCGGGATGGGTTCGGGGGGCACATCGTCAAAGGACAGCTGACGTGTCCTGACCGGTCGGGCGAATCTCGCCTTGGGCGGCGCGGCCTGACGGCATTCCGCCGGGAGCACCACCGCCTTCTTCCGGCCAATCTTGTCCCGGATGAACGCCAGCGCGTCCTCCCATGTGAACGGCGTGCAGGGCAGGGACAGGCGCATCCACCAGCGCGGCGCATAGAAGAGGATCAGCGTCTTCTCCGGCCAGAGCTGCACGCGCTGGATGTCCTTCCAGGCGATCTCGCAGGACGAAATGAGCAGCATGCCGTCCTCCCCGAGGGCATCGAGCATGCGGGGCGACTGCCCGCGCAGCATCAGCCGCAGCGCCGTCGCTTCGGGCAGATAGCGCTGCACATGGATGCCCCGCGCATCGACCACGCAGTCCAGCAGGTCCTCCCCCTGGAGGATGAACACAAGCAGCATCCCGGCCAGGAGCAGCATGGTGACACCGGCGGGCACGATGAGCAAATTGCCCCGGAGCAGTGCCGTCACGCCCTCCGTCCCCCCCATGATCCCCTCCAGCAGGAGCACCAGCGCCAGCGTCGCCCCCAGCACGGGCAGGTACAGGCGCATCACCGCGTTCCAGCACATCCAGTCCCGCAAGGGGTGATGCTCTACGCACCACGCCAGCCGGACGGTGTTCGCCGCCAGCTTCGACCCGCAGTTCGGACACACGGCGGACACGGGCACATCCTGACAGCACTTCTTACAGTATGATGTCAATGGGATTTCAAACACCACCCTGGTTGCTTTTTTCGAATTAGGAATGAGGAATTATGAATTATGAATGTAGAATGTGGAATGCCTGCTGCGCCTGATCGTGCCGATTCGGCCATCGTATGGCACAACACTCTCAATTCCTAATTCCTAATTCATCATTCATCATTCATCGAAGCCCTATTTTGATAGAAGCTTCGTGATGGGATTCTGATACACCTCAATGGCTTTGACCGGGCACATCTCCTGACAGCAGAAGCAGCGGATGCACTTCTTGTAGTCGTATTTGGCCTTGTGTCCGTTGCCGGAATGGACGGCCTTCTCGGGCACGGGGCAGGATTCCTCGCACACACCGCAGGCGACGCACTTTTTCGGGTCGACCCTGGGGCGGTTTTGCAGGAAGGGCAGCAGGGGCATGAAGTTGAACAGGAAGCCCTTCCGGATGACGCCCCGGAAGACGTCGAAGTCCGCCTTGCCGTACTTTTCGCGCGCCTGGGTCAGGGTCAGGGCGGCATCGGGGGTGATGACCTCGATGGCCTTTTCGTCCATCACGCCCAGACCGGCCTTCACACCGCTGACGCAGGTCGGGACGGCTTCCGGCGCAAGATGCACCAGCGCCGCAAAGACGGCATCCAGCGCCACCGGGTCAGCCGAAAAGAGCAGCACATTCATGTTCACCGGCGTGCCGGAGGTCGGGCCATTGCCCTCCATGGCGACCACGCCGTCCATGATGTACAGCCGGGGGCGGACGCAGAGGTTCAGGTCGGCCAGCATGTCCGCGAAGATGTCGCTGTTGGGGTAGGACGCGTGCCCGGTGGCCTTGTTCACCCCGGTGATGCAGCCGTACTGGTTCTTCACCGCGCCGGTGATGCGCTCCAGGGCGTGGGTCTTCATCTTGCACAGGCTGATGAGCGCGTCCGCGTCCTGCACGCCCTTGCACAGGTAGAAGGCCTTGGCCGTGCGTCCCTCGGGGAAGGTGACGATGCTGCCGGAGGAGAAGTCCGCCCGGGTCACGCCGTACTTCGCGGCGGCTTCGGCGATGCCGGCGGTCTCGGCGGCCTTGTCCGGCGTGGTGGTCGGGTTGCCCGGGCTGTCCCCGTAGGACAGATGCGCATAGCCCTCGTCGCGCAGGAGCTTGCACACGGCGGAGAACACCGCCGGATGGGTGGTGATGGCCTTCTGAGGGAGCGCCCGCGCCAGCAGGTTCGGCTTGAGGACGATCTTCTCCTCCGGGCGGACGAATCGCCCGATGCCGCCCAGCAGCGCGATGCCCTGGCGGACGGCTTCGTCCACAAGGGGCTGATCGTAGGTGTCCAGGGGGATCAACGCAACGGTATGCTTCATAACGGTTCTCCTGATGACAAAAATGGCGGATCAGTGCTTCGCGGCTTCCAGCAGGCCGCGCTTGCAGTCCCACAGCTTCTGGGAGAGGTCCACATAATAGGTGTGGGGATTCTCAAAGCGCTTCACCTCGTCCCAGAGCGTGGCGACCTGCTGCTTGCAGTAGCGGCGGATCTCCGGCAGGGTGGGCAGGTCATAGACCAGTTCGCCGCGCTGATAGATGGGCACCTGCAGCTCGCGGACGGTGAAGTCGGTCAGCTCCTTGGTCTTCCAGGTGGCGACGGGGTCGAAGATGGTGTGGGGCTGGGTGGGGTCGATGGTCTCGTCGCGCAGGGTCAGCTCATCGGCGATGGCCTTGCCGCTCTCCTTGTCGTAGAGGCGGTACAGGCGCTTGAAATGCGGATTGGTGATCTTCGCCACGTTCTCGCTGACCTTGATGCGCGGGACGATCGTGCCGTCCGCCTCCTCCACGGCCACAAGCTTATACACGCCGCCGAACACGGGGTTCGACTTGCTGGTAATCATCCTCTCGCCCACGCCGAAGGTGTCCACCTGTGCGCCCTGCATCATCAGGTCGCGGATGAGGTACTCATCCAGGGAGTTCGACGCGGTGATCTTGCAGTTGGGCAGCCCGGCCTCATCCAGCATCTTGCGCGCCTTCTTGGACAGGTAGGAGATGTCCCCCGAATCCAGGCGGATGGCGCAGTTGGTGATGCCCTGGGGGATCAGCACCTCCTTGAAGGCGCGGATGGCATTGGGCACGCCGGACTTGAGCGTGTTGTAGGTGTCCACCAGCAGGGTCGCGTTATGCGGATACATCTCGCAGTAGGTGCGGAAGGCCTCGTATTCGCTGTCGAACATCTGCACCCAGGCATGCGCCATTGTGCCGCCGGCCGGCACGCCATACATGGTGTCGGTCAGGGTGCAGGCCGTGCCCGCCGCGCCGCCGATATACGCCGCGCGTGCGCCGATGATCGCGCCGTCCGCCCCCTGTGCCCGCCGCGAGCCGAATTCCAGCACGGTGCGCCCCTGCGCCGCACGCACGATGCGGTTCGCCTTCGTGGCGATGAGCGACTGGTGGTTGATGGCCAGCAGCAGGTAGGTCTCCATCATCTGTGCCTCGATGGCCGGCGCTTTCACGGTGAGGATGGGCTCATTGGGGAAGACGGGCGTTCCCTCCGGCACGGCGTAGATGTCGCCGGTGAAGCGGAAGTCCTTCAAATAGGCCAGGAAGTCCTCATCGAAGCCCCCCTTCCCCCGCAGGTAGGCGATGTCCTCCTCGGAAAAATGGAGCTGCTGAATGTATTCGACGATCTGCTCCAGACCCGCCGCGATGGCGAAGCCGCCCCCATCCGGCACGTTGCGGTAGAACACGTCGAATATGGCCTCCTTCTTGTAGAAGCCATTGCGGAAATACCCGTTGGACATGGTCGCCTCGTAGAAGTCAAAGAGCATCGTCAGGTTGCGTTCTGCCATTGCCATGATTCATTCCCTCATTCCGATCGTTTTTCGGGTGGATTTTGTGCGTATCATATTGATTATACCATGAATGCGCCTGATTCGTAAAGGCTTTGTCAAATTTATGTCAATCAGGATGACAATACGCCCCGCGGGAAACGGCGCACGGCTTGCCGTCAGCCGATGCTCCCGCGAATTCTTCTCCGTCAGCCCCGAAAACGGATTGAATTTGCGCCTTATCTATGCTACAATGCAGGGGAAGCCCATCGTTCCCACGGGGGATGATGTGCGCCCCCTTCGAAATCGTTTTAGCCTTGACTTTTTTTGCTCCAAAGGAGGACACGAACATGAAGTACGGCCATTTCTGCGATGCATCGCAGGAGTACATCATCACCGATCCGCGCACGCCCATGCCCTGGGCGAACTACCTGGGCAGCCCCGAATACGGCGCGATCGTCACCCAGAACGCCGGCGGCTACTCCTTCGTCAAATCCGGCGCGAACGGACGCATCCTGCGCTACACCTTCAACCAGTTCGATGAGCCGGGACGCTATGTCTACCTGCGCGACGACGAGAGCGGCGATTACTGGTCGGCCTCCTGGCGGCCGGTGGAAAAGCCCCTCGACCAGTACAGGACCATCACCCGGCACGGCACGTCCTACACCGAGATCGAGAGCGAATATGCGGACATTCAGTCCGCCGTGCTGTACTATGTGCCGCTGAACGCCACCCATGAGGTCTGGCGGGTCAAGGTCACGAACTGCTCCGACCGTCCGCGCACCATCTCCGTCATGTCCTACTGCGAATTGACCACCGAGAGCAATTACGAGCAGGATCTGGTCAACCTCCAGTACACCCAGTTCATCACCAACACCACCTTCGGGAAGGACTGCATCGTGCAGCACATCAACCAGTTCTGCGGTGTGAACGAAAAGGGCGAGAACGGCCGGGAGCGCGTCTTTGCGCTGGCGGGTGCGCCGGTGAAGAGCTACTGCGGCCGCCGCGAACGCTTCCTGGGCCGCAACCGCTTCCGCAACCCCGAGGCCGTCGAAAAGGGCGACCTGGGCAATCAGCTCAATTTCAACGGCAATCCCTGCGGTGCGCTCCATGCGCAGCTGACCCTCCAGCCCGGCGAAACGAAGGACATCGCCTTCCTGCTGATGCAGAAATCGCCGTCCGACGCGCGTCCCATCATCGACCGCTATGCGGACACCAAAGCGGTCGTCAACGCCGAGCTGGACGCGCTGATCGCCTACTGGCACGGCAAGCTCAGCGCCCTGACCGTCCACACCCCCGATGCGAATTTCAACACCATGGTGAACACTTGGAATGCCTTCCAGTGCTTCACGACCTTCGTGTGGAGCCGCGCGGCGAGCCTGGTCTACTGCGGACAGCGCAATGGTCTGGGCTATCGCGACACCGTGCAGGACATCCAGGGCATCATCCATCTCGACCCCGAAATGGCCAGGGAACGCCTGGTGTTCATGCTCAGCGCACAGGTGCATCACGGCGGCGGACTCCCGCTGGTGAAGTTCGACCACCATGCCGGCCATGAGGACACCCCCGAGGACGACAGCTATGTCCGCGCCACCGGGCATCCCCATTACCGCGCCGACGATGCGCTCTGGCTCTTCCCCACCGTGTACAAGTACATCGCCGAAACGGGCAACAAGGCCTTCCTGGATGAGGTCATCCCCTATGCCGACCGTGACGAGGGCACGGTGCTGGATCACCTCCAGCGTGCCATCGACTTCTCCATGAACCACCTGGGTGCTCATGGCATGCCCGCAGGTCTGCATGCGGACTGGAACGACTGCCTGCGTCTGGGTGCGGCGGGTGAATCCTCCTTCGTGGCGATGCAGCTGTATTACGCCATCCATGTGCTGGACGAATTGATGCCCGACACGCCGGAGAACACCGCATACCGCGCGTATCTGCACGAAAAGGCCGCGGAGCAGAAGGCGCTCATCAACGAGCATTTCTGGGAGGACGACCGATTCCGCCGGGGCTACAGCGAGGAGGGCGCGATCATCGGCTCGAAGAACGACATCGAGGGCGCGATGTGGATGAATCCCCAGTGCTGGGGCGTGATCTCCCGCCTGTCCACCCCTGAACAGGCCGAAAAGTCCATGCAGACCGTCTATGACACGCTCAACACCCCCTGGGGCGTGGAGGTCATGGGGCCGTGCTACAAGGAGCACTATTTCGACGGCGCACTGATGAAGCTCTTTAACCCCACGACCAAGGAGAACGGCGGCATCTTCTGTCAGCCCCAGGGCTGGGCGATTCTGGCCGAAGCGCTGCTGGGTCACGGCGGACGCGCCTTCCAGTATTTCACCGAGAGCTGCCCCGCGGCCTACAATGACCGCGCCGAGCTGCGCGAGATCGAGCCCTATGTCCACGGACAGTTCATCGAAGGCCACGAATCCCCCCAGCCCGGCCGTTCCCATGTGCATTGGCTGACGGGTACGGCATCGACGGTCATGGTGGGCTGCGTGGAGGGCATCCTCGGCCTGCGTCCCACGCCCGAAGGACTGGTCATCAGCCCGGCCATCCCCGCCGAATGGGACGGTTTCACCATGGACAAGACCTTCCGCGGCAAGCGCCTGCACATCACGGTGGACAACGCCGCCCACCACGAGGGCAACCCGCAGCAGGTGCTGGTCAACGGTGCGGAGATCGCCGGTGTGCTGACCGATGACGTGCTGACCGACGGCTGCACGATCACCGTTGTCATGTAAAATAATTAGGAATTATGAATGAGGAATTAGGAATTGAGATACTGCCGCTGATGTCCTCGGCGAAGCACACTATCCATCATTACGAATGCGTAATTCCTAATGAATATAGTACGCGCACCATGGGCTTACCATTCTAAATTCCTCATTACGAATTCCTAATTCCTAATGAATATAGTGCGTTCGCCTTATCGAATCAGCAAAAACAGACCCATTATGCAAAAATCGCGCATGCGAAATGCGAATCAGAAGGAGTGACCCGCTTATGTCCCTGACCGCCGGAGCAAAGCTCCACGGCTTTACCGTCACCCGTGCCCGCCATGTGGCGGAGCTGAACGCCGAGCTGGTGGAAATGACCCACGACAAGACCGGCGCACAGCTGTGCTGGGTGGATAACGGCGAATCCAACAAGCTGTTTTCCATTGCGTTCAAGACCCTGCCGGAGGATTCCACTGGCGTGTTCCACATTTTGGAGCATTCCGTGCTGTGCGGCAGCGATAAGTTCCCGGTGAAGGAGCCCTTCGTGGAGCTGCTGAAGTCCTCCATGAACACCTTCCTCAACGCCATGACCTTCCCGGACAAGACCATGTACCCCGTGTCCTCCCGCAACGAGCAGGACTTCATGAACCTGACCGAGGTGTATCTGGACGCGGTGTTCGCCCCCGCCATCCGCCACGACCCCAACATCTTCTATCAGGAGGGCTGGCATGTCGAGATGGACGACGCGGACAGCACGCCGACCTACAAGGGCGTGGTGTTCAACGAGATGAAGGGCGCCATGTCCTCCGTGGACGAGGTCATCGGTCAGGGCATGATGGCTGCCGTCTTCCCGGATAACTGCTACGGCTTCAATTCCGGCGGCGACCCGCGCGTCATCCCCGAGCTGACCTACGAGCAGTACATGAGCATGTACCGCCGGTACTATCACCCGTCCAACAGCCGCATCTGGCTGGACGGCGCTGTGCCGCTGGATCGGGTGCTGCCCATGATCGACGGCTACCTGAGCCGCTTTGAGCGCTCCGACGAAACGCACGAGATCGCCATGCAGCAGCCCCATGCCGTCGAGACCACCCAGTATTATGAGGTGTCCGCCGAGGATGGCACGGAGAACAAGGCCATGCTGTCCCTGGGCAAGCTCATCGGCACCTGGCAGGACGTGACCCGCACCACTGCCGCCACCATCCTTTCCGATGCGATCGCCGGCACGAACGAAGCCCCCCTCAAGCGGGCGCTGCTCTCCTCCGGGCTGTGTCAGGATGTGAACATGCAGGTGGATGACTCCATCGCCCAGAACGGCTTCACGCTGACCGTCCGCAACATCGATCCCGCCAATGCCCCGGCCATCCGCGAGGTCATCCGCAAGACCTGCGCCGAGCTGTGCGAAAAGGGCATCGACAAGGCTGACCTCGCCGCGTGCATCAACCGCTATGAATTCCGCGTCCGCGAGCCCAATGAGCCCGCCGGACTCATCCGCTGCATCAACGCGCTGAACTCCTGGCTGCACGGCGGCGACCCGCTGACCTACCTGGTGCATGACGAGACCATGGCGGAGATCCGCGCAATGGCCGAAAACGGCGGCTTTGAGATGCTGCTGCACGACCTGCTGCTGGACGAATCGGACATGGTGGTGCTGCACACGCTGCCGTCCGTCACCCTGGGCGAGGAAATGCGTCAGGAGGAGGCTGACAAGCTGTCCAAGGCGCAGGCCTCCTGGACGGACGCGGAGAAGCAGGCCGTCCTCGACCTGAATGCGAAGCTCCAGGCCTGGCAGCAGACCCCCGATTCCCCCGAACAGCTGGCGACCCTGCCCGTCCTCGACCTGAGCGAGGTCAGCCCCGAGCCCACCGTCATCCCCACCGAGGAATCCACCGTGGACGGCGTGACCGTGCTCTATCACAAGGCCGCGGCCAACGGCATCGTCCACCTGAACCTGTATTTCAACCTGAGCGACTGCACCATCGACGAGCTTTGCCCGCTGAACAGCCTGAGCCATCTGCTGGGCGTGCTGCCCACGGCCAAGCACACCACGGCGGAATTGCAGCAGGCCGTCAAGACCCATCTGGGTCGCCTGAACTTCAGCGTGGAGACCAAGGAGAAGGTCGCTGACCTGACCCACTGCACGCCCGTGATGCATGTCACCTGCTCCGTCATGGCGGACAAGCTCGACATCGCCCGCGACCTGATCTGCGAGATCCTCACCACCACCGATTTCTCCGATACCGCCCGCATCCGCGAGATCGCCCTCCAGGCCGACGAGCAGGCCAAGCAGATGTGCATCATGGCCGGTCATGTCCTCGCCATCACCGCGGCGAATGCGCATTTCTCCGCCGGCGGTGCAGCGAACGAGATGCTGAGCGGCTATTCCGGCGTACAGTGGCAGCACGATTTTGTTGCCCACTTTGACGAGAAGATCGGCGGACTGACCGCGCTGCTCCAGCAGAAGCTGACTGCAGCGGTCTGCAAGGAACGCCTGGTGCTGTCCGTCACCGCGAATGCCCCGGTGGATGTGTCCGCCCTGATCGCGGCCATCCCCCACGGCGAAGGCTGCGCCCCCGATGCGGCCTACACCATCGACCTGCCCGCCAGCCAGGGCATCCGCATCCCCGCGCAGATCAGCTATGCCTCCATCGCCGCCGATCTGGGTCGCGAATGGGATGGCTCGGCGCACGTGGCGGCCAAGATCATCAGCCTGAGCTACCTGTGGAACGTGGTTCGCGTGCAGGGCGGTGCCTATGGCTGCGGCATGCTGGCCGGGCGTTCCGCCATGGCGACCTATTCCTACCGCGACCCCACCCCCGCCCGCACCTTGCAGATGTACCGCGGTGCGGCGGACTTCCTGCGCGCCTTTGTGGACAGCGGCGAAGGCATCGACAAGTTCATCATCTCCACCATTTCGGATACCGAACCGCTGATGAGCCCCCGCGACGAGGGCCGTGTGGCGGACGGCCGCTGGTTCTCCGGCATGACGGCTGAGCTCCAGCGCAGGGAGCGCGCGGAGATCCTCGCCACCGACGGCAGCAAGCTTTTGGGCTGGTGCGACGCCCTGACCCATATGGCCAACGACGGTGCCATCTGCGTCGTCGCGCACGACGAAGCCCTCAAGGCCTGCGAGGCGGAAAAGCTTGCCATCGCGGACTGACACGGAGCACATTCTCGCGCCGCCTTCCTTCGGGAGGGCGGCTTTTTTGTGGTTCGCATAGCGTCTTTGTGCCCCGAAAACAGGCATTTTCCGGCGTGTTCTTTCTTTGTTTTTTTTTTTTTGGATGTATAGTCATTTTTGTCAGGCTATGCTATACTTGGTTTTGAGTATATGTCGCTTTCAATCGAAAA
>CAZJOA010000108.1:0-9673 GCA_964547515.1 uncultured Faecalibacterium sp.
GACATCGCCATTCTGGTCGTCGCGGCGGATGACTCCGTCATGCCCCAGACCGTGGAGTCCATCAACCATGCCAAGGCGGCGGAGGTCCCGATCATCGTCGCCGTGACCAAAATGGATAAGCCCACCGCCAATCCCGAGCGCGTCAAGCAGGATCTGACCAATTACGGCATCGTCTGCGAGGATTGGGGCGGAGACACCATCATCGTGCCCGTGTCCGCCGTGACCGGCGAGGGCATCGACGAATTGCTGGAGATGATCCTCCTCCAGGCCGAGACCATGGAGCTGCGTGCCAATCCCAACCGACTGGGTCGCGGCGTCATCGTCGAGGCGAAGCTGGACAAGGCGCGCGGCCCGCTGGCCACCGTGCTGCTCCAGAATGGTACGCTGCGCGTGGGCGACAACATCGTCGCGGGCATGGCATCCGGCCGTGTGCGCGCGCTCATCAACGACAAGGGCGAAAAGGTCAAGGAGGCAGGGCCTTCCATGCCTGTGGAGATCATGGGCTTTGACGAAGTGCCCTCCGCGGGTGACGAAATGATCGCCGTGGGTGACGATCACCTGTCCCGTCAGGTCGCCGAGGAACGCAAGGAGAAGCTGAAGGCTTCCCGTGAGGCATCCATGGCGAAGATGAGCATGGAGAGCCTCTTCTCCAACCTGGAGGCCGGCAAGCAGACCACCCTGAATCTCATCATCAAGGCTGACGTGCAGGGCTCTGTCGAGGCCGTCAAGCAGGCCATGGAGAAGCTCTCCAACGACGAGGTGCGCGTCCGCGTCCTGCACAGCGCCGCCGGTGCTGTCACCAAGGACGATGTCAACCTGGCCAGCGCCTTCAATGCCATCATCATCGGCTTCAACATCCGCCCGGATGCCTCCGCCCGCGAAACGGCTGAGCGCGAGAAGGTCGATGTCCGCCTGTACACGGTCATCTACAAGGCCATCGAGGACATGGAGCTGGCCATGAAGGGTCTGCTCGCCCCCGAGTACAAGGAAGTCATCCTGGGTCACGCCGAGGTGCGCGCGGTCATGAAGATCACCGGCGCGGGCATCATCGCCGGTTCTTACGTCACCGACGGCAAGATGCAGCGCAATGCACAGGTGCGCCTCCTGCGCGACAATGTGGTCGTCCACGAGGGCAAGCTGAGCAGCCTGAAGCACTACAAGGAGGACGTCAAGGAGATGAAGGAAGGCTTCGAGTGCGGCATGTCCCTCGAGGGCCACAACGACATCAAGGAAGGCGACATCATCGAGTGCTTCATTATGGAGGAAATCCCCCGCTAAAGGGCGCTGCCCTTTAGAATCCCGCCAGAGGGATTTATCCCTCTGGACACCCTTTCTCGCGATGAAGAGGGTTTGCCCTTCATACAGCACTCGCGTGGGGCTGTGAGAAGTTTTCTCGCGATGAAGTGGGTTTGCCCTTCATACAGTTCCCGCGTGGGGCTGTGAGATGTTTTACGCGATTGAATAGGCAGATTCATCCTACAGTTCCCGCATGGGACGGCGAGTCGTTTCACGATGAAGTCGGAGGGAGTGCCCTTCCGAAACACAAATTCCATACATGACGGGCAGGGGAAGGCCGCGTTTACCGTGCCTTCCCCTTGCTTGTACACAATAAAACCGATCCTCTATCCCCATGCGAAAACGGTATGAAATATTCATACAACTTGAACGCAAAAAAGGGATTCTCAAGGGTGGAACACCCTTAAGTGGGGGGCTGGGGCAGCGCCTC
Source organism: uncultured Faecalibacterium sp. (assembly GCA_964547515.1). Lineage (GTDB taxonomy): Bacteria > Bacillota > Clostridia > Christensenellales > Aristaeellaceae > UBA11524. The sequence continues at coordinate 1,727 of CAZJOA010000108.1, forward strand.
GTTCCCCTTGCTTGTACGCAATAAAACCGATCCTCTATCCCCATGCGAAAACTGTATGAAATATTCATACACCTCGAACGCAAAAATGGGATTCTTAAGGGCGTAACGCCCTTAAGTGGGGGTCCGGGGGTAAAACCCCCGGGAAGGGTCCGGGGGCAGCGCCCCTGGGAAAGATCCGGGGGTAAAAGCCCCTGGGAAGGAGAAAGCATGAGCTATAACCGTATTGACCGCATTTCCGAGGAAGTGCGCCGCGAGGTGGATCGCATCATCCGCGAGGAGCTGAACGATCCGCGCATCAGCGGCACATTTTCCGTCACCCACGCGGATGTGACCCGCGACCTTCGTCACGCGAAGATCTATGTGTCCGTCCTGGAGGACGACAAGCGCGAGGGCATGATGGCTGCGCTGAAGAAGGCCGCGGGGTTCATCCGCCGCGAGCTGGGACAGAACATCATCATCCGCTACAGCCCGGAGCTGACCTTCGTCAGCGACGAGAACATCGCCTATGGCGTGCACATCGCCAAGGTGCTGGCGGACGCACAGAGGACGGAGAATCACCATGATGAGGACGACGAGACCCCTTGAACCGCTTTTGTCCGCCATTGACGCGGCGGAGAGCATCGCGCTGGTCTGCCATGTCAGCCCGGATGGGGACACGGTGGGCAGTGCGCTGGCGCTTCGGCTGGGGCTGATGAAGATGGGCAAAGAGGTGACGCTCTTCTGCCAGGACAAGATCCCCGGTGTGCTGGGCTTCCTGCCGGGCGCGGAGGAATTCCTCCAGCCGGAGAACACGCCGGGCGATGTGGATCTGCTGCTCTGCGTGGATGTGTCCGACGAAAAGCGCATGGGACGCTGCATCCTGCTGCGCGAGTGGGCGGCGCATACCGCGCAGGTGGATCACCATGGCACGAACACCCGCTATTGCGAGGTGAACTGCGTCGATGGTGCTACACCGGCGAACTGCCTCATCGTCTACGAGCTGCTTCAGCGCATGCACTGTGCCATCACGGCGGACATGGCGCTGTGCCTGGCGGTCGGCCTGAGCACGGACACGGGTCATCTGGCCTATGCAGGCACGACCCCGGAAGCCTACCGCGTCATGGGCGAATTGGTGGAGGCCGGTGCGGACATCGCCGAGGCCTACCGCCGCCTTTATCGGGAGCGTCCGCCGCGTCAGGTGGCGCTGTTGGCCAGGGCGCTGGACAGCCTTGCCTTCCACGACGGCGGACGGATCACCGCCATCGCCCTGACCCGGACGGACTTCGCCGACTGCGGCGCATTGCCGGAGGACGCGGAGATCATCGTCAACTACGGCCTGGATGTGGAGGGCGTCCGCATGTGCGTCTTTGCCCGGGAACAGCCGGATGGTCAGGTGAAGCTGAGCTTCCGCGCCGTTGCGCCCCATCGGGTGAATGGCGTTGCGCAGCATTTCGGCGGCGGCGGACATGCTCAGGCGGCGGGTGCGACCGTGGCGATGCCGCTGGACGCGGCCTTGCAGTGCGCGGTGGAACGCATGAAGGAAGAACTGGAGCGGAATGCATGAATGGATTCCTGAATATCCTCAAGCCCCCGGGGATGACCAGCGCCGCCGTCGTGGCGGTGGTGAAGCGCCTGACGGGCGAGAAGCGCGTCGGCCATGCGGGGACGCTTGACCCGGAGGCGGCGGGGGTGCTGCCGGTCATGATCGGCCGGGCGGCGCGTCTGTTTGACTATCTGGTGGACAAGGAGAAGGCCTATGTGGCGGAGGCGGCCTTCGGGTGTGCCACCGACACGCAGGATGCCACCGGCCGCGTCATTGAACGCGGCACGGATTATCCGTCCCACGCGGCGGTCTGCGAGGCGGCACGTCAGCTGGAGGGCGACATTCTCCAGCGTCCCAGCATGTACAGCGCCATCAAGCAGGACGGCGTCGCCATGTATGAGCGTGCCCGACGGGGCGAGAGCGTCGAAGTCCCCCTGCGTCAGGTGCATGTGGAGAAGATCACCCTGCACGGCGAAATGCCCGATCACGGCGAACTGATGACCATCCGCTGCGGACGCGGGACGTACATCCGCTCCATCTGCGACGATCTGGGCAAGCTCACCGGCTGTCCGGCGCATATGCGCTTCCTCCTGCGCAGTCAGAGCGGCGTGTTCACCCTGGATACCGCCATGACCCTGGAGGAGGCCGCCGCATACCGCGACGCGGGCACATTGGCGGAGCAGCTGCTGCCCCTGGACTGGCCGATCCAGCACATCACCCGCGTGGACGTGCCGTCCTTCCTGCAAAAGCAGGTGGTCAACGGTGTGCGCCTGCCCATCGAGAAGGTGCGTTCCGCCCAGGACTTGCCCGAGGGCGCGGTCGGGCGCATTTACCTGAACGGCGAATTCTGGGGGATGGCGGCACGTCAGGGGGATGCGCTGGTGTGGAAATGCCAGATCCCCCCGGAAAATGCGGAAGGAGGACGCGAATGAAGATCCTGCGCAACCCCAGGCGGCTCAATCCCTGCGTGCTGGTGTTAGGCATGTTCGACGGCGTGCATCGCGGTCATCAGGCGCTGCTCATGCGCGGCGGCGAATTGGCGCAGGAGATGGACTTCCCGCTGAATGTCCTCTGCTTCGAACCCCATCCCCTGTGCGTCCTTGCGCCGGAGAAAGCGCCGCCACTGCTCAACACCCTGCCGGAAAAGGCGCGGATCATGCAGTCCTTCGGGGTGGACAGCCTGTGCATCACGACCTTCGATCGGGCACGGGCGGATCAGTCCCCCGAGGAATTCATGGCGGAAATGGTGGACACCTATGCGCCGGTGGTGGTGGTGTGCGGGTTCAACTTCACCTTCGGCCGGGAAGGGCGGGGGAATGGCCGGATGCTGCGGGAATACGGCAAGAAGCACGGCTTCCGGACGGTGGTGGTGTCCGAGGTGATTGTGGAGGGCGAAACGGTGTCGTCCACGCGCATTCGAGCCCTGTTGGACAGGGGGGACATCCCCATGGTGAACCGGCTGCTGGGCACGGCGTACACCCTGTCCGGCGCGGTGGAGGATGGCAAGCATCTGGGACGCACCCTGGGCTTCCCCACGGCGAATGTGCACATCCCGCACCGGAAGGCGCTGCCGGCCTATGGCGTGTATGACTGCTGGATGGAGACGGCGGACGGCGCATTCCACCCGGCGGTGGTGAATGTGGGGCGGCATCCGACGCTGCCGGAAGGGCATGTCACGGTGGAAGCTCATGTGCTCACGGCGGATGGCGCGTCCCTCGACCTGTATGGTCAGCATGTGCGGCTGTCGTTCCTGCGGTATCAGCGCGGAGAGATCCGCTTTGCTGGCAAGGAGGACTTGCAGGCGCAGATCGCCCGCGATGCGGAGGAAGCCCGCGCGTACTTCGCGAAATTGCAATAAGATGAGCCCGCAACGGGAGGCATGCTCCTGCTGCGGGCTTCTTCTATGCAATTTATACTAATACTAATTTTCATCTAAACCATATCATTCGCACAGTGTCTTTTCCGCCCTGGCTTTGCTTCGTTCCGCTCGCGCGTACATCCAGTACGCCTCGCTGCACTCAGCTTTGCCAGAACAAAAAATCCACTATGCTCGGTGCTATGTTTTAGACGTAAATTAGTATTACGCCTGATGGGGCAGCATCGCCGTGGCCTTGATCGTCCGCCCCAGCCGTCCCTCCACATATGCCCGCAGCAGACGCAGCGGCGCGATGCAGTCAGCCGTGTCCACCCATGCGGCAGAACCCGCGTTCAGCATCGTCCGCAGCCATTTCGCCTGGGCGGCGGATACGGGCGTGTGCCCCTGATGATGGCATGCACGGCAGACCAGTCCGCCCTCGTGCACGTCGAACCAGAGCGATTCGCCCTCGGTGAGGTGTCCGCCGCAGTGCACGCAGTGATGCAGCCGGGGTCGGAAGCCCTCACAGGCGGACAGGTGGAGCAGAAACCCGGCAACGAGGGGCTTCCAGGGCTGGGGGCTGAAGGTCAGCCGGGACAGCGTGTGCAGCAGCAGCATGAACAGCTCCTGCGCGGGGATGCCGGGCTGGACGAAGCCCTCGGTGACCTCCAGGAGGTACGCCCCGACGGCGAGACGGTCGAAATCCTGGCGGAGGGGGTAGAAGGTCTCGATCAGGTTCGCGGAGATGACGGTCAGGTGCGCGCCCTTCTGATACAGCTCGAAGTCCCCCAGCGCAAAGGGCTCGCTGGCGTTGAGGATCGGCGAACGCGGCTTGCGGCATCCCCGTGCCAGCGCCTCGATCCGCCCCTGGGTCGGGCTGAACAGCGTCAGCATGCGGTCGTTGTCCCGGTAGTTGACATAGCGCAGCACGATGGCCGTGCGTTCGGTCTGGCGCATGGGGAGGCCTCCTTTCGGATAAGGGTATCATACCATCAACGCGCCCAAAACGCAAGCGTCCGCCGCATGCGGAAACATTTCCGTGCCGGGCAGGAATTCCGCTTTGCCGTGACGAACCCTTGACCCGGAGGCATCGAGCGAAAGGGAGGAAAACCATGAACTATCAGGTCACAGGCAACGAATATCTGTCCCTGCCCACCATCCGGGAGAGCGACGGCGCGGCGGAGGGCGTGACCTTCCTGTACATGCAGGTCAAGGGCATGCTGGAGCTGCGCGGGCGGGACGGGCTGATCCGCCCCTATGCGGAGAAGGACGGTCATCCGCTGACCCTCGTGCCCCAGTGGCACAGGGAGCACCACTGGATTCCCACCTTCACCGCCGTCAGCGAGGGCATCCGCTTCACCTGCACGTATCTGACCCCGGTGGGGGAGCGCGGGCTGATGCTTCGGCTGACGGTGCACAACACGGGCGTGGACACGGCGGAATTGCGCTTCGGCACGCGCGGCGAATGGGACAGGACCCTGCATGAGATCAACGAAACGACCGAGCTGCCCGCAGGACGGGAGGCCTATCCCTCCGGGTGGAACAACCTGTTCATCTTCGCGCAGAAGCCCGCATTGCCGCTGTTCGCCTTTGCGCCCTGCATCGCCGACCCGCAGCAGTTCGCGGAGATCGATCAGCATGCGGAATGGTCGCTGGACGGCATGGCGTATGACATTTTCCGCCGTGTGTCCCTCGCGCCGGGGGAAGGGGCGGTGCTGGACATCCCGTGGGGCGTGGGCTACGACGGGGTGGCGGCGGCCACCAGCGCCAAGGAGCTGCTGCGTCAGGGCTTCGACGCGGTGCATGAACGCACGTCCGCCTGGCTCGCCGCTCGTCAGCGCCATCTGAATGACCCGGCGCTGGATACGCTGCTGAATACCAACCTGTTTTTCGCCTTCTTCTATGCGTCCGGGCGCACCATCGACACCGAGGAGCTCTGCCTGATGACCAGCCGCAGCCCACGGTACTATGTGTCCGCCGCGTATTGGGATCGCGACAGCCTGCTGTGGGCATTCCCGGCCATGGTGGCGGTGGACGCGGCCTATGCGCGGGAGATACTGACCTATGTGTACACCCGTCAGGCGCGGAATTTCGGTCTGCACAGCCGGTATATCGACGGCACGCTCCTCGAACCCGGCTTTGAGCTGGACGAGCTCTGTGCGCCGGTCATCGCCCTGAAGCGCTACACCGAGAAAACGGGGGACAGCGCCTTTGCCCGGCAGGACTTTGTGCAGGCCGGTCTGCGGGAGATCCTGCATCGGCTGGAAGGGCGGAAGCATCCTGACATTGCGCTGTACGAGACCTTCCTCCAGCCCACGGATGACATGCACAACTACGTCTACCTGACCTATGACAACGCGCTGGTGTGGGTGACGCTCCAAGCCCTGGCGGACTTCCTGCATCAGCCGGAGCTGCTGACCCGTGCGGAGGATGTCCGTCAGGCGGTGTACGCCCATTGCGTGCAGGAGGCGGACGGCAAGCGGTTCTTCGCCTGGTCGGTGGACCTGAACGGGCATTACGATGTGTACGACGAACCGCCGGGAAGCCTCCAGCTGCTGCCGTTCTATGGGTTCTGCGATGCGGCGGACGACATCTGGTGCGCCACGATGGACATCATCCGGGACGAAAAGTACCCCCTGTCCTTCGCGGGACATCCCATCGCGGAGATCGGCTGCAAGCATGCGCCCCATCCGTGGGTGCTGTCCATCTGCAACAGCCTGCTCAGCGGGCATGCGTCAAGCGCGGTGGAGCATCTGCGGCGCACGCGCATGGACAATGGCGTGGCGTGCGAGAGCGTCCATGAGGACACGGGCGCATGCACCACGGGCGAGGCCTTCGCGACCTGTGCGGGCTTTCTGAGCTATGCGATGATGGAGAGTGGCATCGGGTGAACATCAGGAGAATGGACGCGCAGGAGCTGCTTGGCCTGACGGCGCTGTTTCAATACAACGACGTGGCGCAGATGGTGGCGGACTGTGCGCGGGACATCCGCAATGGGGACATCGACATCTTCATCCTGGAGGAGGACGGCCAGCTCATTGGCGAGCTGCACGCCATGTACACGCATGAGGACGCGCACTTCGCCGTCCGGGGAAGGCGGGCGTATCTCTTTGCGTTCCGCGTGCGGGAGGACAGGCAGAATCGGGGCTATGGCACGCAGCTTTTGCGGACGGTGCTGTCCGCCCTTTCGGCGGAGGGCTATACGGAATTCACCGTGGGGGTGGAGGACGACAACTGCCGCGCGAAGCACATGTACGAGGCGGCCGGCTTTGATGAATGGCTGCTGCGGAAAAACGAGGTGTATCAGGGCGATGCATATGCCTACGACCTGTACCTGAAAAAATGAATGGCACAAAAAGACCAGCCGCGGAACGTGATTGCTCCGTGGCTGGTTTTATGGAGGTGAAGGATCTTACAGGCGGCAGTCCAGCTTGGCCAGCGCGTCCACGACGTAATCGTAGATGAAGTCCACCGCTTCGTCGATGGGCTTGCGCTCCTGCATGGACTTGTCGCGCGTGGAGATCTCGATGGTGCCGTTCTTGAGACCCTTGGGGCTGACCACCACGCGGACGGGCACGCCGAACAGATCCGCATCGGCGAACATCACGCCCGCGCTGACGGGACGGTCATCCCAGATGACCTCGATGCCGCGCGCCTGGAGCTCGTCGTAGAGCTTCCGGGACATGGCGGCGACTTCCTCATTGTCCGCACGCATGGAGCACAGGTGCACCTGCCAGGGGGCGATGGAGATGGGCCAGATCGGGCCGTAATCATCGCGGTGCGCCTCGCAGACGGACGCGGCCAGACGACCCACGCCGATGCCGTAGCAGCCCATGATCGGGTTCTTGAGGCTGCCGTCCTGATCCACATAGGTCATGCCCATGCTCTGGGTGTACTTCGTGCCGAGCTGGAAGATATTGCCCACCTCGATGCCGCGGGAGGTGTAGATGCTGCGCTTGCCGCACACGGGGCAGATGCCGCCGTCGTAGGCCTTCGCCACGTCCACATATTCCACATCGCCGATGTCGCGGGCGATGTTCAGGCCGGTGAAATGCGCATCGGTCTCGTTCGCGCCGCAGACCAGGCTCTCGATGCCCTTCAGGGACGCATCGAACACCACGCGCACGTCCTTGCTGATGCCCTTCGGCCCGATGAAGCCCGCGCACAGGGGGCTGCCCTCGGTCAGCTCAGCCGCATGGATCTCCGCCTTGAGGTAGTTGCGCAGCTTGGTCTCGTTGATGTCCAGGTCGCCGCGCAGGAAGGCGACCACCAGCTTGTCGGTCAGGTTCTCCTGATAGACAACAGCCTTGCAGGTGCGGTCGGCGCGGACGTTCAGGAACGCGCAGAGCTCCTCGATGGTCTTGACATTGGGGGTGGAAACCTTGGTCAGCGCGGCGATGTCACCCGCCTCATTGTGGACGATGCAGGGCGCGGCCTCCATGTTGGCGCGGTAATCGCATTCGTGGCACAGGACGATGGTGTCCTCACCGACGGGGGTGAGCAGCATGTACTCATGGGAGACCTTGCCGCCCATCATGCCGCTGTCGGAGGCCACCGCGACCACCTCGGG
>CAZJOA010000109.1:0-9666 GCA_964547515.1 uncultured Faecalibacterium sp.
GCATTGCTGACTTGACGCGGAACGCCCGTTTGTCCTATAATAAGCCGAACGACGAAGACGAGGAGAGGGTGCACATGCGCAAGGGGGACGAGAAGCGACAGGCGATCCTGGATCTGTCGGAGGGGCTGTTTCTGGGTCGGGGGTATGCGCAGACGAGCATACAGGACATCCTGACCGCAGCGGACATGTCCAAGGGCGGATTTTACCATCATTTCACGGGGAAGGAGGAGATCCTGCGCGTGCTGTGTCAGCGGCGTGCGGAGCGTGCGGCTGACCGTGCCGCGGACGCATTGACGCATGAGGACACCCCCATGGGGCGGATCAACGTGATCCTGCATGCGTATCTTCCCCTGTGCCGGGAGGAGGTATCCTTCGCGGCGATGCTGCTGCCGGCGCTGTCAGGGGTGGAAGGGCGTGCGCTGGCGATGGTGTATCAGGAGGCGCTGTCGGAGCAATTCGTGCCGATGCTGCGCCGGGAGATCGCGTCCGCCGCAGCATCGGGGGCGGTGTATCCCCCGGTGGACGACCCGGCGCGGATGCTCCTGGGGCTGCTGGATCAGGCGTGGATGACCTGGGCGACACGGCTGACGGCGGATGCGCAGGCGGAGCAAAGGGCTGACCCGTTGGCGCTGCTGGACGGGATGAAGCAATACCGGCGGGCAGCGGAATTGCTGCTGGACGCACCCTACGGCACGGTGGAGATCATGCGTGTGGAGGAAATGGCCGAGGCGGCGGAGAAGCTGCGCCGGGCGTGGGAGCGCTGAATCGAATCCGGATCGAATCTGAAGCATCATAGGAATGCCGCACAGCCTCCGGGAGGGACTGTGCGGCGTTTTGCATGGCGGCTTACCGTCCGTGCCTGCGGGGGCGTCCGCCGTTGGATCCCCCGCCCCTGGCGTCATGGCGGCGGGACTTGGACGGCTGCTTGTCCGCATGACGGAAGGGCTTGGGGGCGTGGGCGGGATTGTCCCGGTGCGCGGTGCGCTGCGCGTCCCGATAGGGGTCGCGCTCCGGCGGCACAAGGCATTCGCGGCCGTGTCCGATCAGATCCTCCCGTCCCGCCAGACGCAATGCCTTGCGCACCAACTCGTGATTGCGCGGATTGCCGAATTGCATCAGCGCACGCTGCATGGACTTGTCCTCCGGGGAACGGGCGACGAAGACGGGCTTCATCGTGCGGGGATCGAGCCCGGTGTAGAACATGCAGGTGGAGAGCGTGCCGGGGGTGGGGTAGAAGTCCTGCACCTGATCGGGCTGGAAGCCGATGTCCCGCAGATAGCAGGCCAATTCGATGGCGGCGTTCAGGTCGCTGCCGGGGTGACTGGACATGAGATAGGGGATGAGGTACTGCTTCTTGCCCAGCTTCTCGTTGACCTGGGCGTATCGGGCGCAGAAGGCATCGTACAGCTCGCGGCGGGGCTTGCCCATCTTGTCCAGCACATAGGGGCAGACATGCTCCGGCGCGACCTTGAGCTGGCCGGACACATGGTGTTCGCAGAATTCCCTGAGGAACGCGGTGTCCTTGTCCGCCATGATGTAGTCATAGCGCAGTCCGGAACGCACGAAGACCTTCTTCACCCGGGGCAGCTCACGCAGCTGACGCAGCAGCGACATGAACTCGGTGTGATCCACCTCCATGTTCTTGCAGGGGGTGGGGAAGAGGCACTGACGCTGCCTGCACGTCCCGCTCTTGAGCTGCTTGAGACAGGAGGGCTTGCGGAAATTCGCCGTCGGGCCGCCCACATCGTGGATATAGCCCTTGAAATTGGGCAGTGTGGTCAGCAGACGCGCCTCCTTCACGATGGATTCGGGGCTGCGGCTCTGGATGATGCGTCCCTGATGGAAGGTGATGGCGCAGAACGAGCATGAGCCGAAGCATCCGCGGGTGGAGGCGAGGGAGAACTCGACCTCCTGCAAGGCGGGGATGCCGCCCTCGCTGGCGTACATGGGATGCCAGGTGCGGGTGTAGGGCAGCTCGTACACCGCGTCCAGCGCCTCGCGGGACAGGGGCAGCACCGGCTGATTCTGGATGAGGTAGCGATCCTTGTCCTGCTGCTGACACATGCGCTTGCCGCGAATGGGGTCCTGCTCGTCGTACTGGAGGGTGAAGGCCTCGCAGTATTTCCGGCGATCCGCCGTCACCTCCTGATGGCTGGGCAGCTGCAGGCAGGTGGGGTCAGCCGTCTTGGACATATAGCAGATGCCGCGGAGCTTCGGCAGCTCGGCGGGATTCATGCCGTCCGCGACCCAGTTGGCGCATTCGACGATGCTCGTTTCGCCCATGCCGTACATCAGGAGCGTCGCGCCCGAATCCACCAGGATGGAGTGGCGCACCTTGTCCTCCCAGTAGTCATAGTGGCTGAAGCGGCGCAGGCTCGCCTCCACACCGCCGATGAGGATGGGCACATCGCGGTAGGCCTGGCGGATGCGGTTGCAGTAGACGATGGTGGCGCGGTCGGGGCGCATGCCGGCCTTGCCGCCGGGGGCATAGGCATCGTCATGGCGGCGCTTCTTCGCCACGGTGTAGTGATTCACCATGCTGTCGATGACACCTGCGGAGACGAGGAAGCCCAGACGCGGCCGTCCGAAGCGCGTGAAGGCGCTGGCATCCTGCCAGGGCGGCAGGCAGAGCATCGCCACGCGATAGCCCTCCTTCTCCAGGATACGGCTGATGATGGCATGCCCGAAGGACGGGTGATCCACATAGGCATCGCCGCAGACATAGACGAAATCCGGTGCATCCCAGCCGCGCTGGCGGCATTCTTCCATCGTGACCGGCAGGAACTGCTTGTTCATGGGTGTCCCTCTTTTCATAGGAGCTATCCACATTGTAGAGGAAGGCGGACGGAAAGTCAAGTGCGGCTGGACAAACCCGAACGATCGTGGTACAATATCCGCAGAAAGAAATCATCCCGGAAGGAGCGATCCACATGATTCCGACCCCCCACATCACGGCCAAGGAAGGCGATTTCGCCCCCACGGTGCTCATGCCCGGCGACCCCCTCCGCGCCAAGTACATCGCGGACAACTACCTGACCGATGCCGTTCTGGTCAACAACACCCGCGGCGTGCAGGGACACACCGGCTTCTACAAGGGGAAGCGCGTGTCCGTGATGGCCAGCGGCATGGGCATGCCCTCCATCGGCATCTATTCCTATGAGCTGTTCAATTTCTACGGCGTGGAGAACATCATCCGCGTGGGCAGTGCCGGTATGCTCAGCGACAGGCTGAAGGTGCGCGACATCGTCGCCGGGATGAGCGCGTATACCAATTCCTCCTTCGGGGAACAGTATGGCTTTGCCGGACACCTCGCGCCCTGCTGCTCCTGGGAGCTGCTCAGTGCCGCGATGGCCGCCGGTGAACGGCTCGGTGCGCATATCGTCCCGGGTGCGCTGTATTCCTCCGACACCTTCTATGACGAGCGCCCCAACGGCAAGATCCTGCAAGGCCTGGGCGTGCTGGCGGTGGAAATGGAGGCCGCGGCGCTCTACCTCAACGCCGCCCGGGCGGGCAAGAATGCCCTGTCCATCTGCACCATTTCGGATGATCCCTTCACCGGGGAAGGCCTCAGCGCCGAGGAGCGTCAGAATTCCTTCACCCAGATGATGGAGATCGCGCTGGAGATCGCGTAAATCAGGAGGACGAGGATGACCCGATTGATCCGGGAGGACGACAGGCTGCTCATCCGCGTGTGCGGGGGGATGCATTGCTCCGGCGCGGGCGGCGGACGTGCCATCGAAGCGGCCTTCTGCGCGGCGCTGGCGGCATGCGGCATTGCGGACAGGGCGGAGGTGCTTCGTGCGCATTGCCTGGGCGCATGCGCCGATGGACCTTGCGTGCGCATCGCCGGGGAACGCTTCTATGGCGTACAGGCGGCGGACGTGCCCGACCTCGTGCGGGAGGAAGTCCTGCCGAGGGTCGTCAGGGAGGACAGATGATGCAGAACGTGAAGCGCAAGTCCGTCGGCACGCACTTCTCCATGTGCGTCCAGCCCGCCTTTCTCATCGGGACGAACAATGCGGACGGGACTGACAATTTCGCGCCGATCACATGGGTCAGCGCCACCTGCGAGAAGGACAATGACTACCTGCTGGTCATCAGCATGTTCGGCACGAAGCGCACGAAGCAGAATGTCATCAGAACAGGCGTGCTGAGCGTGAATCTGGTCAGCACGGATATGCTGGGCCTGATGGATGCATGCGGTACACGGCACGCGAAGGGCGGCATTTCGTATGATGTCAGCCGGGGTGCTGCGGTGGATGTGCCTGTGCTGGATGCGAGCCGGTGGGTCTACGAATGCGAGGTCGTCCGTTCCGTCGAAACGGGCGAGTCGACAACGTTCTTCTGCCGGATCAGGAATGTTCAGGTGGACGAACGGCTGACCTGCAAGGATGCCTTCGATGTGGATCTGACAAAGCTCGACCCGGTGATCTATTCGGGCATGTATCACAGCATCGGCAGGCTGCTGGGCAGGATCGGCGATTTTTCATAGGCAAAAAGCCGTGGGTCAAGACGATCCGCGGCCTTTTTTGTGTTCATTCCGCCAGCGCACGCGCCAAGAGCGTGCGGATGACCCGTTCCCGGCGGCTGACCTGCATCTGGCTCATGCCCAGCACCGCACCGGCCTGTGCCTGCGTCATGCTCCGGCGGAAGCGCAGCCGGATCAGCCGCTGATCCATCTCCGGCAGCCGCGCAAGGATGTCCCGCAGCTCCACGCGCGCCTGCCAGTCCTCCGGGTCGGCCAGTTCCTCCAGCGGCGAACGCCCCTGCTCCCCGCCGTCCGCCGAAACGACCGTGATGCCCTCCAGATGCAGGGTCAGCTCCGCTGCGTCCATGTGGAGCGCGTCCGCCAGCTCGGTGATGGCGGGCTTGCGGCCGAAACGCCGGGTCAGCGCGTCCTCCGCCTGACCAATGCGGCGGCGCAGACCGGTCTCGCTCCGGGGCATGCGGATGACGGCGCATTGGCGGTGCAGCGTGCGCATTTCGCCCAGGATCAACGGCGCGGCATAGGTGGAGAAGGCCGTCCCGCGTGCCGGGTCGAAGCGGCTGAGCGCCTGCATCAGGCCGATCACGCCCTGCTGATAAAGCTCCTGACGGGTCGCGGGGGAGGGCGGGAAGCGCCGGACGAGCAGCCCGACCAGGGGCAGCTGGGTCTCCGCCAGCGCCTGCATGGCGGATGTGCCCTCCTGACGGGCACGAAGCAGCGCCATGCCGAAGTCAGCCGTGTTCAATGCAGCGCCTCCGGGTGCATCCGCTTGCGCATGCGCACGATGGTGCCGCTGCCGGGGGTGGAGGCGACCTCCACATCGTCCATGAAGGTCTGCATGACCGCGAAGCCCATGCCGCTGCGCTCCTGTTCGGGGTGGGTGGTGAAGAAGGGCTCCATCGCCTGGGGGATGTTGGCGATGCCGCGTCCCCGGTCGGCCACCTCCACCGAGAGCGTTGCGCCGTCGATGACCGCGCGTACCTCGACCATGCCGCAGGTGCCCTCGTAGCCGTGGACGATGGCGTTGGTCACGGCCTCACTGACGGCGGTCTTCACATCGGCGATCTCCGCCACCGTGGGGGAGAGCTGCACGGCGAAGGCCGCCACCACCACCCGTGCGAAGGCCTCGTTCTCCGGGAGGCTGAGGAAGCTGACTTCCATCTCGTTGTGCCTGCTGCGCATCATTGTGCCGCCTCCTTCCGATCGAGCTGACGGATGACCCTGTCCAAGCCGGACATGCGGAATATGCGCTGGATCTGCGGGTTCATGTGGATGACGCCCACATGCCCGCCCCGGTCACGCAGCTGACGATAGCGCCCCAGGATCACCCCGATGCCGGAGGAGTCCATGAATTGCAGGCGGGAGAAGTCCAGCACCAGCCACCGGACGGACGGTTCGGCAATCAGGCTGTCCAGCTCCCGGCGGACGCGCTGGGCGCAGCAGTGATCCAATTCGCCCGTCAGGCGGACGATCACGCTGTCGCCATCGCGGATGGATTGCAGCATAACAAAAACCTCCTGTGAAGATATTCACGGGAGGATAATTCCGGATGCGACAGTGGAAACCCTGCGAAGAATCGGCACTCCTTTTGGCGGACGGAGGGAAGCGTCCGACAGCTTTCGTCAGGCGGCGGATCGCCATTTCATGAGGATGACCCCGGCGACCATCAGGGCGACGCCGGCGTATCTGTGCCAGGTGAAGGGGACACGCTCTGCGCCGATCCACCCGAAGGCATCGATGAGTGCGGCGACGGTCAGCTGTGCCAGCAGAATGGCGGAAATGGCCACGGTGGGGCTGAGCCCCTTGATGGAGAGCATGACCGTGACGGTGATGACCGGTGCGATCACGCCGCCGAGCCAGGAATACCACGGTGCTTGACCGATCAGGCGGATGTTCCCCTTGCCGAAGACCCCTGCGATCACCAGCGCCAGCACGAACCCCACGCCCTGCACCAGCGCATTGGTTTCCAGCACGCCCACCTTTTCCCCCAGGCGGGTGTTCATGACCCCCTGAAGGCTCATCGCCGCGCCTGCGATCACCGCACAGAAAAAGCCCAGCATCCCATCGACCTCCTTTTGCAGATAGTATGGCGGGATGCCGGGCGTTTATTCAGCCTTTCGCTTCGATGGCCTGCCGGGATTCCTCGGCGACGATGGAATCGATGCGGTCATGGATGGACTGCATCTTGCGGTCGAGGGCGGCGATGTCCTCGCCCACCTCGTAGAGCTCCTGGCAGATGTCCTCCGGGACATTGCCGCTGGCCTTGTAGCGCATGGAATGCTCCAGCGATGCCCAGAAGTCCATGGCGATGGTACGGAGCTGCACCTCCACGGGCACCATCATCCGCCCCTCCTGGAGGAAGATCGGGATCTCGATAATCAGGTGCAGGCTGCGATAGCCATTGGGCTTGGGGCTGCGGATGTAGTCGGTCATTTCCACCAGCTTCACATCATCCTGACTGGTCAGCAGGCGCGCCACGGTGTACACATCCTGCACATAGGAGCAGATGACGCGGATGCCGGCGATGTCGGTCAGGTTTTCCACAGCGCTTTCCATGCTGACGGCGTATTGCTTGCGGCGCAGCTTCTCCATCATGCTCTGGATGGTCTTGAGCCGCCCCTGCATGTGGTGGATGGGATTGCGCTTGTGCTTCATCTGGAATTCGTCGTCGAGGATCTCCAGCTTGGTCTGTACCTCCCGCATGGCGGCGGAATACCGGCACTGAATGGAGAAGAAGTCATCCACCATGCGCTGGAACTCGGCGCTCATCTGCTGCATCTGCTTTTCATCAGCCATGTTTGATGTCCTCCGTGGGGGTTTCTGCGTTTTCCTGATGGTGACGCGGCGGACTGACGGGCAGCGCCACGCGGAAGGTCGAGCCCTCGCCCAGGGTGCTCTCCACCGTGACCGTGCCGCCCATCATGTCCACGATGCGCTTGACCAGGCTCAGTCCCAGGCCGACACCCTCCTGCTTGCGGCTCTTGTCCGCCTGATAGAATTTGTCGAAGATGCGCTGCCTGGCCTCCTCGGTCATGCCGCAGCCGTGATCCTGTATCTCCACGATGGCGCTGCCCTCGCGGAACACCCGCACGGCGATCTCGCTGCCATCGGGCGAGAACTTGATGGCGTTCTGGATGATGTTGATCCAGACCTGGTTGAGCAGCTCCTGATCGGAGGTGAGCGTCACCTCCTGCAGGTCGAGCTGCCAGCCGATGTCGTGGGCGCTCCAGGTGGGTTCGAGGCGGAGGATGACCTGCCGCAGCTGTTCATCCAGGGAGAAGGTGGTGAGGGTCGCGGGGGTGGTCTGCTGCTCCAGCGCAGACAGGCGCAGCAGCGTCTCCGCCAGGCGGGACAGCCGGTCGGATTCCTGCGCGATGAGGTCGATGTATTCGGCCTTCTGCGCATCGGTCAGCCCGGGCATTTGCAGCAGACGTGCAAAGCCGCGGATGGACGCGATGGGGGTCTTGAACTCGTGGGAGATGCTGCTGATGAAGTCCTTCTGCAAATAGGCGGTGGAGCCCAGCGCCTCGGTCATGTCGTTGAAGGAGCGCATCAGCTCGCCGAATTCACCGGGGTGATCGTCGGGAAGGCGGACGGAGAAGTCGCCCTCCTGAACCATCTCGTGGGCGCGGGTGAGCTCCTGCACGGGCTTGGACAGGCGGAAGGAGGCGAAGGTCGTCATGAGGACGAACACCGCCAGAAAGCTCAGCGAGGCGGAAATGACGCGCACGAATGCCACCCCGAACAGGGACTGACGGTACAGCGAGGAAATGCGGACGATGCCCTCCTCCATCATCACATAGGTGACGGGGGAATCGGTGAGGTCATCCAGGACGGAAAAGACCTTGCGCTCCAGCAGGGATGCGGACAGGTCGCGCGGCACATCGGGGTCAGCCGGATCGATGCGCTCCACATGGGTGTCCTCCACATCGTCGACCATACCCAGCATCGTGTCCATGGGCAGATCGGTGCGGTCGTCCAGCTGGAGCAGGTACACCGCCAGCGCCTGCTGCTGGAGCTGCAATTCGCTCTGCACATTCACATGGGCGAAGGCATACGCGAAGAGCAGCGACACGATGGCGGCGAAGACGGCACTGACATAGAGCGCGATCATCATCTTCCCGCGGAAGGTATAGGGCTGGAAGTAGCGCTTAAGCATCGTTCTTGACCGCCTTGTAGCCCAGGCCGCGCACCGTCACGAGCGAAAAGTCCGGGAAGACCTCGCACTTTTCCCGCAGACGCTTGATGTGCACGTCCACCGTGCGCTCATCGCTGTCGGAGTCCATGCCCCAGATCTCATCCATCAGCTGACGGCGGGTGAAGATCTGCATGGGGCTGGAGAGAAGCTTGAAGAGCAGGAAGAACTCCTTCTTGGGCAGCGTCAGCAGTGTGTCGCCCCGGCGGACGGTCAGGCTGTCGTAGTCCAGCACCGTTTCGCCGACGGTCAGCCGATGGCTGGTCATGGCGCGGCTGCGTCGCAGGAGTGCCTGGACGTGCAGGAGCAATTCGTCCAGGTCGACGGGCTTGGTGAGGTAATCATCCGCGCCTGCGGTGAAGCCGGTGCGCTTGTCCTCCAGGGAATCGCGCGCCGTCACCAGCATGATGGGCAGCAGGGGATAGGCACTGCGCAGCTCGCTGGTCAGCTCCCAGCCGTCCATGACGGGCATCATCACATCAGCGATGACCAGATCGGGCATGACCCGCTCGATGGCGGACAGCGCCTCCTCGCCATTGGCGGTCGGAACGGTCTGATAGCCGTTCAGCCCCAGAAATGCGCACATCATCCGCTGGAGCGCCAGATCGTCTTCCACCACAAGGATCGTGAACATATATGACCAACTCCTTCTGTGTATCCATTATAGCATAACTCGCCCGAATCGGCAACAGAAGTGTATCGCGGGGCTGTGAACTGCAAATGAAGGCGAAATGGCGGATAACTGGACGAAAAAGCCGATGCGGAAAGCGCCCCCGAGGGGGAGTCCGCACCGGCATGGTCATGGGGGGTCATTCGTATTCAGCTTGTAAAAGCCACAATAAAGACCAACATTGGGTTATCCGATATGTTGGGGGCGGATGGGTGAGGCGGCTGCATCGAAACCTCAAAGGGACGGTGCGGCGAATATGCAGGCGATTGCTTCCGCATTCTAAACCAACCATGAAGGAAAAGACTACTTTGGATT
>CAZJOA010000110.1:0-9629 GCA_964547515.1 uncultured Faecalibacterium sp.
CCCATTGGCGATGCACGGGCGGTTCAGGTCATACTGCCAGACGAAGGTCTGCCCGAAGGCATCCGTCACCGTGGCGACGGGCGCACCGGCGCTGTTCATGGGCCAGGGCATGGGAACATCCTGCGCGGCCATCGGCCAGTCCACCTGATGGCCGCTCTGGTCGGTGATGACCAGGCGGGGCGCTTCCTCCGTCGGGGCGGGGGTGTTGTGGGGGATCTGCTGATTCAGCTCGGTCAGCACGGTCTGTGCCGCCAGGTCGGATCGGTCCTCCGTCAGCAGGATGTGCCCGGCCATCCCGCCCGCGCAGACGATGCACATCAGGCCGAGGGTCATCAGCAGCCGTCCCTTGGGCTTCTTTCTCTTCATGGCGTCAGGCGCTTTCCCCCTTGCTGCCGCGCTGACGCAGCCATCCCAGACAGAAGAGCACGATGCCGATGCCCGCGAGCACGGTCACGGGCGTCCAGTCCGAGCCGGTCTTGGGCAGATCCGGATCGACCGGCTTCACGGGCGGGGTCGTGCGGATGTTGGTGATGACGATCAGCTGATCCTCGGCGGAAATGCTCACCGTGTAGCCCTCGGGCACGTTGCGCTCGATGACCGTCCAGGTGTAGCGGGTGTCCAGCGCCGTCCAGGTGTGCCGCCAGTTGTTCGCCTTGCTCAGGGTCACGGTGTCGTGCAGCATGCCGTCGCTGTACAGCTCGACCTCCACGCTGACGGGGCGGTCGTAGGCATCGCTGTCGTCCCAGACCTTGAGCACGGTCAGGTCGCGGTGTTCCACGGGGCTGATGTCCCATTTGGGGGTCATGGTCACGTCGTAGTCCCACCAGCCCGCGTCGTTGCGGTTGGGCAGGACGATCAGCGTGGGCTTGGGCGTGCAGATCTGCTCATCGGTGCTGACGCTCTGTCCGACGACGAGGTACAGCCCGGCGCGCAGGCCGGCGAAGGTGACTGTCCGCAGGCGGGTCTCCCCGGTGGCGACGGCGGACAGGTGATCCGCCTCGGCGTAGCTGGTCAGGGTGTTGGCGAGGTCCTGCCATTCGCTGCTGGACAGGTCATTGCGCAGGCTGATGCTGTAGCCGTCGAACGGGGCAACGGGCGTGAACGCGGCTGACGCATCCACCGTGGCGACATGGTACAGGCGGAAGGTCACGGCATCGGGGATGGATGCATCGCCGGCATACTGGATGGTCAGCGAGGTGGGCTTTGCGGGGTCAAGCAGGCGCGAGACCTCCGCGGACGCATGGGGATGCACCAGCGCAAGCAGGCACAGCAAACACGCCGTCAGCCGCAGCCTGAGCATGGATCGCCTGCGCATGTGCATCACCGTCCTTTTTCAAAGCGTTGGGGTTATTTCCGGGGCTTGCGGGGGGCGAGCATCATCCAGACCATCCAGATCAGGATGATGGGCGCGCCGATGGTCAGCGCGACGTTCATCGGGTCGATGAGCTCCGCGTCGCTGGTGAAGTGCAGCTTGGCGCGTACCTTGGCGTTGTCCACGCGATGGCCGCGCACCAGCAGCCGATGGGAATTGATGCCGTAGGGCGTGCAGGTGACCAGCGTGCAGTAATCCTGCTCGGGGTCGATGTCCAGGCCGGACATGTCGGACGGCTCGACCACGAGGATCTGATCCACCTCGTAGGTCAGCGTCCTGTCGAGGACATAGAGCACGAAGGTGTCGCCGATCTCCATCTTGTCCAGGTCGGTGAAGAGCCTTGCGCTGGGCAAGCCGCGATGACCGCTGAGGGCGCAATGCGTCCCCGCGCCGCCGGTGGGCAGGGAAGTGCCCTCGATGTGCCCGATGGCGATTTGCAGCACGCTCTCGCGCGTGGTGTGGTAGATGGGGAACTCGATGTTCAGCTTGGCGATTTTGATGCGCCCGATGATGCCATTTCCGGTCACGTTGAGGATGCTGTTGTACTCCGCCAGGGCGGCATCATCCATATGGAAGCGCATGGGATCAGCCGCCAGACGCTGATTATAGCCTTCGGCAGCGTTCCAATATTGCTGATAGCTGACCGTATCCAGCCGGGCGATGCTCTGGTTGTAGTCCACCACGACGCGGGATTGCACGCGGGAGTTCCACCAATCGGCCACGGTGGGATACAGCAGCAAGGAGAGCCCTGCAATGAAAACCAGAGCGAGCATGAGGTTTGTGAGGTGCTTTTTCATCCAGAGTTCTCCTTGCTGCTGCATCCGGGGCGGAGCGGAAGACCCCGCCCCGGGCAGCGTTTTGCATTGGGAATTTGCGTTTTAGTTCTCGGACGCGCGACGCTTGGTGACGATCAGCACGAATGCCGCCAGCACCAGCACACCGCCCACGGCGTACAGGATGGTCGTGCCCATGCCGCCGGTGGAGGGGAGGGAAGTGCCCTTATTGTTGTTGATCTTAACAACCTTGGTGGTGTAGGTCAGTGTATTCTGCTCTACGGTTGCGCCTTTGATTTCCACAGCCTGATCCGTAGTCAGCGGATTATAGCCGGGGAGGGCATCCGTCTCACGCAGATAGTAGGTATCGGCATCCAGACCGTCGATTTCGATTTTGCCATTGGCATTGGTGGTCAGCTTGTGGCTTTCGATGAAGGCATCAAGACGCGCGGCGAAAGCTTCGTCGGATTCACCTTCACCCTGTGTCGGCATGGCATCCCAGCTCACAAGCTTGCCATTCTGCACATTGGCGACCTTGGACTTGTCGTTGTTCAGCAGGATGAACTTAACGCCCACAAGGACATTCTGCTCGTTGCCATCAGCATACTTCAGCACGTCCATATCCCAGGTGTAGGTGATGGTCTCTTGGGTGGGGGTGTAGTTCGGGGTCGCATTGTCACCGTACTCAAGCTTGACCTTGTTGGGGTTGCCGGGCAGACCAACGACCGCGCTCTCGTTCACGGTGGCGGTGTAGGTCACTTCGATCTCCGTATCAGCCGCAAGGGTAGAAATGTATTCGTTGGTGAAAGCGATCTCAAAGGTGCAGCCATCGGTCAGGCCGGTGGTCGTGATGGTGAAATTGGTGTTCTCACCATCGATGGCTTTGACTTCAGTGTCACTGACCGTCACCTTGATGGAATCAGCCTTCAGCGTGAGGCCGGTGGACATCTCATCATGCAGGGTGTAGTTTTCAGCGCCCTTCTTCACGGTGATGGTCGCCTTGAAGTCGACATCCTGCTTGATGTCAGCATCATTGTGGTCCTGCCACGCGGAATTGGAATCTTCCAGAACTTTCTTCTCGATTTCGGGCGCTTCGTTCTTCTCGGTGATGACCGCATCGGGGTTCGTGGTGGTCAGCGCACACAGAGAACCCAGGGTGCTGGTGATGAAGTAATAGCCGTAGTCAAGACCGGTGGTGCTCACTGTGCCGGTGTCAGGATCCTTCGTGAGCGTGGCAGTTTCGGTCTTGCCCTCGAGCTTGGTGTACAGGAATGCGGCAAGTCCGGCAGCATCATTCGATTTGGCGGTCACAACATACATCCCGGTGTCGCCGACCTGCGTGAAGGTGAAGTACGTCGTGTCGTTTTTCAGATCGTTGAACCACGGGTCGGTTTCATAGATGGTGTATGCAACATTGTTAGCATTGTTAGCATCGAAAGCAGCGTTGAAGATTTTGTAAGCCTTATAGGTCTGACCCTCAACGGCTGCATTGACCGTGATAGAGCCGTCACTTGCCAGCAGCATGATGTAGTTGCTGAACTCTTCCTCGGGGACGGTCGTGTCCGCCACATCCGCAAACGCCGTCGCCATGCTCATCAGCATGAGCGCCGCCAGCAGCAGGCTGAGCCATTTCTTCATGTTCATGATTGTCTCTCCTTTTTGATTGGTGGGTCGTTGAGGAAAAGGGGGGCGGGCTGCATCAAGGGTGAGCACGCACCCCCTTTTTGCGCAGGGTCATCAGCAGGCAGGCCAGGCCGCAGAGCAGCATGCCTGCCAGCAGGTAGGACGCAGTGCCAGCGCCGTTTGTCGCGGGCAGCTCCACGCCGGTGTGGTTGACGTACTCGCCGTTCCACAAGGGCGCACTGCCGTTGGGAACGACGTTCACCTTGTCGTAATCCACATACACCGTGTAGGTGTACCCGAAGGACAGGTAGCCGTCCGGCACATGGGTCTCCTGGAGCAGGTAGTGGTGTCCGGAGGGGATGCCCGTGAAGCTGACCCTGCCATTCGCGTCGGAAGTGGCTGTCAGGGTCATGACGCGTTCCACGCGCGAGCCATTGCCCTTGCAGATGGAGCAGGTGTCCGCATGGGTGAGGGTGAACACCGCGCCGGGCACGGCTCGACCGTAGTTGTCGACCTTGCGGAATTCCAGCTCAGCCAGGTAGCCGTGCACCGCCGGAACGGGGAATCCGATCTTCCGCTGATCGGAGATCGTCGTCTGACCGTTTTTCTCCTCCATCACGCGGTAGGTCAGCTCTGTCGTGCCGTTGGTGTCGTACACCTGGTTCTCGACAAAGGCTTCCTGCTCGTTTTCCAGCCGCACGCGGTATTTCAGCGTGTAGGTGTAGGTGGTCGTGCTGCCCGCAGTGGCTGTGGTGTAGGCGGAGTTCTTCAAGTCCCAGTGGATGGCGGACTGTTCGCCGACGAAGGTCGCGATGTTCTCGTCAGGCGGCGGATTCGTGAGGTCACCGGACACAAGCTGATCGTCCTTGTTGTAGAAGCCGATGAACTCCACCATGCCCGTATCAGCGCCAACGCCGCTGGGAACGGGGTCTTCGGCGACCCAGTCGGCCTTGGAGGCCTCCTCGATGGTGCTCTTGATCTGGGAGAAGATGGCGGTGTAGGCATTTTTCAGGCCTTCGGTGTTCGTGCTGTCGTAGTAGTAGCCCGAGCCGATCTTGTCTCGCAGCCAGTTTTTGTACGACACGGAACTGGTTTCATCGCCGATCTCGTAGGTCGTGCCTGTGCGGTCCACGATGGAGTGCGATTTTCCGACTGTACTGTCGATGTGCCCCTGAATGGTCTGTCCGCCGACATCAACGCCGATGGAGAAGATGGTCACGCCTTTGCTTTTGATGGACGTAGCCATGCTGTGTGCACGGATGGCAGCTTTGTCGCTGTAGCTCGTGCCGTAGGAGCAGTATTTTCCAGTGACGAAATCGTAGAAGACACCATCCGTGCCTTTGTCGCCGGTGGGAGTGTACGGATCGTAGCCTTTGTAGCCACTGCTGATGTAGGTGGTGGGGAAGCCGTCTGTCAGGAGGATGATGTACTTGTGCTCCTGATCCACCTTGCTCAGCATGTCGTAGCCCATCTTCAACCCAGCCTCGACGTTGGTGAAACGGTTATGAGACTCCGCGTAATTGGTTTGGTTGATGATTGTGCCTGTTTGCGTGCGCATGGTGTTTTTGAGTGCGGTGGCCTGAGCGCTGTTTTGGCACGTGGATAAATCAAAGATTTTGTGCGCATCCGTGTTGAAGGCCACATAGCCGACCTTGCTCACCACGCTGGTTTGTTGAGCAAACTGATCCAGGAAGTCCTCGGCAGCGTCCATGGCCGCAGCGTATCGGGTTTGCCCGCCGAAATTGTCGTTCATCGTGTTGGAGATGTCCATGACGATGACGACGGCCATGTTCGGCTCGGAATAGACCTCCTCGATCTTCTGCTGGGTCTGGACGGTCAGCGTGATGTCGAACACGTTCTCCAGGTTTGTTCCGCTGATGGTCTTGCTGACGGACACCTTGCCGTCGTCGCTCGTCTTTGTGCCGCCGAACTGGTCGACCTGCACCGCAGAGGGCGTTGAGCCGGGTGCAGCGGTGACGCGAGGGCTCGTCGCGCGGAGGGGAGCGTCCGCCGTGAGGACGGATGTGTCCGCCGTGTGCGTGCCCGCGTGGCTGTACGCCTCGAACCAGCCGCTGTTTTTCAGCGCGATCCAGTTCGTACCGTTGGCCACCTCGGAGACGCTTTCGTCGGGGGCAAGCAGGTCAGCCAGCAACTCCAGAAGCACGTCACGTTCGCCGGCGTTCAGCTCGCCCATCCCGTGGGAAGCCTGCACGCGCTGGATGAGGTCCGCGCCGACGGGGCCGATGTCCGCGCCCTGTGCGCCCTGCGCCGTGAGGTCGGCGATCGCGGCCAGGTAGGCCTCGTATGCGGACTGCTCGACCGTGGGAGTCGGCTCTTCACTGGGTTCAGCGGTCGGGGTCGGCTCTTCGGAGGGCTCAGCCGTGGGAGTCGGCTCTTCGGACGGTTCAGCCGTCGGGGTCGGCTCTTCGGACGGCTCTTCGCTTGGCAAGGCCTCGTCCCCGCTGCCCTGGAACGCATCCGCCGCGATCTTGATCTCCTTGATCCCGTCCGCGAACGTGATGTCCAGCTTGGGGCACTGCGCGAAGGCCTTGGTGTCGATCTCCTCCAGCTTTTCGTTGGGGATGACCTTCTCCAGCTTGACGCAGTGGTAGAAGGCGGATGGCTTGATGAACCGCACCTCCTTGCCCAGCACGAGGGTCTTGAGGTGGGGGTGTTCGGCGAAGGCCTTGGGGCCGATGGTGTGGATGTCATCCGGGATGACGACCTTTTCCGCGTCGCCGAGGTATTCGATCAGCACGCCGTCCTCCACGCGGAAGGGGTCGGGGACGGGGGTGGGGTCAATGTCTGCGGCGCTGGGTGAACGCGGGAAGCCCGGTGTGGGTGTGACGGCGATGATGCCTCCTGCGTTCCCGTCACCTCCGGGGGTGCTTTCGCCCCATGCGGTGGGCCAGGATGCAACCAGCAGCACAAGGGCTGTCAGCAGCGCAAGGCATTTTCTGCGCATGGTATGCTATCCTCCTTCAGGCGTGTTTGTGGTGGGGGGTCAGTGCAGGGCGATGTGTTCCAGCGGCCAGATGCACATCAGCACACGGCCGACGATCTGTTCCGGGGCGACGCATCCGATGGCGGAGCTGCGCGAATCCAGCGAAAGCTCACGCTGATCGCCCATGACGAAGACGCGATCCGCCGGGACGGTGTAGGGCATCTCCAGGTCGCATTCGCCCAGGGAGGCCGCGCTGACATAGGGCTCGGCCAGCGGATGACCGTTGAGCTGGACGCTGCCGTCCTCGGATATGGCGATGACGTCGCCCGCCACGGCGATGACGCGCTTGACCAGCAGCTTGTCGCCGAAGTAGAACGCGACCACATCGCCGGGCGACCAGTTTTCCCCCTTGAGGCTGACGACGATGTCGCCGCCGGAAAGCGTGGGGGACATGGCATCGGTGTGGATGTGGATGACCGGGAAGAAGTAGTACGCCGCGACCATCGCCAGCAGTGCGATGAGGATCAGCGTGCGCAGGGTGCTCCACAGCGCACGAAGATAACCCCTGCGCTTGGGCTTGGGGGCGCGGGGTTCATGGGTCGTCGTGTTGGGATGTTCACTCATGTCGATCACACCTCGATCACTGATATATGCACCTGTCGGGGCGGGAATGCCACGTGGCGGCGCTGGAAATCATCCGCCGGGAAACGCGGCGGAGAACTGTGCGCTAATAAATAGGTAGGAATTCGCGAATGGTATAGCACAGATCATCCAAATTGTCGACCAATAATAGCAGTTTATGCCCATTTTCTGTGCCGAACGTGTATACTTTTTGTACATCCGCCACCTTTACATCACCGTGCGGATATGCTACAATGCAATCAGGCGAACTCATCGGGAGGAGAAGGGCATGAAGCACTATCAGTTTGGCGTGGATTACTATCCGGAGCACTGGCCGAAGGAGCGCTGGCCGATCGATGCGCGGATGATGCGCGACATGGGCATCGGGATCGTCCGCCTGGCGGAATTCTCCTGGCAGAAATTCGAGCCGCGCGAGGGCGATTTCCATTTCGAGGACCTGGACGAAGCCATTGCCGTCCTGGCAAACGAGGGCATCGATGTCATTCTGGGTACGCCCACCGCTGCGCCGCCCGCGTGGATCATCGAGCAGCAGCCCGACATTCAGCCCACGGACTGGCGGGGGCAGCAGCGTTTCTTCGGCAGCCGGCATCATGATTGTCAGTCCAATCCGGCCTATCGGGCGCATGTCCGCCGGTATGTGACGGCGTTTGCGGCGCATTATGCGGAGAATCCCCATGTGGTGGGCTGGCAGGTGGACAACGAGCTGGGCAACAGCCATGGTGACCTGTGCTACTGCGCGGAATGCGAGAAGCGCTTCCGGGTGTGGCTGGAGGAGAGGTATCACACGGTGGACGCACTGAACCGCGCATGGGGGACGGCCTTCTGGAGTCAGGGGTATGCGTCCTTTGCGGAGGTGCATGCGCCGAAGATCAGCGCCGCATGGGGGACGAATCCTTCCCGCGAGCTGGACTGGAAGCGCTTCACGTCCGACCTGGTGTGTGATTTCCATCGTTTCCAGGCGGACATCCTGCGTGCCGCCGCGCCGGAGAAGTTCATCACCCATAACCTGATGGGCTTCTGCGCCAAGCCGAGCTATTACGACCTGGGTCAGCAGCTGGATTTCGCCTCCCATGACCAATATCCGGGCGGACATTTCCATGCCCGGCACGACGAATACCGTGCGGACTTCCATGCCGCCGAGCTGGACATGATCCGCGCGGTGAAGCAGCGTTCGTTCTGGATCATGGAGCAGCAGAGCGGCATCACCGGCTGGGACGTCCTGGGACGTGCCCCCAAGCCGGGGCAGATCCCGCTCTGGGCGATGCAGTGCGTGGCGCATGGCGCGGACACCATCGTGTTCTTCCGGTGGCGTTCCTGTCCTATGGGCACGGAGCAATACTGGCATGGCATCCTGCCGCACAATGGCGTGCCGGGGCGCTATCATGCCGAAATCAGCGCAATGATGAAGAAGTATGCGCCGCTGCTGACGGAGCTCCGGGGGAGCGTCCCCCGGGCGGAGGTCGCCATCCTGCGCTCCTACGATCAGGAGCGTGCCATCGACATTCAGCCCCACCATCCGGAGCATCGCTACATCCAGCATCTGCTGACGTATTATAAGGCGCTTCACCGTGCCAACATCCCGACGGATTTCGTGTCCGAGGATCAGCCCTGGCATGCCTATAAGCTGCTCATCGCGCCGCTTCAGTTTCTGATGACCCCGGCGCATGCCGCCAGGCTGCACGAATACGTCCGACAGGGCGGACATCTGGTGCTGACGTGGCGATCGGGCGTGAAGGACGGGACGAACCTCTGCCATACCGAGGGTGCAGTGCCCTGTCTGGTGGATGACCTCTGCGGCGTGGAGGTGACGGAGTACGACTGTCTTCGCGATACCGCCGGACAGGTGCGCTGGGGGGACGAAACGTACCCCTGCCGTCATTGGTGCGATGTGCTCCGGCTGACCACCGCCGAACCGGTGGCGACCTACGCCCATGAATTCTACGCCGGGACACCCGCCGTCACCCGGAATGCCTATGGCAAGGGTCTGACCTGGTATGTGGGCACGACCATGGATGACGCATTGGCGGATCGCTTTGTGGCGGAGGCCTGTTCGGCGGCTGACATTGCGCCGCTGATGGCAACGCCCCATGGGGTGGAGGCCGCATGCCGTGTGCAGGGGGAGCGGACGTATCTCTTCCTGCTCAACCACAATGGAAGCGCCCGGAGCGTCATCCTCCCGGACGGCTATCGCCCGTGGGACGATGTGCCCTGGACGGGCACGCTCGCGCCGCTCAGTGTGCAGGTGTTCGTGAAGTAATACTAATTTACGTCTAAA
>CAZJOA010000111.1:0-7554 GCA_964547515.1 uncultured Faecalibacterium sp.
TCGTAATCGGCAACGTGTAGTAAAGGCGGCTGCATATCTTGGCGGCTCAGGATGCGTGGGATTGCTTTGAATTGAATGTAGATGCACAGTTGTCTTATTCTCCAGAGTTGGATAGGAATGCGGAAGCAATCCCCCGCATATTCGCCGCATCGTCCCCTTTTGAGGTTTCGATGCAGCCGCCTCACCCATCCGCCCCCCGACGCTTCGGATGACCCATCGTTGATTTCCCATGATGCTTTTGGGATGACTTTCCGCCGCAAAAAGCGCATCCAGCTTGCAAACGGCGGCGAAATCAGGTACAATATCAGCCGAATGACCGAGCGAAAGGAAGCGCAAGCCCATGACAGACCTTCATCCGACCCGGTGGACGCCCCGCCTGACGACCCGTGCGCTGGGACGCGCCGTCAGCCGCTATGAGCACACGCTGACCTCGACCAATCAGGTGCTCCGGGACATGGCGCGTCAGGGAGCGCCTCACGGGAGCGTGTGCCTGTGCGAATGCCAGACGGCGGGTCGCGGGCGGATGGACAGGCAGTGGCACTCACCGGAGGGGCAGGGGCTGTGGGTGAGTGTGCTGGTGCGTCCGGCGATGGCGGCGGAGCATGCGCCGCTGCTCACCTTCTGCGCGGCGCTGGCCATGGCACAGGCCGTCCGGAAAACCACCGGGCTGGACACGCGCATCAAGTGGCCGAATGACCTGGTGCTCGCCGGACGAAAGCTCTGCGGCATCCTGCTGGAGCTGGGCTTCGACGCGCAGGGCATGTTCATCGTGATCGGCACGGGGCTGAATGTCCGCCGGGGGGCGTATCCGGAGGAAATGCGCGACAGAGCCATTGCGCTGGAGGAATGCGTGCCCGCGCCGGATCGGGGCGAAGTGCTCGCTTCCTATTTAGAGTCGCTGGAGAAGGCCGTGTCCGCCGTGGAAAGCGCCGGCTTCGAGGGCATCGCGGCGGAATACCGCGCACTGTCCGTCACCCTGGGCAGCCCCGTGCAGGTCATCGGCGCGGAATGCTTCACCGGCCATGCGGAGGACATCGGCGCGGACGGCGCACTGCTTGTCCGCACGGCTGACGGGACGCTGCGCCGGGTGCTGGCCGGGGACGTGTCCGTCCGGGGGGTGATGGGCTATGTGTAACGTGCGCGGGATCGGCATCGACCTGTGCGAGATCGGGCGGATGGCGCGTCTGCTGGACGAGGGGCATTCCCTGCGGCGGATGTTCACTGCGGCAGAACAGGCGTACATCCGCGGGAAGGGCGTGTCCGCCGCACAGAGCATGGCAGGGCTGTTCGCCGCCAAGGAAGCGGCGCTGAAGGCCTTCGGGACGGGGCTGTCCATCCCGCTGACGGACATCGAGATCAGCCACACGGACAGGGGTCAGCCGTATGCCGTCCTGCACGGACAGGCTGCCGCACTGGGCGGACAGCTCCGCCTGAGCATCACCCATGAGGCCGGGATGGCCGCGGGCATGGCGGTCTGGACGGACTGAACGCACAAGAGCCGCGCCCCCTCAGCGGGAAGCACGGCTCTTGGCAGGGGGTCACTGCACCTGATACATGCCGTTCTGCGCCATGTACTGGTAGAGCATCTCGCCATGCTGCTGCTCCGCGCCCTGGATCTGGTGGAGCTGCTGCCGCACCTGCGGGTCGCAGAATTCGAAGATGCACACATCATAGGTGCTGCTGACCTTCTTCTCGGTGCACAGCGCATCCTGGCAGAGGTACTTGTCGTGCGCCATGGCCTGCTGTACATCGGCGAAGTCGGCGCACGGGCAGTCGCCCGCAGGAGCATTCTGCGCGGGCTGTTCGCCCAGCCAGTCACAGACCGTCCGCAGGTGCTGCTGCTCCGTTTGCCGGATGTCCTCAAACAGGCGGCGCAGGTCGGGGTCGCAGGCGCGGGCGGCGTATTCGCCGTATTTGTCCACGCACAGCTGCTCCTGGTTCTTCAGGTCCTTCAGCAGGGACTTTTCCTTCTGCGTCCATTTCATGTTCATCACCTCGGCGGATACCATGCCCCAAGTCCGGCGTTTTCATGCATCCGCAGGGAAAAACGCGGCAGATGCCCCCGGTGCGGCAGGATTTGAAAAAAAGGTGTTGACAAAGCCGCGAAGGTTTGATATAATCCATACTTGTCAGCAAGAAGTCCAGCAGGGCGGATTGCCTGGTTTCCGGTCTGCGCCTGTAGCTCAGTCGGATAGAGCAACGGCCTTCTAAGCCGTGGGTCGGGGGTTCGAGCCCCTCCAGGCGCGCTGATCGATGTGGAGGATATAGTTCAGTGGTAGAGCGCCAGATTGTGGCTCTGGATGTCGTGGGTTCGAGCCCCACTAGTCACCCCATCTTTTTCTTTCGGTCTGCTGCAAACTGCGGTGGAAAAGCCTGCGTTGGGGTGTAGCCAAGTGGTAAGGCACGGGACTTTGACTCCCGCATTCGCAGGTTCGAGCCCTGCCACCCCAGCATGTATGACCCATTAGCTCAGTTGGCAGAGCACTTGACTTTTAATCAAGGTGTCTGGAGTTCGAATCTCCAATGGGTCATTCCCATCTGCCAATGAAGTCATGCGGGCGTGGCGGAATGGCAGACGCGCCAGACTTAGGATCTGGTGCCACAGGCGTATGAGTTCGAGTCTCATCGCCCGCACGATTCTCTTGGCACCCCCGGTATGCGGTAGTAGCTCAGTTGGTAGAGCGCCACCTTGCCAAGGTGGAGGTCGCGAGTCCGAGCCTCGTCTACCGCTCCATTTTTTCTGCGGGTGTAGCTCAATGGCAGAGCTCCAGCCTTCCAAGCTGGCTACGCGGGTCCGATTCCCGTCACCCGCTCCATGTGCCATCCATCCGCTGCCCCAGCAGCGATATGCGGTAGTAGCTCAGTTGGTAGAGCGCCACCTTGCCAAGGTGGAGGTCGCGAGTCCGAGCCTCGTCTACCGCTCCATCAAAGCCGTCTTCGTGACGGCTTTTTTTGTGCATTCAGGGTGTTCGATGTGTCTGATCGATTGCACCGCGCCCTCCAATGTGCTATACTGTCCGCAGGGAGGTGTTCGTCCGTGCCTGTGTTCATTGCCTGCTTGACTGCCTTGCTGCTGATCATCGCCTTGGGGCAGGAGAAAGAGCTGCTCACACGCCGGGGACAGGATGTGGATAACTTCGATGCCCTCGGACAGACCTCTGTGTGGTTCGTGCCGATGGATGAGCAGCGCATCCTCCACGAATTGGCGAGTGGCGTCACACACACCGACCTGAAGTACCGCTGGGATGCGGAACAGCGCGAGATCACCCTGCATGAGGGCATGCCCAACGGCCTGCCGGAGGTGACCTATGCGCTGGAATTCCGCGCGCGGTCTGGCGGAATGGCGATGAAAGTCCGACAGGTGACGCATTTGCGGACGGTTCGCGGCGCACCGGGGCGGGAATACCGCCGCGGCGGCAACCGATACGCCTGGCTGCAGGGCGAATTCTGGCGGCAAAAGCTCGGCGCAAGGCCGATGCCGCTGCACCAGTGGGAGGAGGAGGGCCCATGCCCCTGACACAGCTCGCGCCGCGTATTTGGCGGCTTCCCCCGGCGGAGGAGCCGCTGTCCGCCGACGTGTTCCTCATCGAGGGGGACACACGCTGGTTCGTCTTCGATGTGGGCAGCAGCGACGAGGCGCTCGCCGTGCTTTCGCGGCTGGACAAGCCCGTGACGGTCATCCTCAGCCATTTCCACCGGGATCACACGGCGAACATGCACCGCTTCTCCCCTGCCCTGACGCTGGCTGGCGCGCGAACGTTGAAGCACATCCCCCACGGGACGCTGGTGGACGCGCCGCTGACCCTGCGCGACGGCATCGAGATCACCGTCCGCCCGTGTGTATCGCCCCACGCGCCCGGATGCCTCATCGCCACGGTGGACGGCGCGTACACCTTCATCGGCGACCTGACCTACGCCCGCGATGCCAGCCCCCAAGCCGAGGCGAAGGGCATGCTGAACGCGCTGCGTCCGGTGGACACGGCGTACTTCGTGCCGAGCCACCTGCCGGGCGACCCGCTGGTGACGAAGGACGCGCTGCTGCGCGACATACGCGGCTATTTCCATATCTGACACGCAAAAACGCCGGGCTGATGTTTCAGTCCGGCGCATTTTTTAATTTGTAACGAGCTCCGCGTTGTCCCGCAGGTAGGTGAAGATGTCCCCCGCGATGGGTGCGGCAGTCGTTCCCCCGCCCTGTCCGTCGGCGATGTCCTCCACCACCACGCACACCGCAAAGGGCAGCTCGTCATCCGCGCAATAGCCGATGAACAGCCCATGGGTGACGGCACGTCCGTTGCGGCTGGATTCCGCCGAGCCGGTCTTGCCGCAGATGGTCAGCCCGTCGACACCGGCGCGGCTGCCCGTACCGGTGGTGACGACCGCCCGCATGTACTCCTGCAGGGTGGCGGCGGTCTCGGCGGACAGCGCGGTGCGGTACACCTTCGGATCGAAGGTCGCCCGGACTGCCCCCGTGGGTGTCGTGGCCTGACGCAGCAGCGTCGGCTCCATCATCACGCCGTCATTGGCGATGGCCGCGGCGATCAGGCACAGGTGGGTCGGTGTCGCCCCGATGGACGACTGCCCGAAGCCGCTCATCGCCACATCGAAGCGGCTGCGTTCCCCGGTGGGATAGACGCTGTTCTCCACCACCAGGTCGCGGAAGAGAAAATTCGCGTTGAAGCCGAAGCGCTCCGCCGTTTTGCGCAGCGTCGCGTCCCCCATGTCCAGCGCCAGCAGGGCGTAAATGTTGTTGCAGCTCTTGACGAACGCCTGCTTCAGCGTCAGGCTGGTATGCACCGCATTCCCGAAATCGCGGATGGCCTGACCGTCCACGTCCAGTCCGCCGGTACAGGCGATGTTCAGCCGGGTGACATCGGGGATGCTCTCCAGCGCGGCGGCGGTGGTCACGGTCTTGAAGGTCGATCCAGGGGGATAGAGGCTCTGGGTGGCGCGATTCCAGTAGACCTCGCTGTCCGCCGATACGGAGGACGCACTCATGGGGTCGAAGCCCGGCAGGCTCACCTGCGCCACGACCTCGCCGGTCCTGTAGTTCATGACGACGGCAGCGCCATTCTTGCCCCGGGTGAGGGCATGGCTGTCGAAATACCGGAGGATGGCGGTGCACAGGCGGCTGTCGAGGGTCAGGTGGACATTGTCGCCCTGACGGGGCTCGGAGGAGAAGAGCGCATTGAAGCGCTCGGCGATGGACGCCTTGAAGCCGTACAGGTAGGCGGTCTGGAAGCCCTCCACGCCATTGGACACCTGTCCCTCGTCATCGCCCAGGACATGCACCACCGCGCGCCGGGCATCCGCGTCCGCCTGATAGACGCGCTCGCCGTCCACCGTGGTCGCCAGCAATACGCCGCTGCGGTCGTAGATGTTCCCCGCAATGACATTGCGCTTCTGCGCCCGAACGCGCGGATTGCGCGCATACGCGAACCAGCGGTTGCCATAGGTGTTGATGGAATACACGCCGTACACCGCCAGAAGGGCGAACAGCCCGAAGAGCAGCAGTGCCAGGAGCTTGATGCGCAAACGCTGCTGTTTCATGCTGCACCTCCGCCCTGCCCGTGATCCGTCAGGCGGGCATCCTCGTCCACACCGTCCTCATTGAGGGAAGCCACGCCCTGCAAGAGTCCCACCAGACACAGGCTCGACACCAGGGACGTGCCGCCATAGGACACAAAGGGCATGGTCACGCCCGTCAGCGGGATGAGCTTGAGCACCCCGCCGATGATGACGAAGGTCTGCAAGCCCAGCAGCAGCGTGATGCCCATCGCCAGGAGCGCATGGAACGAGCGCCGCGCCGACATGGCGATCATCGCGCCGCGCCAGAGGATGGCCACATAGATCAGCAGCACACAGCAGCCGAAGATCAGCCCGAACTGCTCACAGATGACGGCGAATATGAAATCCGTATGGTACACCGGGATGGTGGTGGGCGAACCCAGCCCCAGTCCCACGCCGAAGAGTCCGCCGGACGCAATGGCCATCAGCCCGTGGATGATCTGATACCCTGCGTTGTCGTAATCCGACCAGGGATTGAGCCAGATCGCCACGCGCCGTTTGACATGGGCGAACATGCGGTAGCCCATCACCGCCGCGCCCGCGCCGCCCGCCAGGCCGATGCCCGTCAGGAGCAGATTGCCCGTGGACGCATAGAAGAGCAGCAGCGCCGTGAAGAAGTAGAGCAGCGCCGTGCCCAGATCCTTCTGGAGCATGAGGATGCCCAGGCATCCCACCGAGAAGGTCAGCCAGGGCAGCATCCGCCGATCCGCCATGAACCGCGCCAGCACGATCACCAGGGTCAGCTTGACGATCTCGCTGGGCTGGACGGAGATGCTCCCGGCGTAGAACCAGTTCCGTGCGCCATTGGTCTCCCGGCCGATGACCAGCGGCAGCGCCAGAAGCGCCAGCGAACACAGCATCATCGGCCACACCAGCATGCGGAAGGAGTGGATCAGCCGGATGATGTAGATGCACACCAGCATCGCCATCAGCCCGATGAAGTAGTACCGCGCCTGCGCATAGGCATAGGCGGGGTTGGTGTCATAGAGCACGAGCACGCCCAGGGCGCAGAGGAAATTGGTCAGCGAAAGCAGCAGCTTGTCCGACGGGAACAGCCGCGGCAGCAGACCCGTCGTCACCACGTTCAGCATGGGCACGGCCACGGCCAGCGCCAGCCCCTGCCACTTGAAGTCCCGCAGGAAAAGCAGCAGAAACGCGCTGAAATAGAACACCGTCACCGCGCGGGACAGGCGTTTCCCGGGGTCATTGCGGCGCATGGCGATCACCTCCCGGCCAGTGCGATTCGGGCGGATAGGGCGGATACGGCTGATTCGGCTGATTCACAGGCTGATTGGGCGGATAGGGCGGATTCGTCCAGCCTGATTCGGGTGAATACGGCTGATTCACGGGCGGATTCGGCGAATACGGCTGATTCATCCAGCGCGGATCAGGCGGATACCCCTGTCCCGGTGCGCCATAGGGCACATCAGCCGTCTCGGGCGACCAGTCCTCCTGCTGCGGGACGGCATAGGGCGCGACCACCGGCACGGACGGGACATCCAATCCGGCGAACACCCCCAGGCGCAGCACCGCCTGACCCACCGTCAGCAGCGAGCCATGGAGCATGGGGTGCTCCCGGCTGTCGCGGGCATTGGCGACGGGGAAGCCGTCCACCATGACCGTGCATCCCCGGCGGGGGCAGACGAGCAATCCCCTGCCGCTGACGAACGTGAAATCCAGATGGGTATTGGCCACATCGTCCACGGGGACGACCACATCGCAGGTACGCAAAAAGCCCAGCGTGCCCTCATAGGGGACGGGGAGCGTCACGCCGTCGGACAGCTCCCTGCTGCCGGCCTCGACCGTCAGGATACCGATCGTGCCCGCATCCGGGAGGTTCTTCAGGCGGAGGTGCTTCCGGCGATGATCCTTCGCCAGCCAAATCAGCGACCGGCACACGATCAACGCCCCGAAAAGGGTGAAAAAGTACCGCATCGCCAGCGCGAGCACCTCATAGAGCTTTGCATCCAGGCCGATCACCCCCCC
>CAZJOA010000111.1:7654-9383 GCA_964547515.1 uncultured Faecalibacterium sp.
GCATCGCCAGCGCGAGCACCTCATAGAGCTTTGCATCCAGGCCGATCACCCCCCCGAAATTGAATGAGGAATTTGGAATGAGGAATTATGAATTTGGTTGCTGTGCCCTTGCGAGGCTTCGAATCTGGAATTAGGAATGAGGAATGAGGAATTAGGAATTGAGTTACTGCGCGCCGTGGTTCAGCGTCGGCACAACAAACTAAATTCATAATTCCTCATTCATCATTCATCATTTTGGATTGCTGCGCCGTGGTTCAGCGTCGGCACAACAAACTAAATTCATAATTCCTCATTCATCATTTATCTACAGATACAGCCTTTTCGTCGCGCGAAAACGGGTCACAGACGCTTAGAGCATGCTGCGGAGTTCGGCGAAGAGGGCATCCATGTCCTCGGTGACGGCGGCGGGGTCACGTTCGACGCTGATGCACAGGTTCTCCGGGCGGAAGATGGTCTGGGCTGCGTCCAGCAGCTCCTCGGCGGACAGGTCGTTGAGCTGGGAGGCCTGTGCGTCTAGGTCGGCACGGGAGGGATCGCCCGCGACCCATGCCCATCCGGCCAGGTCGTTCATCTCGCTGACGTCATCCTGTGCCAATGCGCTGCCCACGGTGAAGCGGCTGCGCACCTGATTCAGGCGGATCGGCCGGACATACATGCTCAGGCGGTGCAGGTACATGAAGACCTTGCGCAGGCTCTCGGCGAGCTTCTCCTGGCGCACGTCATACCGGATAACCAGCCGGTGGAACGCGCCGATCTCCTGAATGTAGCTCTCGATCTCGGCGACGAGGGCTTCCTCCTCCCGCAGGGTCTGGAAAAGCAGGGAATCATCATTCCCGGCGGTGATGGCATCCACGATGCGCGCCGCCAGCGGGAAGACGTTCTCCTCGTCGATGTCGAAGGCGATGTGCACCTGCGCCTGGGCATCGGGGGACTCGCTGTCCAGCACCATGTCGCTCTGGGCATCGCGCATGCAGAAGCCCAGGGGGATGTGCTGCTCAAAGGGCGGCTCGCTGGTGTAGTTGGGCAGGGCGGAGAAGGCCTCGATGGCGGCACGCTCCATGCCGGTGGAGAAGTTGCCGGAGATGACCAGGCATGCATTCTGGGGCTGGAAGACGAGGCGCTGCCAGTTCCAGATGGTATCGGGGTCAAGCTCGGCGATGGCCTGCGCCGTACCCATGCGCGGGAACACCCCGGCGGGGGTCTCACGCCAGACGCGATCCACCGCCTCGTCGAAGTCCTCCTCCGCCTGTTCGATCTGCCGCAGGACGATCTGCTTCTCCCGGTCGATCTCCTCCGGCGTCCACGGCGTCTGCGAGAAGAATCGGCAGAACAGCTCCAGCATGCCGTCGAAGAAGCGCGGCAGGCTCGTCAGCCGGAAGACGATGGCCTCCGCGGTGGTCATGCCGTCCAGATCAGCGCCGAAACGGTTCAGCAGCCGCTGAAGCCCATCGTGGTTCAGTCCGCCCAGGCCACGGAAGCACAGGTGCTCCAGCAGGTGGCTCACGCCCTGGGTCTCCTCGGTCTCATAGAGGGTGCCGCCCTTGAAGTACAGCCCCATGGCCAGCCCGCGCAGATAGGGCTGGTGCCAGCAGAGGATGGTCATGCCATTAGGCAGGCGGTGTTCACGGATGGCGGACATATCGGATCAGCTCCCAACGTATTTTGCATTTGCACTGTTCCTATTATACCGTAAAACGCGATGGAACGCAAGCCCCGACGAAGGAGCAGA
>CAZJOA010000112.1:0-9362 GCA_964547515.1 uncultured Faecalibacterium sp.
ATGCTTTTTCCCCGTCGCCCGTCATCCGGAGTGAATTCGCGTTCGCCCCTTGTCAAATGGCGAAAAAACATGTATAATGGTGCACGTTGGCAACAACGCTTATTCCGCATGCCGTCCATCTGTGACGGATTTCCGATAAAATTCCTGATATTTCGAGGAGGATGCTTCCCCATGCCGACCAAGTCCTTTGACAAGGAGTCCATCAAGGCTTCCATTATTGGCAAGCTCCAGCGTTATAATGGCCGCACCATTACCGAGGCCTCCAATGCACAGATCTACCGTGCCCTGGCGTCCACCGTCCGCGACCAGATCATGCAGAAGTGGATGATCTCCCGCGAGGAGCGCAAGACAAACAACAACAAGCGCCTGTATTACCTGTCCGTGGAGTTCCTTATGGGGCGCAGCCTGTACACCAATATCCTGAACCTGGTGTCCACCGATGAATACAAGGCCGCGCTGGACGAATTGCACATCGACATCGATGCGGTGCTCAAGGAAGAGCCCGAACCTGCCCTGGGCAATGGCGGACTGGGCCGTCTGGCCGCGTGCTTCATGGATTCGCTGGCCTCGCTGGATCTGCCGGCGATGGGCTGCTCCATCCGCTATGAATACGGTCTGTTCCGACAGAAGATCGTGGATGGACAGCAGGTGGAGCTGCCGGATTACTGGCTGGGCAATGGGAATGTGTGGGAAATGCCCGTGATGGAGGATGCCTGCGAGGTGCATTTCAACGGCCGCGTGGAGATGGCCGAGGAGAATGGCCGCATGGTTTTCCATCATGTGGACTATAATACGGTCGAGGCCGTCCCGTATGACATGCCGCTGGTGGGCTACGACACCTCCACGGTGAACAGCCTTCGCCTGTGGAGCGCACGTTCGCCCAAGCGGATGGATCTGGGTTCGTTTGGCCGCGGACAGTATGTCCAGGCGACGGAGGAGAAGGAGCTGGCGGAGGCCATTTCCAACATTCTCTATCCGGAGGACAATCACTATGAGGGCAAGCTCCTCCGCCTGAAGCAGCAGTACTTCTTCACCAGCGCGACCCTGCAATACATGCTGAAGGACTTCAAGAAGCTCAACGGGACGAACTGGTCGAAGCTGCCGGAGAAGGTCGTGGTGCATGTCAATGACACGCATCCGGGACTGGCAATACCGGAATTGATGCGTCTGCTGATCGACGAAGAGGGTCTGGGCTGGGACGAGGCACAGGCCATTGTCTCCAAGACCATCGCGTACACCAATCACACCATCATGGCCGAGGCGCTGGAGAAGTGGCCGGAGGGCATGGTGAAGACGCTCCTGCCCCGCATCTATGACATTCTGGTGGAGATGAACCGCCGCCTGTGCGCACGCCTGTGGAATCACTTTCCCGGTCAGGCGGAGCGCGTGGGCAAGATGGCCATCATCTCCTATGGCTATATCCATATGGCGAACCTGTGCGTCGCCATGACCTACAACACCAATGGCGTCAGCCAGCTTCACGGCGACATTCTCAAGGCGGAGACCTTCCATGACTACTACCTGGTCATGCCGGAGAAGTTCAGCGCCATCACCAATGGCATCACCCATCGCCGCTGGCTGATGGCCTGCAACCCGGAGCTGACGCAGCTGATCTGCGACACCATCGGCACGGACTGGATCAAGCATACGGAGCGTCTGGAGGATCTGAAGCCCTATGCGGATGACGCGGCCTTCCGCGAGCAGTTCGCCAGGGTGAAGCGTCACAACAAGGAGCGCCTCGCCGCCTTCCTGAAGGAGCATCAGGGGACGATCGTCGATCCGGACTTCATCTTCGACGCGCAGTCCAAGCGCCTGCATGAGTACAAGCGTCAGATGCTCAATGCCCTGCACTGCCTGGTGCTGTATAACCGCATCGTCAACGATGCCTCCTTCACCATGCAGCCCCGCACGTTCATCTTCGGCTCGAAGGCCGCACCGGGCTACAACCGCGCCAAGCAGATCATCCGGTTCATCAACGCCCTCAGCCGCCTGATCGACAGCCATCCCCGCGCCCGCAAAATGCTCCAGGTCGTCTTCCTGGAGAACTACGATGTGTCCAGCGCACAGGTGCTCATCCCCGCCACGGAGATCTCCGAGCAGCTGTCCACCGCCTCCAAGGAGGCCAGCGGCACCGGCAACATGAAGTACATGATGAACGGCGCCGTGACCATCGGCACCATGGATGGCGCCAATGTGGAGATCAGCCAGCAGGTGGGCATGGACAATATCTACATTTTCGGCATGCGTTCCGACACGGTGCTGGATATGTACCGCGAGCAGACCTACAATCCCATGACGATCTTCGAGACGAATGCGGAGCTTCGTCTGGCGCTGACCCAGATGATCGACGGCACGGTGATGCCGGAAGCCCCCGGCGCTTTGCAGGACCTCTACCAC
Organism: uncultured Faecalibacterium sp.; assembly: GCA_964547515.1. Classification (GTDB taxonomy): domain Bacteria; phylum Bacillota; class Clostridia; order Christensenellales; family Aristaeellaceae; genus UBA11524. The sequence continues at coordinate 2,398 of CAZJOA010000112.1, forward strand.
AGCCTGCTCATCGGCGATTACGGCAGCATGGGCGACCCCTACTTCGTCCTGAAGGACTTCGGCTCCTATTCCATGGCGCAGCGCCGCATCAATACCGATTATGCCGACAAGGACAAGTGGAACCGCATGGCCGTCATCAACACCGCCATGTCCGGCGTGTTCTCGTCCGACCGCACCATCCGCGAATATAACGATACCATCTGGCATCTCCAGCCCCTCCAGGGCAAATCCTGCTGATGCTCCCTGCCCGGCACGGTTTCGGCTGTCCGGGCACATCTTTCCGCAGGCTTGAAAACGTTACCGCCATCGGAATAGCCCGAAATTCATAGAACAGGACTGATTTCACGATGATGCTTCACGATTCCCACCAGGCATTCTTCCGCCAGCCCATGGGTCCCGCGCCCACGGGCAGCGAGGTCGTCATCCGCTTCCGATGCGACGAGGCCACCGCCGTCATCCTGCGCACCTGGCAGGATGAGGAGCTTTGCTACGCCATGCGCCACACCGGCGGCGACACCTGGGAGACCGCCGTCACCCTGCCCGATGTGCCGGGGCTGTACTGGTATCGCTTCATCGTCTACCGCCGGGACGGGCATACCGTGGTCTATGGCAACAAGCCGGATCGACTGGGAGGCGAGGGCATGCCCTACACCGCAGGCGAGGCGGAATCCTTCCAGATCACGGTGTATGACAAGGCCTTCACCACGCCGGACTACTTCCACGGGGCGAACATCTACCAGATTTTCCCCGACCGGTTTGCCCGTGGGAAGACCGCCGCAAAGGACGACCGTCAGGATCGCTATGTGCACGAGAAGTGGGACGAGGAGATGCTGTCCGTGGGCGATATGCGCGGCGGGAAGTATCAGGAGCTGGACTTCTACGGCGGCAACCTGAACGGCGTGCGCGAGAAGCTGCCGTATCTGCATTCGCTGGGCATCGATGTCATCTACTTCAACCCGATCTTCCGGGCGCGTTCCAACCACCGCTACGACACGGGGGACTATACGCGCATCGACCCGCTCTGCGGCACGGAGGAGGAATTCCAGGTGCTCTGCGAGGAGGCCGCGCATTATGGCATGCGTGTGCTGCTGGACGGCGTTTTCTCCCACACGGGCGAGGACAGCGTGTACTTCAACCACTTCGGACATTATCCGAACCTCGGCGCGTATCAGGGGGATTCGTCCCCCTATTACGACTGGTACACCTTCAAGAAATTCCCGGAGGACTATCGTGCCTGGTGGGGCATCCTGAGCCTGCCCGAGCTGCGCAAGGACAATCCGGAATATCAGAAATTCATGTTCCGCGACGAAGAGGGTGTCGTCCCCCGTTGGATCAGGAAGGGTGCATGCGGCTGGCGACTGGACGTGGCGGATGAGCTGCCCATGGACTTTCTGCGCAAGCTGCGCATTGCCGCGCACAAGGCCGACCCGAATGCGGTGGTGTTGGGCGAGGTGTGGGAGGATGCGTCCAACAAGGTGGCCTATGGCGAAATGCGGTGCTACTGCACGGGTGACACGCTGGATTCGGTCATGAACTACCCCCTGCGCGAGGCGATTCTGGACTTTGTGACCGGGCACACCGATGCGGACAGCTTCGTCCGTCTTGTCCGGCATCAGGCGGAGGTCTATCCCGCGCCCTTCCGTTATGCGCTGATGAACCTGGTGGGCAGTCATGATCGTCCGCGGGTGCTGAACATGCTGGTGGATCGCGGCTGCATGGACATGCCGAAGGACGAGCAGCAGTGGGTTCACCTCACCGTGGACGAATACGAGCTGGCGGTGAAGCGCTACAAGCTGTGCATCGACCTGCTGTGTGCGCTGCCGGGGTGTCCGACGGTCTATTACGGGGACGAAGCCGGCCTGTGCGGCTGTCATGACCCGTGGAATCGCCGTCCCTTCCCCTGGGGCAGGGAGGACAAGACGCTGACGCAGTACATCAGCAACAAGCTGACCCACCGTCAGGCCAGTGACGTGCTGAAATACGGCCTGTGTGACATTGACGCGGCGGACGCGGACACCATCGTCATCACGCGCTATATGGCGGACGGGGTGGACGGCCTGGGACAGCCCACGGACTGCCGCGAGCGCGAGGTCATTACCGTCAGCAGGAAATAAAAAACGAACCGGCTTGGCTTCTGTTTAGAACAGAGGTCAAGCCGATTTTGGGTATGCGTTTGTGCAGCACGCGGAAACTGTATGGGTAATCTGCCGACTCAATCGCGTGAAAGGGGTCGAAGACCCTTCAGTATTTGGCGTATTTGTCCTCGGCGGAGGTCTGGATGAAGGGCTCGACCATGCTGCGGGGGCCGCCGCTGGCAAGGAAGGCCTCAATGGCGGCGGTCAGCTGAACGTGGAATTCCTCCAGGCACAGGCCGTTCTCCATGATGTAGGTCGCCGCCGGGATGCCCACATAGCGCAGATGCCACGGCTCATAGTTGATCTCGGTGATGTCCTCCTTGTCCTCGGGGTAGCGCAGGATGAAGCCGAACTGTGCGCAGTTCTCGGCCATCCACTGGCACTCCTCCTCCTTGGCCATGTCCTCGTTCATGCCGCGATCCGTCCAGTTCTTGGGCACGACATCGCAGCCCAGACCCGTCTGATGGTCGCTCGCGCCGGGCTTCGTCACCCAGCCGTCGTCATAGCCGTACTTCTTGATGCGGTTCTCATACATCACCGCCTGCTTGTAGTAGGAGCGGTACGCGCTCTTGAGGTAGAGCTCGTGCCCGGCCTGACGTGCCGCATCGCACAGCGCCACCAGTGCCTCGGCGCATTCCCGCTGGAGCTGCCATGTGCCGCTCACCTTGCGGACACCGCCGTTGGTGTTGTTGCCGTCCGCGTCCAGCTTGAGCGCCTTCATGGTGACCAGATCGTCCGGCTCAAAGGCCTTCTCCAGGAACATGTGCTTGTTCACCAGGCGGATGAGCTCGGGCTTCATGTCCATCAGGTCGACGGGGAAGTCCCACGGCACATCGTTGTAGGTGACGATCTTCTCGCCGCTGATGTCCATGAAGGACCAGTCGTCCTCCTCTTCCTCGGCCTGTGCCGCCGCGCAGAGCAGCATCAGCAGTGCCAGCAGCAGGGATGTCAGCCTCTTCATGGTTCTTCCTCCCTTGTCACGATCTCCATCAGCACATCCTGGCGCAGGAGCAGCAGATAGCTCTCCAGGGGCATCTCGTTCTCGTGGATCCTCCGGGCGTTCTCCAGCCCCACATAGCGGAAATGCCATTCCTCCTGCTTGTAGCCGGTGATGTCCTCCCATTCGCCGCGATAGCGCAGGATGAAGCCGTATTTCCAGCAGTTCTCGGTCGTCCATTTGCCGGCCTTCGATCGGGTGAACTTGTCGCTCGTGCCGTGGTAATCATCCCAGCCCAGATCCATGGCCAGGCCCAGCTGATGCTCGGATGCACCGGCGCGGGCGACGTATTCGTCCGCCTTTTTCTGCGAACCGACATTCTTGACCTTGCGCTCGTAGATGCTCGCCTGGGTCTGATAGCTGCGGTATCCGCTGACGGACACGATGATCTCGCCCGTTTCCTTCAGGCAGTCCGCGGCCATCTGTTCCAGCGCGGTGGCCGCATCATCGCGCAGCTCGCGCACCTTGCCGGTGATGTCCGTCACCCGGACGTCCGGGATGTAGGCGGAGCTCACCCGCCATTGCCGGTTCTGCAAAAACAGCAGCCCGTTGATGTCGTTCTGCGGCGCAGAGGCCGTCAGAGCATTGGAAAGCAGCATTGTCCCCGCCGTCGCCAGGGACAGCAACTGCGTCAGCATGTCTGCCATACAGCATCCTCCATTGCAAATCATCATTCCCTTCTATTATAACGTATTTTGCCGCGAAAACAAGGCAGGAAACTGTAAATTTTTCATGATTGACGGCAAAGGACGCTGTGCACAATAGTGCGCGAGGAGGTGAATGAACATGAAGAAGCTCATTTTGGGCGTTACGGCGCTGACGGTGGCGGCGGCGCTGACGGGGTGCAAGTCGGATGACGGGCAGCTGACGGCGACGAGTCAGCCGACGAGCACCGCGACGGCGACACCGAGCGTCACGGCGGTGATGCCGGCTGATGGCGCGGAGGGCATGCTGGACGGCGAGGGCGCACAGAACGCCACGGACGGCGTGCTGCCCGGGACGACCGTGCTGCCCGAGACCGCCGGTGTGACCAGCATGGACAAGGCCAAGCGCGTCATTGAGCAGATCGAGGACGAGCTGGAGCGCCTCAGCGAGGTGGAGGATGCGGAGGTTGTTCTGGCGGGGAACAAGGCCGCTGTGGCATTGGCGTTTGACGACCAGTACAAGGGCGGCCTGGACGATCGTCTGCGCGGCATCGTGAAGGAGCGCATCGCGGGGGTCGTGTCCGGCGTGTCCACGGTGGCCATCACGGCGGACGAGGGCGTGATGGATGCTATCGGGAGTCTGGGTGAACGCCTGGACACCTTTGCGGACATGTCCGCCCTGCAAAGCGACCTGGATGCCATCATCCGGAAAATCAATGGCATCAGCGCATGATCCTGCGTCCCCCTGCGTAGAATGTTCCTGTCCCAAGGGCTGCGTCCGGAGAAAACGGGCGCAGTTGTTTTGCGTCAGAGGCATCCTGCGCAGGACGCGGCAAGGCCTGTATCCGTCCCGACCCGGCATGCACGCCGTCCGGCAGTGGGGGCGGGTGCGCTGCGTCCGGCGCAGGCGCGGAGGGGACGGCGATGCGGGAGCGCTGACGGTGTGGCGCTCCCTTTTCGCGTCCGTCGGCGGACTTTCCACCGCATGTACCCTTTTCCAGCGTATTATGCGCCGAACCGTGCAAAATACCTACCGAGAAAGGCAACAGGAGGTGAACAGCATGAGCAATCGCAATTCCAAGGCGCAGATGGTCCCGGAGGCACGCGGCGCGCTGGACAGCATGAAGTATGAGATCGCGCGCGAGCTGGGCGTGGACTATCAGCAGGCCTACAAGGGCAATCTTTCCGCGCGGGAGAACGGCTATGTGGGCGGCTACATGGTGAAGCGCCTGATCGAACAGGCGGAGCGCGGCATGTCCGGCCGGGGCTGAGTGCCCTGAACGCCCTTTGCAGCTGCATCGCGGTGCAGCGTGACCGAAAAAGGAGGAAAACGCCCATGTATAACAACATCAGCAACAATCAGACCCCCATGCAGCAGCAGCAGAACCAGTTCCAGCAGGGGAAGACCTCGGCGAACAGCAACCAGAGCCGCGTCGTCGTGCCCGAAGCGCGTCAGGCGCTGGACAACATGAAGTACGAGATCGCCGGTGAGCTGGGCATCAACCTCAAGAAGGGCTACAACGGCGACCTGCCCTCCCGCCAGGCCGGCTATATCGGCGGCTACATGGTGAAGCGCCTGATCGAGCAGGCCGAGCGCGGCATGTCCAACCAGTGACCCGGAGCTCCCAACGCCTGTGCGGCCGGAAGGCTGCGCGGGCTTTTTGCGGTGTACGGCAAGGATTGCCAATCCGCCGCTTTTGTGCTATCATGGGGACAAGCGCTGCCCGGGGCATCCTGGCCGCGTGCTGACGAAAGGAGTGCTCCTCATGATGGAAAGGCTGAAAAAGCTGTTTGCCCTGCTGATGGCGCTGCTGTGTGTCCTGGGCACAGCGGGCGCGGAGACGTACCATGCCGTTTTCTATGGCGACTGGGATCAGATCACGAATCCGGGCTATCAGGCGGAAATGGCGGTGCTGTTCGCGACGACCTATCCGCGGCTGTACGCCCGGTGGGGCATGGGGGATGCGCCGACCACCATCTATCTGGGGGCGGAGGGCGCGGACGCGGTGGACGAGGCGGACGAAGGTGTCGTCGCCTATTCCTACGGGGCGCGTGTGGTGCTTTCCGTGGACTATGCCAATGCCAATCGCGTTGACCGGGGCTACATCGCCCATGAGCTGGCGCACAGCGTGCAGTGCTACGACGGGAAGCTGAACTACGGCGGTGATGCCTGGTGGACGGAGAACCTGGCGAATTATGCCGGATTCCGCTATTATCACTGGGCGGACATCGACCAGATGGAGCCGTCGTCCAGTGCACCGGAGGACTGGATGGACTGGGACTATGCGCCCTATGGGAACGGCCAGTGGTTCTTCGCCTATATGGATGCGCGCTATCCCACCACGCTGGACGCACAGGGGCAGGTGCAATACGGCCTGATCGATGCCATCCATCGGCTGATCCGCAGCAATGAGGGCGAAAAGCTGGATGACGATCCCTACGACACGCAGACTCCCATCAATCAGCTTGTCCGCGCCATGACGGGGTATGCGTCCATGGAGGAGCTGCGCCTGCGCTATGTGCAGGAGCTGCGGGACGGCACCTGGACATTCACGGGCTTTGCGGACTATCCGGACAATTTCCTGACGGAGAACCTGCCCGGTGTGGCTGATCCGACCTATCCCGCCTGGGAACAGGCCGTCCGCGGGCCGTATACCGCCGCGCCCATGGAAGCGCTGACCGACGGCGAGAACCTCTGCCGGGATGCCGTCATTGCCGGGGCATCGGGCTATGTCCGTGCGGATGAAGCGCCGGAGATGCTCATCGACGGTAATCCGTCCACCAAATGGTGTTCCAGGCTGTCGGACGTGACCGGCATGAAGCATTGCATGGACGGCACGAAACAGTGGATCATCATCGACCTGGGGGCGGAAAAGGCCTTCAACACCTACACCATCCTGAACACCCATACCGTCGAGCCGTATTATGGCAACATGGTGTCCTGGGAATTGCTGGTGTCCTCCGACGGTGAAAGCTGGGTGTCGGTGGACACGCAGCAGCATTGCGATGCGGACGCAGCGTCCTTCGCGATCGGGCAGCAGAGCGCACGCTATCTGCTGCTGAAGATCGCAGACCCCGACAATGGCGAGGTGGACACCATCCGCCTGTATGAGTTCATGCTCTTCAACCGCTGAACGTCAGCGTGAGGGCGTGTCCGCCGTGGGATGCTCTGCGGCGGACGCCTTTTTT
>CAZJOA010000113.1:0-9325 GCA_964547515.1 uncultured Faecalibacterium sp.
TTTCACACGCCTGACGGACAAAAGCCAGATTCGTGCGCTACAATCATCCGCGGAACAAGACCCGATTTTCCATGCAAGGAGGTTTTCGCATTGATCGAAGTCAGCCATCTGACCAAGCGCTACGGCGCGAATCTCGCGGTGAACGACCTGTCCTTCACCATCGGGAAGGGCGCGATCCACGGCCTGCTGGGTCCCAATGGCGCGGGCAAGTCCACCACGATGAACATCATCACCGGCTGTCTGGGTGCGACGGACGGCGAAGTCCGCGTGGGCGGACACAGCATCGCCGATGAACCCATGGCGGCCAAGCGGCTCATCGGCTATCTGCCCGAGCAGCCGCCCCTCTATCAGGACATGACGCCCAAGGAGTACCTGCGTTTCGTCGCGCAGGCCAAGGGCATCCCCCACCGGGACCGGAATGCCCAGCTCCATGCGGTGATGGAGAAGACCCGCATCGCCGATGTGCAGGATCGCCTCATCCGCAATCTGTCGAAGGGCTACAGGCAGCGCGTCGGCATCGCGCAGGCGCTCCTGGGTGACCCGGAGATCATCATCCTGGATGAACCCACCGTCGGCCTTGACCCGGCGCAGATCATCGAGATCCGCGAATTGATCCGCGACCTGGGACGCGAGCACACCCTGGTGCTGTCCAGCCACATCCTCTCCGAGGTGCAGGCGGTCTGCGACCATATCATGATCGTCTCCAGGGGACGTCTTGTCGCCAGCGACACCCCGGAGAACCTGACCACCCTCTTCGCGGGCGAAACGTCCATCCACCTGGAGATCATCGCCGACGAAAGCGCCGTCCGCCGTGTCCTGGCGGACATCCCCGGCGTGGAAGTCACCGCGCTGTCCGCCGGGGACGGCACGATCCGCTGTGAACTGCATCAGGCGGGGGAGACCGATGTGCGGGCGACGCTCTTTGGCGCGTTTGCGGCTGCGCAGCTGCCCATCATCGGGATGAGCCGCGTGCGGGCCAGTCTGGAGGACGTGTTCCTGGAGCTGACGAACGGCGAAGCGTCCGCCGATGCGGCTGCGGACGATGCCCCCCATGAGGAGGTGGACGAACCATGATCGCTGTCTTCCGCCGGGAGCTGAGCGCCTATTTCAAGGGCGTATTGGGCTACCTGCTCGGCGCGTTCCTGCTGGTGTTTGCGGGCATCTACACCATGGCCTATAACCTCAGCGGCTACTATTCCAATTTTGAATATGTGCTCTCCGGCATCGGCTTCATCTACCTGATCGCCGTGCCGATCATCTCCATGCGCACCCTCGCGGAGGAAAAGAAGCAGAAGACCGATCAGCTGCTGTATTCCCTGCCCATCCGACTGACGGATGTGGTGCTGGGCAAATATCTGGCGATGCTGACGGTGCTGGCGCTGCCCACAGGCATCATGGCGCTGTATCCGCTGGTGCTCAGCCAATTCGGCGCGGTGTCCTTCGCGTCCGCCTATGGTGCGCTTTTCGCCTTCTTCCTCATGGGCGGATGTCTGCTCTCCATCGGGCTGTTCATCTCCTCCGTCACCGACAGCCAGGTCGCCGCTGCCGTCATCACCCTGCTGACCATGATGCTGCTCTACTTCATGTCCTCTCTGGCGAGCTTCGTGTCCACGGAAGGCTCTGCCTCCCTGACCGCGCTGACCGTCCTCGCCCTGATCGTGGCGGTGATCTACTACATCATGTCCCGGAACGCCCTCGTCGCTGTGCTCCTCGGCGCGGTGCTCATCGGCGGCTTGCAGGTGTGGTATCATCTGGACAGCAGCGCCTTCTCCGGGCTGTTCGCCGGCATGATGAGCGCCATCAGCGTCTTCGACCGCTTTGACACCTTCGTCAGCGGCGTGTTTGACATCACATCCATCGTGTATGATCTGTCCATCACCGGCGTGATGCTCTTCCTGACCACGCAGGCGCTGGAAAAGAGGAGGTGGTCGGAATGAGCAGGCAACACAAGTCCCTTCGCGCCATGTTCGGCGGACGCTTCCGCGCGGGCAGCTATTCTGTCGCGGCGGCTGCGGCGGTGGTGGCCATCGCCATCTTCGTCAACCTCATCATGGGGAGTCTGCCCTCCACGCTGACGGAGATCGACCTGACGGCGAACGCCATCTACGCCCTGTCCGACCAGACAAAGCGCATCACCGCCTCGCTGGATAAGGACGTGACGCTGTACATCATCTGCAATCAGGGCAATGAGGATGCCACCATCCAGCGGCTGCTGAACCGCTATGCCGACCTGTCGGGGCATATCAAGGTCAAGTCGGTCGATCCCACCATCGAGCCGACCTTCCTGGACAAATATGACCTGGAGATCACCCAGCTGTACGAGAACAGCGTGCTGGCCGTCTGCGGCGAACGCAGCCGCCTGGTGGGCTACGACGAGATCTTCGTCACCAGCTATTCCATGGATTACTATTCCTATTCGTATACCTCCACCACCACCTTCGAGGGCGAAAACGCGCTGACCAACGCCATCCACTATGTCTCCAGCGACGATCTGCCCAAGGTGTACGCCCTATCCGGCCATGGCGAGGAGCCCCTGAGCGACAGTATTGAAGCCATGCTGACCCAGGACAATTTCGACGATGAGACCCTGTCCATCCTCACCGCGGACGCATTGCCGGAGGATGCCAGTGCCGTCCTCATCAACCAGCCCGCCAGCGACCTGAACGAGGACGAGGCAGCGCTGCTGATCGACTACATCCGGGATGGGGGCAATGTGGTGCTGCTGACGGGCTATATGTCGGCGGACAGCATGCCCAACCTGATGTCACTCACCCGGGCGATGGGTCTGGAGCTGGCGGACGGCATCATCATCGAGGGCGACCGGAACATGCGTCTTTCGCGGTATCCGTACTATATTCTGCCGGAAATGTCCAGCCACGACGTGACCGACCCCCTCATCGCGGCGGGGTATCACATCCTGTCCCCGCTGGCGCAGCCCATCGCCGAGACGGCCTCGCATGATGCGGACATCACCTGGCTGCTGACGACCTCCGATTCGGCCTACGCCAAGGCGGACGCGCTGAACATGACCACCACCGCCATGGAGGACGGCGATGCATCCGGGCCGTTCCATGTGGGCGCTGTGTCCGAAATGGGCGGCAAGCTCCTGTGGCTGACCGGCGGCGCACTGCTGGACACCTACATTGACAATGCGGTATCCGGCGCGAACAGCGAACTGCTGCTCAACGCGCTGAACTGGATGGGCGGTCAGGAGGAAGCCATCTCCATCCGCGCCAAATCGCTTGATTCCACCGGCCTTTCCGTCACCCAGAGCGAAAGCAGCTTCTGGTCTGTCGTGATGATCGGTGTGATTCCGGGGGCGCTGGTGGCGCTGGGCATCATCATCTGGGCAAGGAGGAAGCGTCGATGAATCGCGGAAAGAAAATGCTGGCGCTGCTGCTCGCGCTGCTCCTGTGCATCGGCGGCTACTACGGTGTGCAGCTGTTAGGCGGAGAGTCCGCCACGGTGCAGGAGCAAAGCGGCAGCTTCGCCCTGGACACCCACACGGCGGACGACCTGACCGGCCTTGCATGGCAGACCGGCGGCGAAGCGCTGTCCGTCACCCGCACGGACGGCACATGGACGGTCACGGGCAACGCGGCCTATCCGCTGGATCAGGCTGACGTTCAGGCCATGGCGGACGACCTCCTGGCGCTCACCGGCAGCCGCCAGCTGAATGGCGTGACCGATCCGGCGGATTACGGTCTGGCCGAACCGGCCTTCACCGTCACGGCGAATTGGTCGGACGGCACGTCCACCACCTATGCCCTGGGTGACGAAACGCCCTTTGGCGGCAGCCATTACCTGTCCCTGGGGCAGGAGGGCATCATCTACACGGTGGATGCGGACATTTCGGACATTTTCGACACCACCCTGAGCGCCCTGACCGTGCTGGAAACCCTCCCGACGGTGAACAGCGCCGTCCGCCTGACGGTGGGCAGCACGCTGGACATCGTGAAGGACGAAGTCAGCCGGAGCATCAACGAGGGCGAGCTGTGGTATGACAATGCCACCGGCCATGCGCTGGACGGGACGGCAGCGGAGAAGCTCATCAGCGCCGCGCAGGGCATCGAATGGGATGCCCTGACGGATGCGACGGCCACGGACGATGCCCTGACCGCCTACGGGGTGGACGATGCGTCCGCCACCGCCATCACCCTCTATGCCGACGCGGACTCCCCCGCCCTGACCCTGCTCATCGGCGCACAGAACGACGACGGCGACTTCTACGCGCGTCTGTCCGGGTCATCCATGGTGTGCACGGTGGCATCGGGCGATGTGGCATCCCTGCTGTCCGCCACGGCAGAAGCCATGCCCAGCATGACGCTCATCGACGTGTCGGCGGAGAATCTGCTGACCGCGGCCTTCACGGCGGGGGAATACGCCCATACCTGGCAGCCCGCGCATGACACGGCCGATTCGGCTGACACGGCTGACACCGAGCTCCCGTCGGACGAGACCGGCGAAGCCCTCTTCACGGCGCTGACCGCCCTGACGGCGAGCACCCGCCTGGACGCACCCGTCGACGGCGCGACGCTGCTGACCGTGGCAGTCACCGCGCTGGACGGACAGTCCGCCGTGCTGACCTTCACCGAATACGATGCGGACAGCTACGCCGTGAGCGTCCTGGACCGCACCTTCCTGACGAACGCGGCGGACGTGGATGCCATCATCCGCCTGCTCCGCGCAGCCCAATGACCATTTCCCATATTCGGGTCGATGCAGCGCTCCTTCCCACGCTGCATCGGCCATTTTTTGTGTGGCACGAAAAAAGCCCGTCCTTGTCGGTCGGGCGCGCCCCCGAGGACGTTGTCGGACGGCAGTCCGACCAGGACGAGGGGGCTTCGGGGACTTCGTCCCTTTTCTCGCGGGGTCTTCGACTCATTCCTCGCGATTCAGGGGGCTGTCCCGCCATACCACCTGCGTGGGGCACAAAAAAGCCCGTCCTTGTCGGTCGGGCGTGCCCCCCTCGTCCTGGTCGGACTCACGTCCGACAACGTCCTCGGGGGTTCTTCGACCCATTCCTCGCGATTCATGGGGGCTGACCCGCCATGCAGTCCCCGCGTGGAGCTATGCGAGGGCTTTCCGGTCGCCCTCGCGCTCCTTCGGGCGCGATTGGGATGGCTGTCCCGCCATGCAGTTCCCGCGCGAGGCAGCTTCAGCTTTATTTCCTCAGCCCCCTGGGGTAGTGGTTCTTCATCATGCCGTCGGACACCTTGCCCCAGCCCAGCGGGAGTCCGCCATGGCACGCCAGCACCCAGCCCCTGCCCTGCGCCGGGAGCACCTGTCCGGTTTGGTATTGCCTGGCTTCTTCGGCGGACAGGCGGATGCGCGGCATATCCGGCGGACACACGCTCATCGCCCATGCGTGATCGGGGATGAACACCCGTCCCCTGACCGTCCCCAGATGCATGCCGCTGCGCAGGACGGCAATGCCCCTTACGCGCGACAGATCGGGGAAATCGGGACAGAAGCGCAGTTCCCCGCCGAATTGGAGGTTCGCGGCCTGTCCGGGCAGGAAGTCCGCCAGCAGCTTCATCGCGGCCTTGTCCGGCGCGTTCCGCCCCGTGTCCACCGTCCAGACGGCTTTCCCCTCGCCCCGCTTGTGCATCAGCGCCACGAAATGCCCCTCCCCCCGCACACGGTGCGGATAGATAGTCAGCATGCCCCCGGGCGCGTCCAGTCCCCCGGGCAGGGAGAAGGCACGGCATTCGAAATCCCCGTGCCGCCGCAGGAACGCTTCGATCACGCCCTCGTTCTCCGTCCGATTCAGCGTGCAGGTGGAATAGACCAGCCGTCCGCCCGGACGAAGCATTCCGGCGGCGCTGTCGAGGATGTCCCCCTGACGCCTGGCGCAGCCGGCGGGTGATTCGGCTGACCATTCCGCGCGGGTCTCGGGGTGACGGCGGAACATGCCCTCCCCGGAACAGGGCGCGTCGCACTGGATGGCATCGAACGCCTCCTGCCATGCGTCGGCCAGACGCTCCGGCCACGCGCTGACCACCAGCGCATTGGGGATGCCCATGCGTTCCACATTGCGCGAGAGCGTCCGGGCGCGGTCGGCGATGGGCTCGTTGCAGACGATCAGCCCCTCCCCGCGCATGCGCAGGGCATTCTGGGTCGTCTTGCCGCCGGGTGCGGCGCACAGGTCGAGGATGCGTTCCCCCGGCTTTGCGTCCAGCACCGCCGCAGGGATCATGGCGCTGGGCTCTTGCAGATACCACGCGCCCGCCTCGTGCAGCAGCGCCGCCCCCGCGGTGGACTCCGGCGCGAGGTAATACCCGGTCGGTTCCCACGGGATCGGCTCCAGCAGGCCGTCCGGCAGATCGTCCGTGCCGACGGGCTTCATGGGGTTCAGGCGAATGCCCCGCTGATAGCCGTCCTCATAGGTGCGCAAAAAGGCGGGCAGTTCGTCGCCGAGCTGCGCCGCCATGCTGTCAACAAATGCCTGCGGAAGGCCGTTCATGTGTTTTCTCCCTTGCTGTTCCTGGCCGCGTGCTTCCCGGACTGCGGATACACCGGCTGATAGTAGGCGTGTTCGTCGCTGCTGTAGCGAACGATGCGGCGGACGGGTCGGACGGGCAGCTCCAGCTGCTTTTCGTCCGGCACGCGATGGGGCGAGGGCGGCTCTTCCAGGGAGGTCGAGCCATCCGCATACGCCCAATGGCGCTGTGGGGGGTTCTCTTCCGTCTTCTTGCGCCGTGCGGAACGTTGTCCGCCCCGGAAGAAGGCGCGCCACACCCGATACGGCTGCCACCGCACGAGGTAGACCACGAAGTCGATCAGTCCCCCCGCCGCGCACAGCAGGAGCACCAGCATCAGCCAGTTGTCCAGCAGCCAGTGCAGACCGCCGCTGCCGTCGGGCGAGACGATCAGCCGCCACAGGGCGGAAACGAGGCTCTGCACCCATCCCAGGAGCGCCTGGAAGAGCGTGTTGGTGAACTGTCCCATCGCGGCGTCCCCTTTCGTGCGTTAGTTTTCGGTGACCGTCACGACCACCTCGGCCGGGCTGATCTCATAGGTGTAGCTCTGCCCCGCGTCATCGCGGATGGCGCAGCTCAGCGGCAGGGTATACGTCCCGGGTTCGGTGATGGCGCTCAGGTCACACAGGAGGGTGATGTCCTCCTCGGAAAGGCCATCGAGCCAGGGCTGTGCGCCGGTCACATGGAGCGTGGCGGTGCGTGCTTCGCCGGTCTCGCGCAGTGCGGCGGACAAGCCCTGCAAGGTCACCCGACCCTCATAGGTGCGGCTGACGGTGATCGGCCCGATCTCCACGGCCACCGTCACCGTATCGGTGGACACATACTTCAGCGTGGACGGCTGACGCACGCGCAGGGACTTGTTGATGGACTGCGTCAGCCCGTTGACGCTGACCGTCCCGTCGGCATAGAGCAGGTTGATGTCCTGAATGATGGACGCGCGCCCGGCGATGGTGACGATGCCGGGGCTGATGTAAACGCCCTTGATCTCATAGCCGTCAGCGGGTTCACCGGTGACGAGGCCGAGGTCGGAGAGGTAGACGACGCGCTGGGAATAGACGGTCTGCTCCACGACGATGGCATCGATGAGGACGGATTCGCTGGTGATCTGGAGCAGGTCGCTGTCGATGGTCTGTCCGTCCTCATCCAGGAGGGTGAAGGCCATGGCGCGGCGCACCGTGCCCTCCTTGGCGGGGAGGGTGGCCTGATTGGCGACCACCTGGGCGCTGACGATCCGGCTGACGATGGATTTCGGGCCGCTGACCGCGATGATGGGCGGATCAGCCGACGGATCGCTGGCATGGAAGCCCTCGGGCGGTTCACCCTCCGTCACCACGGACACCGGGATGCGGTAGCGGGTGATGTACTCATCCACCTGCACGGTGATGGACGAGGGAACGATCTCGACCACCGTGCCATAGGTGGAGGTGTTGGTGGAGAGGATTCTGACCTCCTGCTCGCCGGCCGCCTTGATGCGGCTCAGGTCGATGCGGATGGAATAGTTGCTGGCCGCGGCATTGGCGTATTGTCCCTGGGGGACGCTAACGCGAACGTCCACGTCATCCAGCAGGGCATCCACATCATCCAGCACGACGAAGCCATTGCGCTTGAGCGTGTCCGCCCCGTTGACATTGACGGTGACATTGGTGAACTGCTTGTCGCGGGTGAGGGAGGGGTCCTGGGAGATCAGGCCGGCCCACAGGACGACGGCGATGAAGAGCGCGAGGAGCTTCGCGCCCCAGTTCTCCAGGAACAGGGAACGCAAAAGGCGCAGGAGAGCATCCCGGCGGACATGCTCCTGCTTGTCCCTGTGCTGATTGGCATTGGGCGGATTCTGCTGCATCACTTGGCCGCCTCCTTCCTGCTGCGGGCGAAGAGTCGGCTGATGCCCTTGCGCTGGGGGTTGTACAGCCCCTCCAGGATGGTTCGCAGCGCCTTCTGATCCAGATGGCGCATGAGCTTTCCGCCCCGCGCCATGGAGATGATGCCCGTTTCCTCCGACACGATGAGGACGGTGGCATCCGTCGTTTCGCTCACGCCGAGGGCGGCGCGATGGCGCGTGCCCAGGTCATGGCTGATGGACGCATCGGTGAGCGAGAGGAACGACGCGGCGGACATGATGCGATTGCCGCGCACAACGACCGCACCATCGTGCAGGGGGGTATTCGGCTCGAAGATGTTCTCCACCAGACCCGCAGAAATTTTGGAGTCCAGCAGGATGCCATTGTCAATGATGTCCTGCAAGCCCGTCTTCCCCTCGAAGACGATCAGCGCACCGACGCGGCGGCGGCTGAGGTTCATCAGGCTGCGGATGATCTCGTCGATGAGCTTGTCCGCCTCGCGGGAATCATCCTCGCGGCGCAGGTCGATGCGTGCACCGCGGCCGATCTGCTCCAGCGCCTTGCGGATCTCCGGCTGAAAGAGGATCACCAGGACGATCGGGCCGTTGTTGACCACGGCCATCAGCAGCCAGTTCAGCGCCGTCAGCCCGACAAAATTGGACACGCCCACCATCAGCAGCAGGAGCACCATGCCCTTGAGCACGGCGCTGCCGCGTGTGTCGCGCGTCAGCATCAGCAATTTATACACGATCACCGCCACGACCAATATGTCCGCAATATCTGCCAGACCGGGGCGATGCAAAACATTCCATACATATAGCTCCAGCGTTTCCCAAAGCGCTGCCAACCCCGCCACCTCCTCTGAGGAGCCATCGCGGGCGGTTGTCCTCCCGTCCCCTCGGACAAAGAGGGCACATTCCCACCCTCATGTCCATTATACAACATTTTGCGGAGGATATGAAGGGCTTATTTATGAATTTTTTGCAAAACATTCTCAGCGGGGGG
>CAZJOA010000114.1:0-9216 GCA_964547515.1 uncultured Faecalibacterium sp.
TGGAGAAGCCCATGCCGGCCACATACTGACCCAGCGCCATGCCGTCGAAGCCCTCGGCCTTGCCCGCCACCGCGTCACGCAGGGACTTGGCGATGATCTCGATGGCCTTGAGGTGGAACATGTCGGTCATTTCCCACGCGCCCTTGGTGGTGAAGCCCTCGATGGCGTGGGTCAGCGCGTCCATGCCGGTGGCGGCGGTCAGCCCCTTGGGCATGGTGGACATCATGTCCGGATCGACCACGGCGACCTCGGGGATGTCATGCACGTCCACACAGACGAACTTGCGTTTCTTCTCCACGTCGGTGATGACGTAGTTGATGGTGACCTCCGCCGCAGTGCCGGCTGTGGTGGGCACGGCGATGGTGAAGACGGTCTTGTTCTTCGTGGGGGCGACACCCTCCAGCGAACGCACATCGGCGAACTCCGGATTGGTGATGATGATGCCGATGGCCTTGGCGGTATCCATGGCCGAGCCGCCGCCGATGGCGATGATGTAGTCCGCGCCGGACGCCTTGTACGCCGCAACGCCGGTCTGCACATTCTCGATGGTGGGGTTGGGCTTGATGTTGGAGTACACCTCATACGCGCAGCCGGCCTTGTCCAGCAGGTCGGTGACCTTCCGGGTCACGCCGAACTTGATGAGGTCGGGGTCGGAGCAGACGAAGGCCTTCTTCAGGCCGCGGGACTGCACCTCGGGCACGATGGACTCGATCGCGCCCTTGCCGTGGTAGGAGATGGGGTTCAGAACGATACGATTCGCCATGGGAATCATCCTCCTAAAAATCAAAATGGGGGAACGAAAGGCGATACCCTTTCTGATTGTGAAATATTCGACATGCATGCCCGAATTCCTGCCTGCGCACGCGGGAACAGCCCCAATATCACCCAGAGTCTTGCCATTTTCGCCCCACGGGCAGGAATGCGCCTCAACGGGGCGAATCCTATCCGCAAAAGCAGCTCACGCATGCCCCGAAAGGAGAAGAACATGGAGACAGATCGCATGCTTCTGGCGCAGTCCTGGCGCTTTGCCCTCACTGATGCGGCGGATGCCGTGCTCCCCGGCTATGATGACAGCGGCTTCGTGCCCGTCACCCTGCCCCACGACTGGCAGATCGATCAGCCCCGTCATGCGGATGCCCCCGGCGGCGGTGCGCAGGGCTATTATCCCCGCGAACAGGTCGGGGTGTATCGGCTGACCTTCCCGGCGGCGGACTGGCGCGGAAAGACCGTCCGCCTCCTCTTCGACGCGGTGCAGCGCTTCGGCGAGGTGTGGCTCAATGGCGTGCGGGTCGGCGGACATGCCTATGGCTATGTGCCCTTCCTGTGCGATGTGACCGACGCGCTCCGCTTTGGCGCGGAGAACCTGCTGGCCGTGCGCGTGGATAACCGCAGCGTGCCGGGGGAATACGCCGCCTCGGGCGACCGGTGGTATTCCGGTGCGGGGATCATCCGCGATGTATGGCTGCTGGTGGACGAGCCCACCCACCTGACCCATGACGGGCTGCGCATCGTCGCCGCGCCCATCCACAGGGGCCCCAGCGGCGATGTCCCCGATGTGGCAGGCATCCGCTGCGACGAGGCGGACTGCACCGTCACCTGTGAGGTCACGGGGGACTGCACGGGCAGGAGCGTCCGCCTGACTATCACCGCGCCGGACGGCAGCATCGCCCATGCGGAGACGAAGTCCGCCGAGCCTGTGACGCAATGGGCCTTCCGCCTGCACAAGCCTGCGCTGTGGTCGCCGGACAGCCCGGCGCTGTACCGTGCGCGGGTCACGCTGGACGGCGATGTGCTGGAGAGCCCCTTCGGCGTGCGCTCCGCCGTGTTCGACACGGAGGACGGCTTCCTCCTCAATGGCGTGAAGACCAAGCTATGGGGCGTGAACCTCCACCATGACGGCGGTCTGGTGGGCGCGGCCGTCCCGCGAAGCATCTGGGTGCGGCGGCTGAAGGCACTCCGCCGGATGGGCGTGAACACCATCCGCTGTGCGCATCACCCCATGCCGGAATACTTCTATGCCCTGCTGGACGAAATGGGCTTCCTGTGCATCGACGAGCTGGTGGACAAGTGGGAGGGCTGCGGCATGTACTTCGACCGCACCTGGGATGAACGCCATGCCGACCTTGCCGCCATGATCCGCCGGGATGCCAATCACCCCTGCGTCATCCTGTGGAGCGTGGGCAATGAGGTCAGCCACCAGTTCAGTGAGAAGTTCTACGCCTATTTGCAGGAATTGACCGAAGCCGCCCGTGCCCTCGACCCCACCCGCGCCGTCACCTGTGTGCTGATCTCCTGTGTGCTCAAGGACTACAACGACGTGACCCCCATGGGCGTCAAGCTCGCGGCGCTCAAGCGCTATGCCGATCTGGTGGACGTGGTCTGCGGCAACTACATGGAGCATTATTACGAGAAGATGCGCGAATACGGCATCCGCAAGCCGGTCATCGGTGCGGAGACCCACATGCTCTACCGCAAGGACGAGCATGCGCTGAACAATGTCCAGCTCAGCGACGAAGCCCCCTATGCCATCGTCCGCCGGTACGATTGGGTGTGCGGCAGCGTCATCTGGGCGGGGGTGGACTACCTGGGCGAGGCGTCCTGCTGGCCGTCACGGGGCTGGACGGGCGACCCGCTGGATTCCACCGGCGATTGGAAGCTCCGCGCGTGGTATGTCGCCAGCCAGTTCCGGCACGAACCGGTGCTCAAAATCTGCGTGTACGATGAAGGCGAACCCTGGGACGGCGCGCGCGGCATGTGGGGCTTCCCTCAGATGCGCAGCCACTGGAAATACACCCATTTCGAGAAGGTTTTCCATGTGGCGGTGTTCACCAACTGCGAAAAGGTGCTGCTCTATCAGAACAGCCAGACCGTGCGCCATGGTTCGCCGCAGAAGGACGGCATCGTGCATTTTTCACTGCCCTACATCCCCGGAATTCTGCGGGCGGAGGGCTATCGGGGCGGCATGAAGGTCGCGGAGGACGTGCTTTTCTCCGACCATGACGCGGCGGAAGCGGTCGTCACGGCGGACTGCACCTCCCTGCCCGCCGACGGACGCAGCGTCGCCCTCATCGACATCGAATTGCGGGATGCCCATGGCCGCCGATACATGCTGGAGGACAGGCCGGTCACCGTGACGGCGGAGGGTGCACCGGTCGAAGTCCGCATGGACAACGGCAACGCCTGGGACACCGCGCCCTTCCTGCGGACGGAATGTCCGACGCATAACGGGCATGTGCTCATCGCGGTGAAGGCGGGCTGCACCGGCGGAGAAGTCCGCCTGAAAATGGACATCGGGGGCTTCGGCAGCAGGGAGGTGCTGCTGACCCTGAAGGAGGACGGAATATGCTGAACGAGTTCTTCCCCGACGGCACGCCCATGGATGATTGGTTTCATCAGGCGGACATGCCGACCCTGTCCGGGCTGGGCAAGCCCTATCCGCTGGATGCATACGGCGTTCCGGCGGACGGTCAGGTGCACACGGCGGACATCCAGCGCGTCATCGACCTGTGCGCAGCGAATGGCGGCGGCGTGGTGGTCGTCCCGCCGGGGGTGTGGCAGAGCGGCTCGCTCGATCTGCGTCAGGGCGTGAACCTCTACGTCGCGTCCGGCGCGACCCTTCTGGGCAGCGATGATGTTTCCGACTACGCGCTCAGAGTCACCCGCATCGAGGGGCAGACCTGCACCTATTTCGCCGCGCTCATCAACGTGGAGGGCGTGCATGGCTGCACCATCTGCGGCGAAGGGGTGATCGACGGCAATGGCCTGCGTTCCTGGAAGGCCTTCTGGCTGCGGCGGCGCTGGAATCCCAAATGCACCAACAAGGACGAGCAGCGTCCACGCCTGATCTACATTTCTGATTCCACCGATGTGACCATCGCCGGGCTGACGCTGCAAAACAGCCATTTCTGGACGACCCACCTCTACCGCTGTCAGCGCGTGAAGTACCTGAACTGCCGCGTCACCTCGCCCGCATCGCCGGTGAAAGCGCCGTCCACCGATGCCATCGACATCGACGTGTGCACCGATGTGCTGGTAAAGGGCTGCTACATGGCGGTGAACGACGATTCGGTGGTGCTCAAGGGCGGCAAAGGCCCCTATGCGGACACCGCACCGGAAAACGGCAGCAATGAGCGCATCCTCGTGGAGGACTGCGTGTACGGCTTCTGCCACGGTGTGCTGACCTGTGGCTCGGAGTCGGTGCATGACCGCAATATCCTCGTCCGCCGATGCCGCATGGAGGGCGTGGGCAATCTGCTCGTGCTCAAAATGCGCCCCGACACCCCCCAGCATTACGAATACATCACCATCGAGCAGATCACCGGCGAAACGGGCATGTTCCTGAACATCAACCCCTGGATGCAGTTCTATGACCTGGGCGACCGCAAGGAGATCCCGCTGTCCTATGCCGACCATGTGACCTTCCGCGACTGCGAGGCGGATTGCCGCGTGTTCCTGCACGTCACCCCGAAGGAGGAGCAGTACCGCCTGAGCGATTTCGCCTTCCACCGGGTCAGGGTCAGGACGATCGATCCGGGCGCGGACTTTTCCGTTTTCGACCATGCGGACACGGAGGACGTGCAGATCACCCGCAAGGAGGAAGCCAGATGAGTCGGATCACCGCAAGCACCCGCATCCTGAACGTCCCGGAGAAAGGGCCTGTTCGCCGCGCGGCGGACGCGCTCCGGCGGGACATCCGCATGACCTGTCTGCCCGGTGACGCGCAGGGGCTCACCATCGCCCTGGAAAAGGCCGAGCTCCCCGCGGAGCAGTATGCCCTGTGCATGCAGGGGGACACATTGATCCTCTCCGCCGGGGATGACCTGGGCTTCGTCTACGGCCTGTACCGCATCAGCCGTGAGTGCCTGGGCGTGCAGCCCCTTTGGTTCTGGAACGATCAGCCCTTCACCCCGGCCACGGGGCATGAACTCCCGGCGGACTGGCATGCGGCATCGAAGCCCTGCGCCGTGCGCTATCGCGGATGGTTCATCAACGACGAGGTGCTTTTGATGGCCTGGTCGCTGGACGGCAGCAGGGAGAAGCCCTGGGAGATGGCCTTCGAGGCGCTGCTGCGTCTGGGCGGCAATCTGGTCATCCCCGGCACGGACAAGAATGCCCACCGCTACCGCGAATTGGCGGCGGACTTCGGTCTGTACATCACCCATCACCACGCCGAACCCCTGGGGGCGCAGATGTTCCTGCGGGCCTTCCCGGAATTGACGCCCTCCTACGCCGAGCATCCCCGGCGCTTTGAGCAGCTCTGGCGCGAGGCCATCCTGAACCAGCGTGCCCATCCGACGGTGTGGAACATCGGCTTTCGCGGTCAGGGGGACAAGCCGTTCTGGGCGGACGATCCCCAATACGACACGCCGGAGAAGCGCGGGGCGCTCATGTCCCGGCTGATCCGCAGGCAATACGACATGGTGCAGGAGCTGGCAACGGGCATGGCCTGCTGCACCAACCTCTATGGCGAAACGATGGAGCTGTATCAGCAGGGACTGCTCGACCTGCCGGAGGATGTCATCAAAATATGGGCGGACAATGGCTACGGACGGATGGTCAGCCGCCGTCAGGGCAATCACAATCCGCGTGTCCCGGCGCTTCCGGGCGAAAACGCCTCCGGTGCGCATGGCCTGTACTACCATGCGTCCTTCTACGATTTGCAGGCCGCCGCACAGATGACCATGCTGCCCAATCCGCCGTCCTTCGTCAGGCGGGAGCTGCAAAACGCCCTCGCCCATGGGGTGGAGGACTACTGGATCATCAACTGCTCCAATGTCAAGCCCCACGCCTACACGCTGGAATTCATCGCGGCGCTGTGGCGTGATGGCGATGCGGACGAAACGGCCTTCCTCACGGACTACTGCGTGCGCTATTTCGGTGCGGAGAACGCCGAAAAGGCCGCGGCGTGCTTCCGCTCGTTCTATGACCATGCGCTCTTCTACGGCGAACGCGAGGACGAACGCGCCGGGGAACAGTTCGGCAACCACTGCGCGCGCATGCTCGTCAGCCAGTGGATGAAGGATGCCACGAAGCCCTCCGCCGGCATGAAATGGGCCATCGATGCCCCCACGCTGAAGGAGCAGATCATCTGGTATCGGGCGAAATGTGTACAGGCTGTGGAAAGCTACACGGCGCATCAGCGGGATTGCGCATGGGCGGCGTTCAACATGACCGAGCCGGGTGCGACCCTCATGCGGGATTCGCTGGGCATGCAGGCGGAATTGCTGCTGCACACCTATCGGGGCAGCCTGTACGCGATGGACAGCCTGCTGTACGCGCTGGAGGAAAAATGGCTGGAGGCGTTCTACCGGGCGGGTCAGGCGAAGGGCGAATACCTCGCGGCTGACCACGCCATGCGTGCCCGCGAGCACGGCCATTGGCGCGGCTTCTACGCTAACGACTGTCAGGCGGACGTGAAGCAGTCCGCGTGGCTGATGAGCATGTACATGGGCGTGCTGCGCAACAACGGCGACGGCCCGCATTTCTACCACTGGCAGCGGAAATTCACCGATGCCCCGGGCGAGGCGGACATCTTCCTCCTGCTGACGACGGAGAATCATCTGGACAACGACGAGCTCTTCGCCAGAATCGAGGCGCGTGGGGGACTTCGGGGACTCCGTCCCATTTCTCGCGATTGAAGTGACCGAGCTTTCATGCAGCGCCCGTGAAACACATCAAAAAAGCACCGTAAGGATGGTTTTCTCCCTACGGTGCACTTTTGTTTCAGGTGTACCCCCAGTTGCTGACGACCCATCGGCCGTCGTCGGTGCGATAGAGGATGAACTGGTAGTCCTTCGCCATGCTCCCGGCGATCTCGAAGTCCCACAGCTCCATGCTGCTCAGGTCGGCGTAGAGCAGGATGCTTTCCACGCCCTCCTCCGCCCACCAGCGGTTGGGGTCGGCATTGTCCGCGTCCACATAGCGGAGCACCTTCAGCGCACTGCCTGCCCAGTCCGCCCGGAAATAGGCACACACCGCGTCCATGGCGGCACGGATGTCCGCCTCGGTGAATGCTCCGGCGTGGTCGATGATATAGCGCACGTCAGCTGTATAGCCGGATTGCATGTCCACCGCGCTGACCGGGACGAACCCCATGCGCACCTCGTCGCCGATGAAGCCCTCCACCAGCAGCCAGTCGTCCAGCTGTCCCAGCACATGCACGCTGGTGCCGCCGGACATGACCGCGATGCTCTCCCGGCTGTACAGGGGATCGTCCGTCAGGGACACGGAGGCTGTCACCACGCCGCAGGGGCAGAGGCAGAGGCTATTCGCATCGGTGTAGTCCAGATCGGGCACGTCGGCCATTTCTGCTTCGATCCAGCCGATACGATGCCTGTCCGCGCTGATCTCGTATTCCACTAACAACGTCCCCATCCAATGCCCATAGACGCTGATCTCCCCATTGGTGGACACCTTCGCCTTGCCGTTCCCGGCGCGACGCAGCTCCTCTCCGCGCGGGCTTTCATACACCGCGAAGGTCTGATCGGGGGCGAAATCACCGCGCACGGCGGTCAGCGCAAGGGGCGCGCGGCTGACAACGAGGTCATCCGGATAGGGCATGTAGAAGCCGCCGCCGTCCCCCTCGGGCAGGTGGATGCGTCCGGTGTTATCCCAGCGTTCCACCGGGTAGCTGACCTCCGTGCCATTCGCAAAGCGCTCGTGCAGCACCTGATAGCCGTCCGCCACGGTGATCTCATAGGTGAAGGCGGACTGCACCGTTTCCGCCAGCACAGGCGGGAACTGCCCATCGTCGCGACTGACCAGGATGCAGCCGGTGCCGTCGGCGTTCAGGCGGAAGCCATCGCCGTTCACCTCGCCGCCGCCGACAAAGCACCATGTCCCCACTAAGTCCCCCGTGTAGGGCTGGGGCCAGTCCTCCTCCGCCAGCGCAGGGAAGGTCAGCAGGAGGAGCAAGGCAAGACAGAGCCATGTTTTCAGCGCTTTCATCTGCGGATGCCACCTTTCCGGATCAATAGAACTGCTTGAGGTACAGCTGATAGTCCATCAGCGCGTAATCGTGCATGTAGCCGATCTCGCCATCCAGCGTGCGGACGCGGCAGTAGTTATAGCTGCCGTCCTGCCCGCCGTAGTAGTCCAGCACATAGACCAGGTCGCCGTTGTCATGCCGACCCAGGTTGACGCTCTTTTCGGCGCGGTCGCTGGGGGCGGAGTACAGATAGCAGTAGCCCTCCGGGGAGAAGCTGGTGACCCTGTACCAGCCTGCGCCCGTACCAGCGGATTCGTCCTCCACGGCGCGGACGAGGGCATAATCGTGCATGTAGCCGGTCTCGCCGCTTTCCGTGCGGACGTGGCAGTAGTTGTACTTGCCGTCCTGTCCGCCGTAGTAGTCCAGCACATAGACCCTTTCGCCATTGTCATGCCGACCGAGGTTGCAGCCCTTTTCGTCCCGGTCGCTGGGCGCGGAGTACAGGTAGCAATACCCATTGGGGGAGGTGCTGCTGACGATGTACCAGCCCTCGCCGTCCGCGCGGGCTTCGGCGCTGATGCCCGTATACCGGGTGAGGGCGTAATCGTGCATGTAGCCGGTCTCGCCGTCCATTGTGCGGACATGGCAGTAGCTGTAGCGGCCGTCCTGTCCGCCGGAATAGTCCAGGACATAGACCAATTCGCCGTTGTCATGCCGACCCTTGTTGTAGCTCTTGGCGGAACGGTCGCTGGGCGCGGAGTACAGGTAGCAGTAGCCGTCGGGGGAGGTGCTGTCCACCAGATACCAGCCTTCGCCGTCGGCCAGGGCGACGGGCAGGAGCGCGGCGCACATCAGGCAGCACAGCGCTAGGGCGAGAATGCGTTTCATAGGCGTGACTCCTTTCGGATGATCGGATTTGCTTGTCCAACCATAAAACGAATGGCGATGGAAAAACCCTGCAGCATCAGCGAGGACTTCGCCCATTTATTTCCCATGCCCAATGCCCCCGCCCGCAAGAAAAACACCGCATTGCCCCCTTGATTTTCCGCCCAGACTGTGGTATGATAAACGTTGTGAGCGCCCGTAGCTCAGTTGGATAGAGTGTCAGACTCCGACTCTGAAGGTCACAGGTTCGAATCCTGCCGGGCGTACGCTTGAAACCCCTGCAATTACAAGGATTGCAGGGGTTTTGCTGTATCATTTTTCCTTGCTCATATGCGTCAAAAAGACCATATAATACTAAATTACATCTAAACCATAGACAAAATCCATTGTCTACAAGTAACGCT
>CAZJOA010000115.1:0-9060 GCA_964547515.1 uncultured Faecalibacterium sp.
GTCCGACAACGTCCTCGGGGGGCTTGTCCGACGTGCAAGCGGCCTTATGACCGCTCCCCGCTGCTTCATCCGGCCTTGCCGGTCTTTTTGCGCCCCCTGCGCCACACGCAGATGCCCCATGCGGCGCAGAGCACCGGGATGGCGATGTCCGCCGCGGTCAGGGCGATGCGCCAGTACGCCGTCTTCGTCACGACAGTCGCAGTGCTCCCCATGCCGCGCATGGCATTGCTGTTCGCGATGGTGTAGAGCACATGCTTCATCGACTCCTGGAGGACATACACATCCAGGGCGTTGTTCTTGTCGAAGAACTTGTCCGGCATGATGGTGTCCAGCCAGATGTCGCCGCCGGCATAGAGCTGCTGTCTGAGGCTCATGTGGCTCTGTCCGGAGGCAAAGTCGCTGATGATCGTGCCGCTGAAGCCCCATTCGTTGCGCAGCACCTCCGTCAGCAGAGGATAACTGCCGCCTGCCCAGCGCGTGCCGATCCGGTTGAAGGAAGTCATCAGCGCCGTCGTACCGCCCACTTTCACCGTCCACTCGAACGGCTTCAGGTACAATTCCCGCAGGGACTGCTCCGTCAGCCAGGTACACACGCCGCCGCGATGGGTCTCCTGTTCGTTGGCGACAAAGTGCTTCACATAGGTCTTGAGCCCCTTCTTTGCCGCGCCTGCGCTGACGTTCGCCGCCATCACGCCGGTCAGGAGGCTGTCCTCACTGTAGTATTCGGGATTGCGTCCGCCAAACGGCGTACGGTGCAGGTTCACCCCCGGCGCGTACCAGCCCGTGTACGGCGTGCCCGCATTGGCATTGCCCACCAGACTCTCGTCACCCAGCGTTTCGCCCATCCGCTCCGCCAATTCCGCGTTCCACGTCGCCGCCAGAACGCATTCGCTGGCGTAGAAGCAGGTGTCATAGATGGTGGACGTGTCCCCCATGAACTTGGTGAAACCCGCCGGTCCGTCGGACGCACTTGTGGACGGCATGCCGATGTAGTCGATGGCGTTTGTTTTGAATGCCGCGTCGGACAGCACATCCCAGATGGTGTTGAGCGTCAGGCGGGTAAGCATCTCGTCCCACTGGGGGGCATCCGCGTCCAGGCCGATCATCTCGTAGAGTTGGAGTCCTTCGGCGGTCTTCTTCTTGGCGGGGGTACGGCGGGCATTGGCCGTAAGGACTTCCGCATCCTCCGCGGTGAGGGGATTGCCCGTGTCGCGGCTGTTCAGCGCTGCCTGGAAGCCCTCATAGCGGCTCATGTCCTTTTCGTCCGCCGTGCGGAAGGCCGGCCATTTGCCCTCCCAGTCGCTGCAGGACAGCACGCTGCCCAGCTGATCGTCCAAATCGTCAAAGCGGTTCTCCACCGCATGCCCGGTGACGGTGTCCGTATGGTAGAGCACGGCCGATGTCAAATGGGTGGACACGCTGTCCAGCACGGTATGGGCATCGGCGCGGATGGAGAAGACGTATTCTCCCGCATCCAGCTCATAGCCGGTGTGACCGTTGCGGTTGGCATCGCGGTCATCATAGGAGGCGAAGGCATAGGGGTCGAAGGTGAGGGTATAGTCCTTGCTCTCGCCGGGCTGGAGGAGGTCGGTCTTGACGAAGCCGATCAGCACCGTTTCGGCCTTCTCGATCTCGCCGGGGGTGTAGGGCGCATGGGCATAGACCTGCACCACGTCCTTGCCGGGCACGCTGCCGGTGTTCTTCACCGTCACGGTGAGGGACAGCTCCTGCGCGTCCGCCGTCCAGGCGGAGGTCGCGCCGATGTTCGTGTCCTTGATCTTCTGCTCGAAGGTCGTGTAGCTCAATCCGTATCCGAAGGAGTACACCACATTGTCGCGATACCAGCTTTCGTCCGCCGCACCGCGTGTCTCGAAATAGCGATAGCCAATGTAGATGCCTTCCTCGTAGTCGATGAAGTATTCATTCTTCGCCGTGCCGTTCAGGGTATACGCATCGCTGTTGAGCTGTCCGTTGCAGCTGAAATTCGCCACGGCGGGGATGGCCATGAAATCCCGCGCGAAGGTGTCGACGGTCTTGCCAGAGGGATTCACCGCACCGCTGAGCACCTCACCCAGGGCGATGATGCCGCTTTCGCCGGGCAGGCCGATCCACAGCGCGCCGTCCACCTTGGCGGCGAAGTCGTAATCCAGCAGGGAGGCATCCCCGGCACTGTTGCCGTCCAGGAAGCCCAGCTCGATGGGCGTGCTGCTGTTGATGACCAGGATGACATGGTCGAAGTGCTCGCATGCCATTTTGAGCATGTCCTGCTCGTTTCGATCCAGCTCCAGGTAGTGATCCTCGCCGGAGGCCGCGCCGCTGACGGGAGTCTTGCCATCAGATTCCCACATGGTCGTGGGCAGGTCGTAGTTCTCGCCGCTGACACGGGTGACGACGACCAATGCCGCATCGGCATAATCGGCGAAGGAGGCGGTGACATCCGCCGGATAGGCGGACGCGGGGGTCTCGCCGGTGGCAAAGCCGGTGACGATGCTGCCCGAGAGCATGGACGGGGAACTGGGGCGACCCGCACCGGAAAGGCTCTTGTCACTGTAGAACGCCTTCAGCGCCGGATTGCACACAAAACCCGCCTGCTCCAGGCTGTCATAGAGGGTGGGGGCATTGGCGCTGCTGCTGCCGACGCTGCCGGAGCTGCCATAGGCCAGGCTGACGGAGTTCTTGCCGAAGACACTGACCCTTGCGCCCTCCTTCAGGGGCAGGCAATCGTCGTTCTTCAGGAGGATGATGCCCTCCTCGCTGATCTCCAGGTTGAGGGCATTGGCTGCCGCCAGGGCGGATGCCTTGTCCGTCACACCCTCGGACAATTCGAATGCATTCCCGGTCGATCCGATGATCTCCGTGCGTGCACCACCGAACAGCATGTCCATCAGGCCGGGGAGGTAATTGGTCAGCACGATGGTCGCGACCAGCAGGATCGCCAGCAGGGGGATGGACACCGCCGCCCAGACCCGCCGCGCCCTTGTGCTGAAAAGCTTCTTGATTGTCATCGTCTTTCTCCTGAAAGGTTTCGTTCATCAAATTAGGAATTAGGAATGTGAATAGTCATCCTGAAGCCGGGGGGTTGGGGGGGAATTATGAATTATGGATTTGGTTGGTTGGCGCGCGGGGTTCGTCCGCCGCACCAACTAAATTTCTCATTCATAATTCCTAATTTTGCCTTCGAGTATTGGCGGCAGAGCCTATCCGCCCCGGCTTCCGCAGCGTCAGTCGTATGTGCTGTTGGCGGTCTCCAGGTTGACCACGAGGGGATAGCCCTCCGCCCAGGTGATGGCGGACACATCGCCGGTGGAGCAGATCTTGATGGCGTCCACCACGGGCGCGTAGGAATACATGGTGCCGGTGCGCTCGTTCTCGGGCTTGAAGTTGTTGACCACCAGGGAGATGACATTGTCGCCCTCGTTGAGGTGAAGGGTGGTGGAGACAAGATAATCCTGGAAGGGCACTTCAATGCTGGAGCTGGTGACGCCGCCAGACGAACCCGCATTGTTGATGGGGATGGAAATGCCGCCGTACTTCACCTGCTGACCGTTGACCAGCACAAGGAACTGCTCATCGGTGATGGCAAGGTCGTAGTATTCCGCGCTCAGGCGCAGGTAGAGCAGGGCGTTGTCCACCGCCTGATCGGCATGGATGTTGAAGGTCAGCGTGATGCCGTTGTAATACAGATAGCTGACATACCATCCGTTGCTGGCGTTGGCCTTGGCATTCTGGTCACGGTTGATGATGCGCGTGCCGGTCAGCGATCCGGAATAGCCATACCCGGTGATCTGGCTGACATCCACATATTCCGCCTCGAAGGTGACGCTATTGTACCACTGGGCGTAGAGGGTGGTGTCCTTGCTGATCTTCTTGGACGTGTCGTAATACTGGGTGCACTCCGGATCGGTGTACCAGAAGATGAACTTGTGGTCAGCGCCGCGATCGGGGGTGGGCAGAGTCAGGTAGGACTTGTAGGCCACGCGCTGACTGCGGTAGATGCCCTCGTCCGGTGCACCGTCGTAGTTCCACATGTACGTCACCAACACGGAAGAGCCGTCATCCTCCTTCCACCCGGCATAGGCCGCGGTGTCCGCCGTCAGCGCGGCGGTGAAGTCAAACGGCGCTGTGCAGGCCGCATCGCCGTACCAGGCATCGAAGAGGAAACCCTCGCGCTCCGGCAGGCGGGTCGGTTCGATGGGCGCACTGCCCAGGGACACCGTATCCTGGCGGAAGGCGTTCTCCGTGCCGTCGTTGTACAGATACGTCATCACCGCTGCCGTCTTTTCCCAGCCGGCGTAGTAGACCATATCCGCCGTGATCTCGTATTCAAAGTCCGCCGCCCTGGTACACGCCTGATCGGCATACCACCCGATGAAGCGGTGGTTCTCCCGCGCGGGGGCGGACGGCTCTTCGGCCACGTCGCGATCAGCGACTGTCTGACTGTCCGCCAGCGTCCCCGTACCATCGTTCATGTCAAAGGTGACGCTGTGCAGCGCGGGGGCGGCGGTGGCCGTGGGCGCTTCCGTCGGTGCGGATGACTTCGTGTCGGTCTTGCTGCACGCCGTCAGCATGCACAGCGCGAACAGCATCATCAAAAGAGCAGCGAAACGCTTACCATTCCTTGCGTTCATGTAAACCCTACTTTCTTTTTCCAAATTATGAATTAGGAATTATGAATTAGGAATTTAGAATGTCTATGCCAATAGCGGTGGCTTGCTGTTTTCCCTACCCCCTTGGAGGCATCCGCAGCAGTTCACAAACTAAATTCCTAATTCCTAATTCATAATTCCTAATCAAATTGAAGGGGTGGGGCGGAGAGCGAACCCCCTCCGCCCCGTTGTCATTAAGGCTCAATGTCAATGTCCAGGACGATGGTGTTCTCCACCACGTCCTTGGTGTAGCTGCTGGCGAACTGCACCGAGTAGACCGTTTCGGTGGTCATGGCGTTGATGGTCACCTCGTAGTGGCCGCTGTGCTCGGGCGTGCCGATGATGGTGCCGTCACTGCACAGGGTCAGACCGGCGGGCAGCTTCGAACCCTCCGCCAGCTCGTAGGTGTAGGTGGGCGTGGCACTGCCGCCGCCGCTGCCGCCGAAGCCGCCCATGCCGCCCATACCGCCGAAGCTGGCATCCTGCGCGGTCTCGGCAGCCGGGGGCGCATAGACAATGGCGCCATAGCCGGAGAAGGCCTTGCCGACCTTCGCGGCGGAGAGGTCATCGGTCAAGTCCTCATCGCAGCTCCAGGAGGACTCCACCACGAGGGTGAAGGGGATCTGCCCGGAGGTCTTGCGGCCATTGTCGATGGAGGCCTGGATGGTCACGCTGTAGATGCCCGAAGCGGTGGGTGTGCCGGAGATCACGCCGTCGGCGCTCAGGGTCAGCCCGTCGGGCAGCCGGCCGTCACCCGCGTTGACATCCACGGAGTAGTTCACGTCGAAGGCCGCCCAATCCTCGAATTCGGGGACGGACACGTCCAGCGTGGTCTTCTGACCCTGATTGGCTTCCAGCGTCAGGCTGTTGCCCTCGATGGACAGGTACTTCTCCTCGTAGGGAATGACATAGTGAAGACCCATGCCGCTGCCCTCCGTCCAATCGAAGGTATCGATGCCGTTGGAGGAGATGCTGGAATACAGCTGACGATACAGCAGGCGCATGGCCTGGATGCGGACGTAGTACCACTGGTTGTAGTTGAGCACCGCATCCTCAGGCTTTTCGTCCGGATAGGTCGTGCCGGCGCAGGACGCAGCGGTGTACACACCGTCGCCATACCACTTGCCGGAGAGGTTCGCCTGGGCATTGGTGAAGATGTTCACATGACCCATGGGGTTGACGTAGGAGCGGACCAGCACGTCGATGGGCAGGTAGAAGCTCGCGCCGTCATAGCCATCGGTGACGATGAAGCCGTCCCAGCCCCACTCGTCGTAGATGACCTTCTGCAGGGCAATGTTGTCAGAGGCATCGATCTCGCCCACGGCAGCCAGGGAGTTCATCATTTCGCCGCAGCCGCCCTCCTGCATGCACATCTGGAAGATGCGGAAAGCGCCTTCACGGGCAGCCTGCTCGTTGACGTAGGTGCGCACGCCCTGACGATCGGTCTCCTGATCGTTGAGGATGCCATGCTTGGGGCAGGTCAGCGCGCCGCGGGATTCAGCGCCCGCGACCATGGCGGCGGTCATGTAACCGCCGTGGATGCCGTCGGAGGACATATAGTCGTCAAAGCGGCCGAGGAAGTGGGAGCGGTGGATGTTCGCGCCCGGGCCCTGCCAGACGTCCATATCGCCCCAGCGGCCGATATTGGCGTAGGCCACGCCGACCTGGAAGGCCAGCTCCTTGTTCCAGGTGGCAGCCACGGTGGGCTCGCTGCCCCAGTTGTAGGCGGTGTCAGGCCAATGACGCGGGCCATCGGCATCCATGGTGAAGTTCTTGCGGATGTTGGAGATGTCGGTGGAATAGCCGCAGTAGGACACGACATGCTTCAGCGTGTCAAACTCCAGCTGGTTGATGAAGATGTTCCAGCATTCCCAGCCGGTCTTGCCGTCGAATTCGGCGATACAGGTGGTGTGGGTCGCTTCGCTGTTCTCGGTGGCAGCGGGATCATAGGTGTACACCTGCTGACCCTCATTGCCCCACAGGGCGATGCCCAGCATGTCACGCCACATGATGGTGGGCAGGGTGGCATTGGCCAGATCCTGCACGTCACCCGAGCTGTTCCAGGAGGTGCCGGTCGCGCCGTCGTTCTCCACCTGTGTCCAGGCCACGCCGTCCTCGCCGCGCGGGTTGGTCAGAGCGGCGAAGTTCTCCGCCGTCACCATCCACATTTCCGCCGCGCCCAGACCGGCCGCGACCAGCTCGTTATCCAGGTTGTACATGGCGGTCTCGCCTTCACCGTTGGCATAGCCCTCGTTGAAGTAGGCACTGTCGCTGCCGCCCACGTCAGCATCATAGGTCTGCCAGGACTCGATGAAGTAGAAGTAGTAGTCGCTGCGGCGCAGGGTCTCGGCATAGAAGGGGGTGTTCTTGGGGTGGGTGCCCTCATAATCGTCACGGGACAGCTGGACGATCATGCCGCTCTCCTCCAGGGTCTGGAAGCTGGCGGCGTCATCCTTGCTGCCTTCGCCCTTGTAGTCGAAGCCCAGGGTGTTGTAGATATTGTCCTGGGAGAGGATGTTCTTGACGTCGTTGCCGCTGAAGTCATCCTGATCCAGGGTGATGTCCGCCTTGAGGGCGTCAAGGGTGTGGACAAGCACGGGGGTATGGGAGTCCTTCTGGAAGCGCAGCTCATAGCTGGCACTGGACGCGCCGAACGCCGCCATGCCGTCATTGGCATCGAACTCATAGGTGGACTTGCCGTTGGCATTGGCATCGTTGTAGTCGAAGGAGGCCATGTCCTCCAGGTTGAGGGTGATGGTCAGCACCTCGGACTCGCCGGGGTTCAGCGTGCGGGTCTTCTCGAAGCCCACCAGGCTGACCTCCGCCTTGGCGATGCCGCCGGAGATGTAGGGCGCATGGAAGTAGGCCTCCACCACGTCCTTGCCGGGCACGCTGCCGGTGTTGGTGACCTTCACCTTCGCGGTGATCGTCCAGCAGTTCTCGCCCGTCCAATCGGGGGCGTACACGCCCTCCTGTGCCGCCAGCTCCTGCCACAGGCTGTCGTCCACGGAGACCAGCTCCCAGTCGAAGGTGGTGTAGCTCAGGCCATAGCCGAAGGGATAGGTCACGGCCTTGCTCCAGTCGGTGATGTAGCCATCCACATACGCCGTCTCGTAGTACTTGTAGCCGTTGTAGATGCCTTCCTCATAGGCCACGATGGGCAGACCGGCATTGCTGGTGCCGCCGCCGGAACCGCCGCCGAAGCCGCTAGACCGATTCGCCTTGGCCTCCCAGACATGGCTGACCCATTCGCCACTTTCCGCGTCGTATTCCTGGAGCCAGTTGTGGGTCAAGGCGGTCATGCCGTTCTCCGCCGCCAGCGCCTTGTAGGCATCGCTGTCCAGCACCTGACTGTAGTCGCCGTAGTTATACCAGGTGGGATCAGCAGTGAAGTCCGCCTCGAAGAAATCAGCAGTCTTGCCGGAGGGGGATACCTCGCCGCTGAGGAGCTTGGGCAGCGCCTTCAGGCCGTTGTCGCCATACTGGCCGACCCACATGATCGCGTCCACGTCCTCATTCTTCTCGAAGGCATCCAGCTCCATGGTGTTGGCAGCACCCACCAGGATGATGACCTTGCGGCAGTGGTCGATGGCGTACTGCACCAGTGCCAGCTCGGTGCTGGTGGGCATCAGCTGATGCTGATAGGCCACGCCGTCGATGGTGACGAGGGCTTCATGGGCGAATTCTCCGCCCTCGGTGAAGATCTCGTCCGCCACATAGCCCCAGTTCTCCTTGGCGTCCTGACCCTCGGAGATGCCGTCACGGTCGATGCAGACAATGCCCACGTCGCCGTAGAAGGTCAGGCTCTGCTCCTGCTCCCGGGTGATGGACTGGACGCCATAGGTGTCCGATGTCACCGCGTCGCCGGAGAGCACATGAGGGTTCACCATGGTGAAGCCGCCGTCGGTCAGCGCGGCCTGATAGTCCGCACCGTCCTCACCGAAGATGGTGATAGCGCTGTCCCGGGCGATAGGGAGGGCATTGCTCTGATTCTTGAGCAGGATCATGCCTTCTTCGTTCATTTGCAGCTCGATGGCCTCTGCCGCGGCAAAGGCATCGTCACGGCTGCTGTAGTCGGACATGAATTTCCATTCCTTCGTTTCCGCGGCCAGGGCTGATCCCGCCATGGAAACGGCCATCACTGCCGCCAGGGTGAATGCGAACACCCGGCGCAGCAGATGCGTGCGATGTGTCATGATGTTTCCTCCTTAATGATGTTGCTCTATCGTCTGTCCGGACGGTGCTGCTCCCATGCCGTTTCACCTCCCTGGGGGATGCAGCGCTTCCGTCCGATAGATGACCGCTGACAGGAGACGGAAGCGGCGGACGATGCCGCCCCACCATCTCAATTCCTCATTCCTCATTCCGGATGCGGGGTCGGCGGAAGAATCCGCCGATGAGCCGTCCCAGACCG
>CAZJOA010000116.1:0-6184 GCA_964547515.1 uncultured Faecalibacterium sp.
GCAGCTCGATGCGCTTTTCCTCGGCGGTGTCCTCGCGCTCGATGCGCTCCATGGGCACCATATCGCGCACGGTGATGGACAGCTCATGGGCGTAATTGTCATACATGCATTCGCCGCGCACCTTGACATTCATGCCCAGCTTGATCTGATCGACCTTGTCCATGACGGCCTTGCGCTCCTCCTCGGTGATGGGGGGCAGGGGCTCGTCCTCATTGCGCTTGCGGCCGAAGGGATTGCGCCGGAAGCGGAAGAAGCTCTTGCAGAGGATGGACGATGTATAATCCGTGACGGCAAAGGTGACCAGGAGCATTTCGCCGCCCTTGAGCTCCTTTGTTTCCAGCTTGAAGATGTCGCCCTGCACCACGACCAGCCCCGCGTCGGAGGTCAGCTCCTTCATTTCGATGGGGTGATCGGCCACGGCGCGTCCGAGGATGGGCTTGCCGATGGCGTTGTTGGTCATTTGGGGGACGGGCGCTTCGTCCTTGCGCTTCTGTTCTTCTGCGGCGGCGGCAACGGCAGCGGCCTCGGCCTCGGCGGCACGTTCCGCATCGCTCTTCTTCTCCCGCGGCTTCCGCTCCTTCTTCCCGGCACTTTCGACCCGTTCCGCCCTGGGCTGACTCCCCCCGTAGCGTGCCACCAGCTCCTCCGCCGTGATCGCCACGGCCTGTTCCTTCTCCTTCTCCGCCCGCAGCTCCTCCAGGCGCTGCTCCTGATCCCCCGCCACGCTCAGCTCCACGCGCATATCCAGCGAGAAGATGTCCCGCACCGCCTGGGACAGACGCTGTGCCACGTTCTGCCGGGCCATGTAGGTCATGCTGAAGGCATCGGGGAAGGTCAGCGTGATGTGATCGTCCGCGCAGCGCCAGTCGATCTGCTCCATCCAGGAGACGGAGGCAGGATAATTGCGCTTGAGGAAGTCGGTCAGGACGGGCTTATAGGCGCTGATATTGCTGCGGAAGTCGTCCTTGAGGCCGGGGGACACGACGCGCAGTGCCAGGGGCTTCTGGGGGAAGGCGCGGCGCAGAATGCGTTCCATCCGCAGGAAGGAGGCCTCCTCCACCAGCGTGTCGGACGCAAAGGTGATGTACACCTTGCCCTGTGCGCGGACGTAGACGACCTTGGGCGCGTGCAGCTGCCCCTTCAAATGGGGCAATTCGGCATAGATCAGGCCGAGCAGGTCTTCGTAGCTCATGCGGGGGACTCCTTTCCTGCATTTTTGCCCGATGGGCTTTCTGAACGTGTTCCAAAATGTTTGCAGATAACACAAAAGGCCGCCTGTCAGCGACCTTCGTGTACAGGCAAGGCGGGGTGACGTTTCCCGCATCTCCTAACAAGGGCGACGGCTGCCCGTTCCGTCCTCAGTGCCTGCACTGCATCTTATGCACCTTCATTATAGTTTATTCCTGCACGTCTGTCAAGTCTTTTTTAAAATTCCTTTTGCAATAAAGTTCAACGTGCGCTGACGATTGAGCGTATATAGCGAACGGGCAAAGAACCTGCCTCCCGCGCTTACGCGGACAGCAACCTTCACATATTCTCCATGGAGGAGAAATTCCTTGACATATTCGATAGAATCATCTTTCCGGTTTGTGCAAACATAATCCGGTTCGCTGATGATCCGAGCGATGTGTTCGCCATACTTTTCGTAATCTTCCGGATGGGATGTCTGCATATGTGCAATATTCGTTTCACCCAGAAAAATGGGCTTATCCGCCAATTCCGGTCGATCCAGCAATTCAGCAATACGAGGTTCGATTCGTCCAATTCGCTCCACGGCTTCTTCCTTCTTTCTCTTATGTATGTGCTTCCCTCTCCTCCGCGATCTGCCTTGCCACGCGGATCAGCGCCCCGGCGAGGTCGTCCTCCACCCCGATGGGCTCCTGTCCCTTGATGAAGAGCACGCCGCCCTTCTTGCCGCCGGCCATGCCCACGTCCGCCTCACGCGCCTCACCCGGCCCATTGACCACGCAGCCCATGACGGCCACCTTCAGCGGGACGCGGATGTCGGACAGCTCCTCCTCCACGCGCTGGGCGATGCCCGCCACGTCGATGCAGGTGCGTCCGCAGGTGGGGCAGGACACCAGCTGAACGCCCTGTGTGCGGAGATTCAGGGCGCGGAGGATGTCCCAGGCGGCCTTGGCCTCGGGGATGGGCGAACCGGTCAG
The DNA here is from genome assembly GCA_964547515.1 of uncultured Faecalibacterium sp. Classification (GTDB taxonomy): domain Bacteria; phylum Bacillota; class Clostridia; order Christensenellales; family Aristaeellaceae; genus UBA11524. The sequence continues at coordinate 2,166 of CAZJOA010000116.1, forward strand.
GCTGACGCGGATGGTGTCGCCGATGCCCTGCGCAAGGAGTGCGCCGATGCCGATGGCGCTCTTGATCGTGCCCTGTCCGGGCAGACCCGCCTCCGTCACCCCCACATGGAGCGGATAATCGCATTTGTCCGCCGCCAGCTGATAGGTCTCGATGGTCAGGCGGGCATCGGAGGCCTTCATGCTCAGGACGATGTCCTCAAAGCCGACCTTCTCCAGCATGCGGGCATGGGTGAGGGCGCTTTCCACCAGCCCCTCGGCGCAGGGCCCGCCGTATCGGGCGAGGATGTCCTTCTCGATCGACCCGGTGTTCACGCCGATGCGGATGGGGATGTGATGTGCCCTGGCGGCTGCGGCGAGCTCGCGGACATTGGCTTCCCCGCCGATGTTGCCGGGGTTGATGCGGAGCTTGTGGACGCCGTTTTCCGCCGCCGCGATGGCGAGGCGGTGGTTGAAGTGGATGTCCGCCACGATGGGCACGGGAGACGCATCCACAATGGTGCGGATGGCCTGGGCGCAGGCCTCGTCATAGACGGAGCAGCGGACAATATCGCAGCCCGCGTCCGCCAGAGCGCGGATCTGCTCCAGGGTCGCCTTGGCATCGCGCGTGTCGGTGTTGGTCATGGACTGCACCCAGATGGGATTGCTGCCGCCCAGGGTCAATCCGCCCAGATGGACTTCACGGGTCATGTGCATGGGGAGGCCTCCTTTGTGTCGGTACATCGGTCACGAGATCAGCCGGATCACGTCCTTGAACGTGAAGAAGATCATCAGCCCGAAGAGGAACACCATGCCGATGAGATGCACCATGGCTTCCCGTTCGGGCTTGATGGGCTTGCCGCGCACGGCCTCGATGAGGTGGAAGACGATGCGGCTGCCGTCCAGGCCGGGGATGGGCAGCAGGTTCATGATGCCCAGGTTGACGCTAATCATGACGAGCAGGCTGATGAACGCCTCGAAGCCATCATTCCTGACGGCCTCGGACACCACCGCCACTGCGCCCACCGGTCCGGACACCTGATCGCGCACCTCCGGGTCTGTGAACAGTCCGCTCAGGGCATCGAACACCGCCGTGCCCGCCTGTACGCAGTAGCTCCATGCGGCCTTCACCGCGACATCAAAGGGCAGCGCGGTGGCCTTCTGTCCAAACAGGATACCGATCACATAGCGGCCGCTGTTCGCATTCCACACCTTGTCCAGCGTGAAGGTGAGCTCCTCCCCGCCGCGCAGCACGGTCACGTCCGCCGTGTCCGCCGTGTTCAGCGCGGTCTGAATGTCAGCCGTCGGACGATCGGAATAGTCCACGCCGTCCACCCCGATGAGGGTATCCCCCGGCTGAATGCCCGCCACAGCCGCCGGTGCACCGGCGTCCACCGTGTCCACCACGGGGATGACCTCCAGCAGCCCGCTGCTCCAATAGAACGCCAGCGAAACCGCAAAGGCCAGGACGAAGTTCATCATCGGGCCCATGGCCACGGTGAAGATGCGCTTCCAGACGTTCTGCCTGGCATACGCGCGGGGATCGTCCTGGGTCTTGCCCTCCACATCGTCCTCGCCGTAAAATGCGCAAAAGCCTCCCAGCGGAATGCACCGCAGGGAGAATTTCGTCCCGGACTTCCCCGTCCACCCGACGAGCTTCGGGCCCATCCCGATGGCGAACTCCATCACCTCGATGCCGCTGATGCGCGCCGCGATGAAGTGCCCGAACTCATGCACCGCAATGAGGATGCCCAGTAGGAGGATGCCGATCAATACATACATGCTGACTCACCGCTTTTTACATAATGAGGAATGAGGAATTGGGATTGCTTGCAATCGCGCCGCGAAGCCTGGGGCGGGGATTTTTCCCCGACACAGGCCGATATAAGGTCGCGCTTGCCTGACGAGCGGGTCGCCCCCCGAGGAAGTTGTCGGACGACAGTCCGACCATGACGAGGGGGTCTTCGACCCTTTCTCGCGATTGCGTGAGCCGGACTTCAGGCCGGCATGCTCCCGCGTTCACAGCCCCTCCCGAACGACCCTCCTTGCCTCCCGATCCGCCCGGAAGATGTCCTCCAGGGTGTCGGCGGGCATGTCACCCAGGCGGTCGAGGGCGGTCTCCACCAATCGGGTGATGCCGCCAAACGGGATCTTCTCCGCCAGGAACGCCGCCACTGCCGCCTCATTCGCGCCGTTGAGGATGGTGCATGCCGCGCCGCCGGCACGCAGGCATTCCCTGACGATGCGCAGCGCCGGGAAGCGGTTTTCGTCCCCGCGCTCGAAGGTCAGCTGCCCCAGGGTGAAGAGGTCGAGGGGCTTCGAACCGGTGGACAGGCGTTCCGGGTAGGACATGGCGTACTGGATGGGCACGCGCATGTCCGGCACGCCCAGCTGCGCGATGACCGCGCCGTCAGCGAATTCCACCGCGCTGTGAATGATGCTCTGCGGATGCACCACGACCTCGATCTTCTCCTGCGGCATGTCGAAGAGCCAGCGTGCCTCGATGATCTCCAGCGCCTTGTTGAACATGGAGGCCGAATCAACGGTGATCTTCGCGCCCATGCTCCAGTTGGGGTGATTGAGCGCCTCCTGGCGGGTGGCGCGGTCGATGCGTTCCCTGTCCCATGTGCGGAAGGGGCCGCCGGATGCCGTCAGCAGCAGCTTCACCGGCTGATTCCCCGCCGCACCCTGCAAGCACTGGAAGATGGCGCTGTGCTCGCTGTCCACCGGCAAAAGGGGCTTGCCGATGCGCCGGGCCGCGTCCATCACCATTTGTCCGCCCGTGACCAGCGCTTCCTTGTTCGCCAGCAGCACCTGACGACCCGCCGTCAGCGCATCCATCACGCTTTGCAGCCCGACGATGCCCACCACGCTGACCAGCACCATGTCGGCGGGGACTTCCGCCGCGGCGGCATGCAGGGCTTCCTTGCCCATGACCCACCTGCAGAAGCGCAGATCGGCAGGGATCTCCTCCATCGGGATGGGCTGAGTCAGCCCGGCCATTTCGGGGCGGAAGGTACGCACCTGCTCAAAGAAGAGCGCCTTGTTGCTGTGGGCGGTCATGGCGACGACGCGGAAGCGCTCCGGGTGGAGCGCCACGAGCTGCAAGGCCTGCGTGCCGATGGAGCCGGTCGAGCCGAGGATGGAGATCGTCTGCATGGTGAATCCCCCTTATCATGGTATGCGCCGTCACAGCGCCACAAGCATGCGATAGCAGAAAACGATGACGGCCATGAAAAGCACGCTGTCCAGCCGATCCATCATGCCGCCGTGACCGGGGAACAGGTTGGAGAAATCCTTGACACCGCAGTGCCGCTTGATGAGCGAGGCGAACAGGTCGCCCAGCTGACCGGCCGCACCGCCGATGAGTCCCAGGAGGATGTAATGTCCCCAGGCGGGCAGCACCTCACGGGAATTGACGGCCAGCATCCACGCGCAGCCGCCCACCAGGAGTGCCGCCAGGAGGCTGCCGATCAGGCCGCCCACCGCGCCGGAGATGGTCTTGTTGGGGCTGACGGCGGGGCAGAGCTTCGGCCCGTGCAGGGTCGTGCCCACATACAGGGCGAAGATGTCCCCCACGCAGGGGATGACGATCATCAGCGCCATATACGTCAGCTGGACAGACTTGGGGCGGATGCCCGTCAGCGCGAGCATGGCCATGCCCGGCAGCACCACCGACACGAAGGGCAGCAGGCTGTAGCAGACATCCTCCAGCTTCGGGTCGGGACGGAACACGACGCACATCACCGTCAGCAGTGCCACGCCAATGGCCACGGCGATCAGCAGCTTCGATCCGCCCAGTGCCAGCAGCGGCACGCTCAGCGCCATGCCCGTCCAGGTCGGCCAGGACACCGGATGATGCCCCGCCTTTGTCAGCACGCTGTATTCCTCATACACCGCAAAGCAGATGATGGCCACGATGCCCGCCGCCAGCACCACACCGCCGATGGCCAGCAGCGCGATGGCCACGCTCGCCATGATGATCGCTGTGATCGTTCTCTGCTTCATATCCTTCACTCCTTATCTGTCGAATCGGAGACAAC
>CAZJOA010000116.1:6284-9024 GCA_964547515.1 uncultured Faecalibacterium sp.
CATCATTCCTAATTCCTCATTCCTCATTCATTTCCGCACGCTTCCTCATTCATCATTCATTTGGATCTTCCGCCGAATCGCCGTTCCCGTCCGCCGTAGGCCATGAGCGCCTCATCATAGTCCTGCACGGTGAAATCCGGCCAGAGCACCTTGGGGAACAGGAATTCCGCGTAGGCGCACTGATACAGCAGGAAGTTCGACAGGCGCATTTCGCCGCTGGTGCGGATCATCAGATCCACATCGGGCTGACCGGCGGTGTAGAGGCGGTCGGCGATGGTCGTTTCGTCCACATCGGCCAGGGAGAGCCGTCCGCCTTGCACGTCCTCCACGATGGCCTTCGCCGCACGCACCAGCTCCGCGCGTCCGCCGTAGTTCAGGCAGATATTCAGCGTCAGCCCGGTGTTGTCAGCCGTGCGGCGTTCCGCCTCGATCAGCACATCCCGCTGCTTCTGCGGGAAAACGTCCTTCTCGCCCAGGATGAGAATGCGCACGTTCTTCTCGTCCAGCTCATCGATCTCGGATTTGAAGAAATCCAGAATGAGCTGCATGAGGGCAGCGACCTCCTCGCGGGAGCGGTTCCAGTTCTCCGTGGAGAAGGCGTAGATGGTCAGCGCCTCGATCCTGAGATCATCGGTATGGCGGATGATCTCGCGCAGGGTCTCCACGCCCTGACGATGCCCCATGGCGACATTGAGCTTGTGCTTCTTGGCCCAGCGGCCATTGCCATCCATGATGATGCCCACATGACGGGGCAGCCTGGCGAAGTCCGCCCGGACGCGGGGGACATAATGGCGCTTCTGCATAAAAATACCCATAGCAACCTCAAAAAAGGCAGACTCGCAGCCCCTCGCGGAAGCCCACGCGCCTGCCTGCGTTCATTCTGTTCGGGGTGCGCCGTCCTGGAAGGCGCTGACGGTCAGTTCCCCCTCGCGGGCGCGGATGACACGCAGCGTGCCGTCGCGGGCGGGAGGATCAGCCTCACCGCGGCGATTGGGCGCACGGGTAACAAGCACCCGGGGTTCGCAGCCCCAGGCGCGGGTGATGGGGAGCGCCATATCCAGCGGCAGCCCCAGGAGGGATGCCCAATCAGCCATGGAAATCAGACCTCCATGATCTCCTTTTCCTTGGCGGCGGCGACGGCATCGATCTCCTTGATGGCCTTATCGGTCAGCTTCTGGGCATCTTCCTCGGCCTTATGCTGATCGTCCTCGGTGATGAGGGAGTCCTTCTTGAGCTTCTTGACCTGCTCGATGGCATCGCGGCGGATGGAGCGCACGGCGACCTTGGCGTCCTCGGCACCCTTCTTGACCTGCTTGGTCAGGTCCTTGCGGCGCTCGGCGTTCAGCTCGGGGAAGATCAGCCGGATGACTTCGCCGTCGTTGTTGGGATTCAGGCCCAGATCGCTGGTCTGGATGGCCTTCTCGATGGCCTTGAGCATGTTCTTTTCCCACGGCTTGATGACCATCATGCGCGCTTCGGGCACGGTGACATTGCCGATCTGATTCAGGGGCGTGGGCGTGCCGTAATAATCGACGGTGATGCGATCCAGCAGCTTGGGGTTCGCGCGGCCGGCGCGGATGGCCTGCATGTTGTTTTGCAGCACCACGATGGTCTTGTCCATCTTGGTCTTGGCCTGATCCAGGATCTCCTTGCAAGACATAAAACAACCTCCTTGTTCTGGGGGATCAATGCTGACTCTATTGTAACTTGTTTTTGCAAAAAAGGCAAGATGGCGTGAAAGAAATTATGAATGAGGAATTGAGAGACTGCGCTGACAGCAGCGGGCAGAACACTTTCAATTCATAATTCATCATTCCTCATTCCTCATTCATCATGGCCTCCCTTTAGGGATGAACGAAAGTGCCCATATCATCGCCCTGGAGGACGCGGACGAGGTTCTCCGGGTCATTCAGGCCGAAGACGCGCACCATGGGGACGGCGTTCTCCGCGCAGAGGGCGAAAGCCGCCGCGTCCATGACCTTCAGGCCACGGTTGAGCGCCTCGCGATAGGTGATGTCCTTGATGAGGGTCGCGGACGCATCCACCAGGGGGTCAGCGGTATAAACGCCGTCGATGTTCTTGGCCATCATGATGGCATCGGCCTGCATCTCGATGGCACGCAGCGCCACGGCGGTATCGGTGGAGAAGAAGGGGTTGCCGCTGCCCGCCGCGAAGAGCACCACGCGGCCCTCCGACAGGTGACGGCGCGCCGCCATGGCATTGAACGGCTCGCAGAAGCGGTTCATATCCACGGCGGACTGCACCACCGCATCCACGCCCGCCTGACGGATGGCGTCCGCCATGCACAGGCAGTTGATGACCGTGCCCAGCATGCCCATCTGGTCAGCCGTCACGGCATCCATATGCGCCGCAGGGCCCTGACGTCCACGCCAGATATTGCCCGCGCCGATGACGACACCCACCTCGATGCCCATTTCGGTGATCCGGCGGATGATCTCTGCCGTTTCGCGCACCTTGGCGAAATCAAACAGGTCGCTGCCGGACTTGAGCGCCTCACCGGACAGCTTGAGGATAATTCGCTTGTATGCAGCCACTTCGTTGTCCTCCTTCGAACCTTCACCAGAATTGGATTTGTCGAATGATGAATTAGGAATGAGGAATGATGAATTTGGTTTGTTTTGCCTGTTCGTTCGGGACGGCAGACGCCCTATTTCCATGCACAGGCCGCAATTCATCATTGGCATTTTCCCGCGCATATAGGGCGGCAGTATCTCAATTC
>CAZJOA010000117.1:0-8949 GCA_964547515.1 uncultured Faecalibacterium sp.
ACGCCCTTCAAGACCGTGCTGATCCATGGTCTGGTGCGCGATGAGCTGGGTCGGAAGATGTCCAAGTCGCTGGGGAATGGTGTCGACCCGCTGGAGGTCATCGACAAGTATGGCGCGGATGCGCTGCGCTTCTCCCTGGTCATGGGCGTGTCCCCCGGAAACGACACGCGCTATTCCGAGACGAAGGTGGAGTCCGCCCGCAACTTTGCCAACAAGGTGTGGAACGCCAGCCGTTTCGTGCTGATGAACGTCACCGGACATGTGGACATGCAGCCTGATATGCTCACCACGGCGGACAAGTGGATTCTGACCCGCTTCCAGGACGCGGCGCGACAGATCTCCGCGAACATGGAGGAGGGCGAATTCGGTCTGGCGGCGAACCGCATCTACGACTTCGCGTGGAGCGAGTTCTGCGACTGGTATATCGAGCTGGCGAAGTCCCGCCTGAACGGCGAGGACGAGGCCGCCAAGAAGGCCGTGCAGGGTGTGCTGCTCTATGTGCTGGAGGGTCTGCTGAAGCTGCTCCATCCCTTCATGCCCTTCCTGACCGAGCAGGTGTACAAGTCCCTGCCCGGCGCGAATGGCTTCCTGATGCTGGCATCCTGGCCGGAGATCAAGCCCGAGCTGGACTTCCCGGCGGACGAAAAGCAGATGAACGGCGTGATCGAGATGATCCGCATCATCCGCAACCTGCGCAGCGAGATGAACGTCGCGCCGTCGAAGCGCACGCGCATGATGTTCGTGGCGAACGAGGGCTGGGCTGACACGCTGGCGCATGCGGATATGTACTTCCGGCGTCTGGCCGGTGCGAGCGAGACGGCTGTTGCCGCTGCGGATCAGATCGGCAGCGAGAAGACCGTGTCCGCCGTGACGGTCGCGGCCACCATCTACATCCCCCTAGGGGATCTGGTGGACTTCGACAAGGAGATCGCGCGCCTCCAGAAGGAGTCCGACAACCTGGAGAAGGAGATCGCCCGCGCGAATGGCAAGCTGAACAATGCGGGCTTCGTGGCGAAAGCCCCTGCGGCCCTGGTGGAGCAGGAGAAGGCCAAGCTGGCGCTGAATCAGCAGAAGCTGGAGCAGGTCGCGGCACGCATCGCGGAGCTGAAGGCATCCATGTAACCGATATTGCGGCATGACCCCCACCGGTCGTGCCGCTTTTGATTTTCGTGCAGGATTGCAACAATCGTCCGGCTATGGTATAATGGAATGAAGCGAATGACAAGCGGGGAGGCAGGATGATGCTGACGGCACAGCAGGTGATCGACGCGATCCATGGCAGCTATCAGTTGGGCAGCAAGGCGGCGGCAGCGCCGGTATCCGCGGAGGAGAATGCACCGGGGAATCCCCATGTGCTGGCGATGCTGGCGCATATGGGTGTCACGATGAAGACACCCTGCATCCATGTGGCGGGCACGAATGGCAAGGGCAGCACCTGCGCGATGCTCGCCGGTGTGCTCAAGGCGGCGGGATACCGCGTGGGGCTGTACACATCGCCCTTTTTGCAGCATTATCAGGAGCGCATTCGCCTGAATGGCGTTCCGCTGACGGATACGCTGATGGTGAAGTACGGCACGCCGCTGCTGGATGCGGTGGAAGCCCTTCGCGCCCAGGGGGAATACGCCACCCCCTTTGAGATGGGGACGGCATTGGCACTGGCGGCCTTCGACGGGGAGGACTGCGACTTCGCCGTCGTCGAGGTCGGCATGGGCGGACGGCTTGACCCCACCAATGTGGTGCATCCCGTGGCGTGTGCCATCGCCGCCATCGGCCTGGATCACATGGGCTTTCTGGGGGACACCCTCGAACAAATCGCGGCGGAAAAGGCGGGCATCATCAAGCGGGACACCCCCGTGGTGTGCTATCCCGCGCAGGAGAGCGTCCGCCGTGTCTTCGCCGACATCGCCCGTATGCGCCATGCGCCGTTGATCCAGCTGGACGAAAGCGCCATCGTGCATGCGGCGGCTGACCTGCATGGGTCGACCGTGACCTATCGGCTGACGAAAAGCTGGGACGATGTGCGCATCGGCCTGCCGGGGGCGTATCAGCAGCGGAATGCGCTGACGGTGCTGGCACTGGTGGAGGTGCTGCGTTCGCAGGGGACGGAATTGCCGGATGCCGCCGTTCGTCAGGGTCTGGCGGACACCCTCTGGCCGGCGCGGCTGGAATGGTGCGGCAATGTGCTCATCGACGGGGCGCACAATCCCCAGGGGGTGGACGCGCTGGTGCAGTATGTGGATCACTTTTTGTCGGATCGGCCGCGGGTCTTGCTGACGGGCGTGCTGGCGGACAAGCTGCAAAGCGACATGCTGGGGCAGATGGTGCATATCGCGCGGGAGATCGTGACGGTGACACCGGATACGCCGCGAGCGATGCCGGCGGAGGAATACGCCGGGCGGCTGAATGCCTGCGGGGGACACGCGACCCCCGCCGTCACCCTGGCGGAGGGTCTGCAAAGGGCGAAAATGCTGGCCGGTGAGGACGGCGTGATCGTCGCGGCGGGTTCGCTGTATTTCGCCGGAGCACTGCGGACGGAATTGCACCTGGCGTGGCGGTGAAGTCCGCCGGAAAGGAACTGACCATGGACAAGGCCGAAAAGCTGGAACGCTACCGCATTGCCAATCAGGCGGCACAGAAGGGGCAGATCGTCTTTGCGGGTTCGTCGCTGATGGAGATGTTCCCGGTGGACAAGCTCCTGCGCGAGCGCGGGGTGGACACGGTGGTGTACAACCGGGGCATCGGCGGCTTCGTGACCCGCGAATTGCTGGCGCATCTGGATGTGTGTGTCACCGACCTCATGCCGCGCAGGGTGTTCATCAACATCGGCACGAATGACCTGAGCGACCCGACCCTCCCCCTGACGGAGGTCATGGCGCGCTATGACGCGATCATCACCCGGATCGAGCAGTGCGTCCCCGGTGTGGAGCTGCTGCTGATGGCCTATTACCCCGTCAATGACGACGCGGCGGCGGAGAGCATGAAGCCCTGCCTCCGCATCCGCACGAATGAGAAGATCGATGCCGCCAATGCGCTGGTGCAGCAGCTTGCCCAGCGGCACGGGCAGCGGTACATCGATGTCAACCGTGCGCTGAAGGACGCGCAGGGACGGCTTCGCGCCGAATACACCATCGAGGGCATGCACATCCGGGAGGAGGGCTACCGCGCCATCATGGACGACCTCATCCCCTATGTGCTTGCGGAATAACGGAGGAAGATCAGCATGGAATTCATCCACGAGCCGGTGCTGCTCAATGAAGTCCTGGAATGGATGAACGTGAAGGAAAACGGCGTTTATGCGGATGGGACATTGGGCGGCGGCGGACACAGCGGCGCGATGCTGCGTCAGTCCGGCGGAACGGCGACGCTCTATGGCATCGACCGCGACCTGACGGCCATTGCCGCCGCATCGGAGCGGCTGAAGGAATTCCCCGGCTTCCATGCCCTGCACGGGAACTTCCACGATGGCAGGGCGCTGCTGAATGCGGCAGGCGCACCGCCGCTGGACGGCGTGCTGCTGGATCTGGGCGTGTCCTCGCCCCAGCTGGACGTGGGGGAGCGCGGCTTCTCCTATCATGAGGATGCCCCGCTGGATATGCGCATGGATCGCACCCAGGGCATGACGGCGGCGAAGCTGCTCAACACCTGGCCGGAGAAGGAGATCGCCCGTGTCATCAAGGAATACGGCGAGGAAAAGTGGGCGGCACGCATTGCGCAGATCATCTGCGAGCACCGCGCGAAGAAGCCCTTCGAGACGACCTTCGACCTGGTGCATGCGGTGGATGCGGCCATCCCCAAGGCCGTCCGCCGCAAGGACGATGGACATCCCGCACGCCGGACATTCCAGGCCATCCGCATCGCGGTGAACGATGAGCTGGAGCCGCTGGACAAGGCACTCTGCGATTTTGTGGACTGCCTCAAGCCCGGCGGACGCATTCTGGTCATCACCTTCCATTCTCTGGAGGATCGGCTGGTCAAGCGCTGCTTCCAGCGGCTGCAAAACCCGTGCATCTGTCCGCCGAAAGCGCCGATCTGCACCTGCGGCCGCAAGCCGATGGTCAAGGTGCTGGCCAGGGGTGCCGTCCCTCCCACCGACGAGGAGGTCGCACGCAATCCCCGCGCCCGTTCCGCCAAGCTCCGCGTGGCGCAGAAGCTGGAGGTGGACGCATAATGCCGACGCTCTATGTGGTGGCGACGCCCATCGGCAATCTGTCCGACATGACCCAGCGTGCCATTGATACGCTCAGGCAGGTCGCCCTGATCGCCGCCGAGGACACCCGCGTGACCAAAAAGCTGCTGAACGTCTTTTCCATCGACACCCCGCTGACCTCCTGCCATCAGCACAATGAGGAAAGCAAGGGCGCATGGCTGGCGGAGCGCATGCTGGCGGAGGGCATCGACGTGGCCGTGACCACCGATGCCGGTACGCCCTGCATCTCCGATCCCGGCTATGGGCTGGTCAGCGCATGCGTGGCGCGCGGGATCGAGGTGATCCCCATTCCCGGGTGCTGCGCATCGGTGAGCGCCCTGTCCGTCAGCGGCTTTGACACGCGGGAATTCGCCTTTTACGGCTTCCTCCCCCGCGAAAAGAAGGAGCTGCGCGAGAAGCTCCTTTCCATGGCTGCGGGCGTGAAGGTCGCGGCGGTGCATGAGTCCCCCTATCGGGTGACGGAGCTGGTCGAGACCATCGCCGAGACCCTGCCCCAGACCCTGATCTCCTGCTCCTGCGACCTGACCAAGCTCCATGAGAAGACCATTCGCGGCACGGCGGCGGAGGTCGCGGGCATGCTCCGTGCCAATCCGAAGACGGAGAAGGGCGAATACTGCCTTGTTCTGGATTTCCATCAGGTCGTCCTGCCCGAATCGGAAGCCCCTGCGGCGGATGTGTCCCTGGAGGCGCAGCTGGTGGAGCAGATGCTGGAGGGGCTTGACCTGCGCGATGCCCAGAGCGAACTGGTGCTGCGCGGCGCAAAGAAAAACGCCGTCAAGCAGGCGGCACTCCGGCTGAAGAAGCTCTTCGATGAGGCGTGAATCCGCCAAATAAGCGGAAACCTCCTTGTTTGCGCGATGGATTCCCCCCGGAAGGATGTGGTATGATGAAGCCATCAAAAGAAGGAGGCGATCGCATGAACATCGCTGAGAACATCGCCCGACTGCGCCGTGAGCGCGGTCTGACCCAGGAAGCGCTGGCCGAGCTGCTGGGTGTCGCGCCCCAGACCATCTCCAAGTGGGAGAACGCCGTCACCCTGCCCGATGTGGCGCTGCTACCCGTTCTGGCGGACTTCTTCGGCGTGAGCATCGATGCGCTGTATGGCCGGGATTCCGCGCGGCAGGGCATTCCGGCGGCCAGCGCCATCGACAAGGCCATTGAGGGCATTCAGGAGGTCGTGGTGGCGGCCGTCTACGACTTCCTGTCGGACACGAGCTTCGATGAGGCGCTGACGAAATACCGCCGGGCGATGCAGAAGGACGCGGCGAACCGCTCCGTCATCGAGAATGACCGCGATGTGCTCTATTACCGGGACAAGGTGGGCGCGGTGGTGCTGCGCAAGCCGGAGGACGGCTGGAACACGCTCTTTGCGGACGACGATGCGCTGGCGATCATCCGCCTGCTGGCGGACGATGGCTTCCGCCGGGCGATGCAGGTCATCCTGTCGCGGCGGATGCTGAATTTCACCCTGACCTCGCTGGCAAAGACGGCGCAGGTGGACGACGCGGCGCGCCTGGGCGAACTGCTCAAGGCCAGCGGACTCTTCGCCGAGCAGGAGCTGTCCATCGACGAGAACACGATGCACTATTACCAGCTGACCGACGGCGAAACGAAGCTCTACCTGCTCTTTGCGGTGCTGACCTTCGCGCGGGAGCTGAAGACCTACGAGCAGCAGCACTATTGCTTCATGGGCAACAGCAATTATTATACGCCATAATGAAAACCCCGGAGCGGCCATGCGGTCACTTCGGGGTTTTTGACGGGGGGGGATTATTTCCGAAGGCTTTCGCATTCGGCCTTTTTTGCATCAGCATCTTTGTAGCCGGGAATCTGATGAAAACATAGAACGGCAAACGAATAATCCCTGTCAGCCATGGATTTTACGCCCTGACGATAGAAGCCTGCGTTTTCCTGCATGGCAGCATCAGAATCATTGTTGTGCGGTTCTTCTGCCGGGGTTGACAACGGTGTGTTGCTGCACGATGGTGTTTGCATGTTATGAATATCCTCCACCAGCTGCCCGAATGCATAGATGAAAAGGCTGGACAGCCAGCTGACCAGGCATCCGCCGATCAGCACACCAAAGCCGAGGGCAGCGGTGGAGTGCCGATAGCTGTCTTGTGCCCACAGGACGATGGCCCCAATGATGGACGCGATGATGCCGAGCCAGCAGGGTGTTTCCGCGAGGATTTGCAGCTTTTTGCCGATGCTGTCGAACATGAAAAGCCGTGGCTGAAAGGCCTTCGCCACGGCAGGAGCTCTCACGGAATGCAGATGACCGTCCCGGAGGAAAAGTCGCTGGGCAGGAGCGTGGGATTCAGCGCGAGCAGGCGACCCTTGGTGGTGCGCAGATCGCTGGCGAGGGTCTCCAGATCCTCCCCAGGCAGGATGGTGTAGGTTTGCAGCCCCGTGCAGGTCTGGCGCGTGCCCGTGGGCGGTGCGCAGTAGCTCTGTCCCACGGTCAGGTATCCGGGGGACAGGCGCGGATTCGACGTGCGCATGGCACGGTAGCTGACATTGTGCCGCAGGAGCAGATCGGCATAGGTCTGTCCGGCGCGCACGAAGTCCCGCGTGTACCCCGTCGGACAGGTGTTGACCGTGGGCTGTGAGGGCTGTGTGGGGCGCGACGGGGCGGACGGCACGGTCGGCGTGGGCAGAATGGGGGTGTCGGGTTCGGCGGGCTGATTGTCGGTGCTGCCCGTGCCGGTGCTCCCGGTCATGAACGGCACGCAGAGCACCTGTCCGACGGTCAGACTGTTCTGATCCACCCCGGGATTGCGTTCCGCCAGCTCGTAGGGGGTGATGCCGAAGTCCTCCGCGATGGATGTAAAGGTCTCCCCCGCACGCACGGAATACGCCATGCCGCTGACGCAGGTGAAGACCTGGCTGGGCAGGCAGATCTCCGTCCCGGCGGCGATGGCGGAGAAATCCACATTCGGATTGATGAGCTGCATCGCCTGTACGGTCGTGCCGGCCTGATGGGCGACGGTTTGCAGCGTGTCACCCGTCTGCCAGGTGTAGTAGCTCGCGCCGCGCGGACAGATGCGTCCCTGATTCTCCATAGGATCGACCTCCTGATTCGCTTCACAGTTTTCGTGAGCCGGGGCGGGCTTTCCCCTTGCTCTTGCTCACAAACTATGCTATAATCAAGAATGGGTGCGAGGGCGAATTTGCAAACCAGCCCTTGCACATGATCGGTTTCGTATGCCCCTGACGCCAATGCCGTCCGCCGGGACGGCTGACAATGCAGAGAAGTACAGGAGGATAACGAGCATGGAAAACAAAGGCTACCTCTTGCTGGCGGACGGCCAGCTGTATGAGGGCGTTCTCCGGGGTGCGGTGCAGTCCGCCCAGGGAGAAGCCGTGTTCCTCACCAATGTGGTGGGGTATATGGACACGCTGACCGACCCTGCCTATGCGGGTCAGATCGTCATCCAGACCTTCCCGCAGATCGGCAATTATGGTGTTGTCCCCCTGTCGGAGGACGCGCCTGCCCCCGCGCTGAGCGGCTATGTCTGCCGTGCGCTGTGCGACACGCCGAGCAATTTCCGCTGCCAGGGCACGCTCAATGCCTATCTGGAGGAAAAGGGCATCCCCTGTCTGACGGGGGTGGATACGCGCGCCATCACCCGTCATCTGCGGGAAAACGGGGTGATGAATGCCGCCATCCTGACGGAAAAGCCCGACAATGTGGATGAGGCCGCTGCCGCGCTGCGTTCCCTGACGATCAAGGTGAACCTGTCCGCCGCGTCGGTGCAGGAAGTGATCCCTGCGGCGCAGGAGGGCAAGTACCATGTGGTGCTGTGGGATCTGGGTGCGATGGGGGACACCCGTCAGCAGCTGGAGAGCCGCGGCTGTGCGGTGAGCATCGTCCCGGCGGGGATCAAGGCGGAGCAGATCATGTCCCTTGCGCCCGATGGCGTGGTCATCTCCAACGGCGCGGGCGACCCGGAGGACGCGGAGCGCATCGCCAATGAGATCCGCGAGCTGTGCAACAGGCGCGTGCCGGTTTTCGGCATTGGCCTGGGGCATCAGCTGCTGGCCATCAGCCAGGGTGCGGCGACCGTCAAGCTGCCCTGTGGGCATCGCGGCGGCAATCAGCCCATTGAGGACGTGAAAACCGGTTCGTGCTACATCACCAGCCAGAATCACGGCTATGCGGTGGATCGGGATGCCCTGCCCACGGATGCCTCCCTGCGCTTCATCAACCGCAACGACGGCACCTGCGAGGGCATCGACTATATGAACATGCCGGCGTTCTCCGTGCAGTTCCAGCCGGCGCTGACCGGTGGGCTGACGCAGGCAGGCGGGCTGACGCAGGCGGGCAATGCCGCCGCCAAGGTCGGTACGCATTTCCTCTTCGACCGTTTTATTGCGCTGATGGGAGGTAACAAGGAATGCCGCTGAATCCTTCGCTCAAAAAAGTGATGATTATTGGTTCGGGCCCGATCGTGATCGGCCAGGCGGCGGAGTTTGACTACGCCGGATCGCAGGCCTGCAAGGCGCTCAAGGCCGCCGGACTGGAGGTGGTGCTGGTCAACCCCAACCCGGCCACCATCATGACCGACCACACCTCGGCTGACCAGATCTACATCGAGCCGCTGACCCTGGAGACCCTGCGGCGCATCATCATCAAGGAGAAGCCGGACTCCCTGCTGTCCACCCTGGGCGGACAGAGCGGCCTGACCCTCTCCATGCAGCTGGCCAAGGAGGGCTTTCTGGATCAGCATGGGGTGAAGCTG
>CAZJOA010000118.1:0-8932 GCA_964547515.1 uncultured Faecalibacterium sp.
CTGTTACCTGTCTATTGTACCAAAACAAAAACGGCTCTCCCATTCAGGAAAGCCGTCCGCATGAAAATCATGTCACTTGACCTTGTGCAGCTCGGACACCAAGCGTTCGCCCATCAGCAGCCCCAGAACACAGCAGATAATGCACTCCGGCAGCATGTAGGACGCATTGTAGCCCACGGAATACGTAATGGCCGCCCATGTGCCATTGGTGAAATCCCCCCAGAACACCACGCCAGCCAGCGCTGCACACAGCCAGCGCGCCGCACAGGCGACTACCATGCCCGCGATCAGCCCCAGACGTCGGTTTTTCATCTGCCAGGTCAAGCCCGCCAGACCCAACACGCCAAATGCGATGGGATATTCCAGCAGCATCTGCCACACATTGAGAAACCAGCCGCCCAGCAGGAACTGCATCACACCATAGACCAGGCCGACCGTCAGCCCAGGCACTGGTCCATACACAAAGGCAAAGAGCATGATGGGCAGCATGGAAGCCGCTGTCACCGAACCGCCCGCAGGCATGGAAAACAGCTTCACGCAGGACAATACGCTCGACAGGGCAATGCACATCGCCCCCACCGCAAGCATACGCGCCGTCCAGACGACCTTCTGTCCGCCGCGAAGCCTTGCATATGCCGCAGCACCGCCCACCAGGAACAGCGTCAACACGACCCAGCCCCAGACAGGGATGTCCCTCAGGTCGCCAAACATCTCATTCAGAAATTCACTCATGGGATGACCTCCTTTTTGCGACGCATCCCGGGTCGTCCCGTCCCCCCGTTCTCCCAACGGGAACAAAAAAGGGGGGCAAAGACCTCCCCCGCAAATGAAAAACCCGCGCTTTTGACGCGGGAAAGCAGTCGGCTCGGCACATCCTCCACGCCTGGCCAGGTTTCGTGAAGCATATGCCCGTGCCCCGCTTCCCTACGGTAGGATGACCTACACAGGTTCCAAGGGTCGAGCGAATGCTCTCTCAGCAGCAGGTCTTCCCTGCCGCACCCCCAGCGGTGGATGCGATTTTCATGGATATTATACGATGTCCGGCACATGCTGTCAAGCAGGATTTCACGTTTCCGGCACGAATATTTTCTTTATTCCCGATATGGAGGACTTTACCCATGCTTGACCTTTGCACCCTTGGCACCGGCGGCACGATGCCCCTGCCCGACCGGGCGCTCTCCGCGCTGTATGCCCGCGTGAACGGGCATGCCCTGCTCATCGACTGCGGCGAAGGGACGCAGGTGGGCGTTCAGCGGCTGGGCTGGGGCATGCAGTGCATCGATGCCATCCTCATCACCCACTATCACGCCGACCACTGCTCCGGACTGCCCGGCATGCTCCTGGCGCTGACAAAGGCCATGCGCACCGCGCCCCTGCACATCTTCGGGCCGGTGGGGCTGACGGCGGTGGTCAGCGGCCTGCGGGTCATCGCGCCCCAGCTGTCCTTCCCCATCGTGCTGCATGAGCTGTCCGGGCTGGCGGAATTCGATGCCATCGGCCTGCACATCACCGCATTCCCGGTGGAGCACGCCATGCCCTGTCTGGGGTATCGGCTGCATCTGGCGCGTCAGGCGGCTTTCGATCCGCAAAAGGCGAAGGCGCGGGGCATCCCCCTGCCGCTGTGGAAGGTGCTCCAGCGCGGGGAGACCGTTCAGGCGGACGGGCTAACCTTCCGCCCGGAGGACGTGATGGGTGCGCCACGCAAGGGCATCACCGTGCTCTACGCCACCGACACCCGCCCGGTGGACGTGATCGCCGAAATGGGCTTCCGCTGTGACCTGATGATCCTGGAGGGCATGTACGGCGCGGAGGAGAAGCTGCCGCTGGCGGTGAAGAACCACCACATGCTCTTCCGGGAGGCCGCAGCGCTGGCGCGGGATGCGGAGGCCGGTCGGCTGCTGCTGACGCACTTTTCCACGAGCATGGAGTCTCCGGAGGACTTCCTGCAAAACGCGCAGGACATCTTCCCCGACACCGCCCTGGCTTCGGACGGGATGACGCTCATGCTGCAATATTCCTGATTTCACCTTGGAGGTTCGCCATGCAGAGCTTCAATCAGAAAATGCTGCGATTCTTTCAGACCCTCTGGCCTGCGGAGGAAAAGCCCATCGTGCTGGGCGATGGGCGGACGGAGCATCCGCCGGTGATGCTCATCGGCGAAGCGCCCGGGGAGCAGGAGTCCCTGCAGGGCCGTCCCTTCGTGGGGAAGGCCGGGAAGAACCTGGACGGCTTCCTCCGCGTGCTGGAGCTCAGCCGCGAGGACATCTACATCACCAATGTCGTCAAGATCCGTCCGACAAAAACCAGCGAAAAGGGACGCATTTCGAATCGTCCGCCCAACCGCGAGGAGCTGGCGCTCTTCACCCCCTACCTGATGGAGGAAATTCTGCTGGTGCAGCCGCGGATGATCGTCACCCTCGGGAATGTGGCGCTCAAGGCGCTGTGCGGCAGCAAGGCCATCATCGGCGCGATGCACGGCGCATGCGTGCCCGTCAGCGTCAGCCATGAAAAGCATACGGCGGACTTCCCCCTGTTCCCGCTGTATCACCCGGCCAGCATCATCTACAACCGCAGCCTGCAAGCGGTCTACGATACCGACCTGCTCGCATTGCGGACGCTTCTATCCGCATCGGCTGACATTTGAGACGCGAAAATGTACTTTTCGGACAGCAGCCCTTGCACATCCCCCGCGCCTGTGCTATGCTGAAAACGCAAGAAACGGCAGTCCGGACTGCCAAGGAGGTACTGCTTATGTTGGAGCTGATCGCCGCGAATCTGCCGATCATCCTCTGCTTTCTGATCGGCATCGGCCTGCTCATCCTCGAAGCCTTCATGCCCGGCTTCGGTGCGGCGGGCATCACCGGCATCATCCTGGAGGTCATCGCACTGGTCATGACCTGGTGTCAGCACGGCGCGCTGGTCACCCTGATCCTGCTGCTGATCGTCCTGCTGGTGCTCGCCATTGCCATCTCCACCAGTCTGCGGAGCATCACATCGGGACGGCTGAGTAAGTCCGCGCTGGTGCATTCCGAAACGGAAAGCAACGAGAGCGGTTACCGCTCACTGGATGACCTGGCCGTCTTCCTCGACCGCGAAGGCACGGCCACCAGCGTGCTGCGCCCCACGGGCATCGGCGATTTCGACGGCGTCCGCCTGAATATCTCCTCCGAAGGGGAATTCATCCCGGCGGGCACAAGGGTACGCATCATCAAGGTCGAGGGCGCACGCATCGTCGTCCGCGCCGTGTGACCGGCGTTCCATCGGGGCATGTCCATCATACATCGCCCGGCAAAGGATAAAGGAGGTTCATCGTATGGAATTCATCATCATCGGCATCATCGTTCTGGTCTTCATCCTCATGTGCATTTTCCTCAATTTCGTGCCCGTCGGCCTGTGGATCAGCGCCCTGGCCAGCGGCGTGCATGTCTCCATCCCCACCCTCGTGGGCATGAAGATCCGCCGCGTGCAGCCCAAGCACCTGGTGAACTCCATGATTAAGGCCAGCAAGGCCGGTCTGCGCGTGACCATCGGTCAGCTGGAGACCCACTTCCTGGCCGGCGGCAATGTGGATCGCGTCATCAACGCCCTGATCGCCGCCCAGCGCGCCAATATCGACCTGCCCTTCGAAAAGGCCTGCGCCATCGATCTGGCCGGCCGTGATGTCTTCGAGGCCGTGCAGATGAGCGTCACCCCCAAGGTCATCGAGACCCCCGTGGTCGCCGCCATCGCCAAGGACGGCATCGAGCTGCGTGCCAAGGCGCGCGTCACCGTCCGCACGGACATCAGCCGTCTGGTGGGCGGCGCGGGTGAGGAGACCGTCATCGCCCGTGTCGGCGAGGGCATCGTCACCACCGTTGGTTCTGCCGAGAGCCACAAGGCCGTGCTGGAGAACCCCGACCTCATCAGCCGCACCGTGCTGGCCAAGGGCCTTGATGCGGGCACGGCCTATGAGATCCTTTCCATCGACATCGCAGACGTGGACGTGGGACGCAACATCGGCGCTCAGCTCATGATGGATCAGGCCGAGGCCGACCGCCGCATCGCGCAGGCGAAGGCGGAGGAGCGCCGCGCCATGGCCGTCGCCCATGAGCAGGAGATGAAGGCCAGCGTACAGGAAATGCGCGCCAAGGTCGTCGAGGCGGAAGCGGAAGTGCCGCGTGCCATGGCGGCTGCCCTGCGGGACGGCAAGCTCGGCGTGATGGACTACTATCAGATGCAGAACACCATCGCGGACACCACCATGCGCGACTCCATCGCCAAGGCCAGCCAGCCCGCCGCCCCTGCCGCGCCCGCCAACGGTCACAAATAAGATGAAAGCCCAGCATCCGTCAGGAGGGAGGGACTGAACCTTGGATGAGCTCTTTTCACTCGCCGCAGCGGTCATCGTCCTGATCGCCGGTGTCATGTCCAACGCTGCAAAGCGCAAAAAGCATCAGGCCGCAAGGATGCAGCACAATGCTGCCGCGGCGGCACGCATACAGGCTGCGCAGCAGCGGCTGAACGACGAAAAGCAGCTCCAATCGGCTGACGCAACGGCCGAGCTGTCCGCCGTGTCCGCCGAAAAAGCCGCACCCATGCAGGTCATCCAGCCCACTGTCCACGCCCATGTCGAGCCGGACTGCGCCGAGCACGACGCGCCGACCACGGGCAGTCTGGATTTCGTCAGCACGGAGGGCAAAGACCCCTGCCATGAGGACGAGCTGACCCTGGAGCGTCAGCCTGCCGAAACGCCCGTCCCGGCCGCGCCCGGGCTGACCTTCGACTGGTCGGGCGAAAGCCTGGTCAAGGCCTTCGTCATGCAGGAGGTGCTCCAGCGCCCCCGCGGGCAATGCAGGAGATGACACCGCCTGGAGGGATCGTCCGCATCGGGGGAATAACGATAACAGGCTCTATGGGAGTTCAGAAATGACTTCCATAGAGCCTGCTGTCATTTGGCGAAGACACCTTGAACGAAAGGTCTGTCCGCATGTCCGTTGCATCAAAGGAATCACCCGAAGATGCATCGCGCTATTCCTTTCTCAGCGCCTTGTACAATTCCGTAGCCATGGCATCCTGAACCTTTTGGTAGAAGTCTGGGTCATTAAGCAATTTCGCAAAGGAGTCATTGTTATCCAGGAAACACTGGGTCACGATTTTAAGGAACTTATCTGGGAACAAAGACTGCACAAACTGCTCCGTGCTATTGTCCTTGGCGTATTTGCGGAACTTTTTAACCTCGGAGTCCTTCATGAACATCCGATAGATGCTCTCAATAATGACGCGGTCGGCATCAGTGAAATTGCCGCTGAAGCGTTCGTTCACCTTGTCGATGATGCTTTGGAGGGTATCCTTCTTTTTGTTGGGCACCTTCGGGGCAGTGCTGCCGCCAGGGACAAATACAGGTGGCTTTTCGTCCAGCACGATTGCCCCTCGGAAGGTTTCCGTCAGGGATGCATATTCCAGCTTGATCTTGTCCTCGATATTTCCGGTATCCTCACCCCCTGCGTTCGGCAGAAGCCGTACAAGATGCAGCGTGTATTGGTATTCGTTGAACAAGTCCTTATCGTGGAGCCGCACTAACTGTGTGACAAAGGCATACGCCTTATTGAATTTGCGCACAAAGTCCCGCACTGTGTACCGTTCATCCTCGGTCAGAGCCATATAGCGTGCGATCACCGGGCGGAACATACCCGCCAATCGGCCAAGAGCCGCCGCGCTCTGTGCCTTGCCCGACTGGGTTGCCATGAACCGATTGAATACCTCCACATCTTCGAAGCTGTACAGCATGAACTCCCGGATTTTATTGCGTAGATCGTAGACCCGGTTCACATCGGTGCTGCCTTCCAATGTGGTCGTTTCGTAGTACGGCAGGAACGCCCCCTTGATGTCATCCTCGGTATTCTCAAAATCCAGAACAAAGGTGCTGTTCTTACCGGAGGTGGTTCTGTTCAGGCGGGAGAGCGTCTGAACGGCGGTGACATCCCGCAGCTTCTTATCCACATACATGGTATGGAGCAGTGGCTCGTCAAAGCCTGTCTGATACTTGTTCGCAACCACCAGAATGTTATACTGGCTGCTGTGGAATGCCTTGCGGAACTTCTTATCGGTGGTGATGAACTTGCCGTTCTCGTCCAGATTCATCGTGGCTTCGGTGAAGGGCTTCTCGCGGGAGTCATCGTCCAGCGTCACTTCGCCGGAGAAGGCGATCATCACATCGCAGCCCGCACACTGTTCAGCATGGTCAGCCAGGTACTTTTTGATGGCAAGATAATAACGGACAGCGTTGGCTCGGCTGTCAGCCACCACCATGGCCTTGCCCTTGCCACCGATCTGATAGCGACAGTTCTCCAGGAAGTTCGCCATCATCATCTCAGTCTTTTGGGCAATGGTATAACCATGCTGCTTATAATACTTGAACAGTGCGCGGGATGCCTGCCCCTCAATGAGTTCCGGGTTGTCCTCGGACACACGAATCAGCTTAAACGCCTCTTTGATCGTCGTGTAATTGGCCAGCACATCCAGGATATATCCTTCCTCGATGGCCTGCCGCATGGAGTACACATGGAACGGCGCCCTGATCGGTTCACCCTCCGGTGTTGTGCCAACGATGGTGCCGAAGGATTCCAGCGTCTGTCCCTTGGGTGTGGCGGTAAAGGCGAAGAAGGACTGATTATCGTGTCTGCCCTGGCTGATGACTGCACGAATGTATTCGTCGGTCAGATCGACCTCATCCTCGCCCACTCCGGTTTCAGCGGCGTACTCCTTCACCGCAACGCCAATGTCGATCAGGCTGCGGCGGAGGGATCTTGCACTTTCGCCGTTCTGCCCCTGATGTGCCTCGTCAATGATAATGGCGAACCTGCGCCCACGGTATTTCTCCATGTCCTTCTGGGCGAAAAGGAACTTCTGAATGGTACAGATGATGATCCGCTTTTTGTCGTTGATGGCTTCTGCCAGGGAACGGGAATTCTTCTTGTCATCAATGGCCTCCACCAGTCCCACCTGATGTTCAAAGCCGTTGATGGTGTCCTGCAGCTGACTGTCCAGCACCACACGGTTGGTAACCACGATAACGGAATCGAACAATCCGTTATTCTCCGCATCGTGAACGGAGGCCAGCCGGTATGCGATCCACGCAATGGAGTTGGACTTGCCTGAGCCGGCGGAATGCTGGATCAGATAGTTTGTGCCAACACCGTTCTGCCGCACATCAGCAATCAGCTTCCTTACCACGTCGTACTGGTGATACCGTGGGAAGATCATCTTTTCCTTGGTGACGGTCTTGCTGACACCGTTTTTGACCACTTCTTCCTTTTCCTTCACGAAGGAAATGAAGCGGTGGATCAGGTCAAGCAGACTGTCCCGCTGCAAAACCTCCTCCCACAGATAGCCGGTGGCATAGCCATCAGGATTCGGGGGATTTCCCGCACCACCGGTCACGCCGGCACCGTTAGAGCCCTGATTGAAGGGCAGAAATCGTGTATTGCCGTCAGCAAGCTGGGTGGTCATCCACGCTTCGTAAAGGTCAACGGCAAAGTAGACCAGGAAACGGTGATTCAGCCGAAAAGCAAACTCTTTGGCGCTGCGGTCGTTTTTATACTGGTTGATGGCGCAGATAAAGTCCTGCCCGGTAAGCTGGTTTTTCAGCTCCAGCGCCACAACGGGAATACCGTTGACGGACAGCACCATATCGATGGTGTTGGTGTTCGCCGTGCTATAGCGGAACTGCCGGGTGCAGCCCAGAATGTTTGCCTCGTAGCGCTCCGCATCCAGGGGATTCAGGTCGCTCTCCGGCTTGAAGCAGCAAACCTTCAGCCTGCATCCCATGTCCTCGATGCCGTTACGCAGCACATACAGCAGACCTTGATTGGAAATGGTGGTCTCCAACCGGTAGTACAGCTTGTCCGCCGCTTTTTCGCCGTAATACTTGGTATACTTCGCCCATTCCTTGGGCTGGGTCTTGGCAATGAAGTCGCAGAGCACATCCATATAGATGCACTTTGCCACATCGTGCTGACGGTTATGCACCCAGTTTCCCTCGGCATCCTGCCCGCAGAACTGGGTGTAGCCGCCCGCCGGGGAGATCAGGAAGGATTCAATATCCCGCTCAAAGCGCTTTTCGCTTTTGTCCATCATGACACCTCCTTCTTTCCGGTGACATACTCGTAGATGAGGGATTTCTTGTACTGCTCCAGCTTTTCGATTTGGGATTGCTTGAGGGCAATGAGACGGTCGATTTGGGCGCATTTTTTATCAAGGAAACTTGTTATCTCTACCTGTTCTTCCATATTAGGCATAAGAACCGTAATATTTTCGAATTGTTGTTGTGATATATTCTGCATACTGCTACTCGTGCCAGATGCCAGAGATGCATAGTAGTTGCGAACAGATGTTGAAATCAAATAATACCACATAAATTTTGTATGTGCCGTATTAAGTAATTTAATTGCCCAAAGCCGATCAGGCAAGAACAATGTTGGATAGTCTTTTTCTACATATCCACAAGCCCCAACAAGGTCCGGTGTATTCATACGGCTTACGATAATGGTGTTATGTTTAACTGGACATTTTACACGATAGTATTCATCCTCATTTACATTTTTGTTTTCTGTTGGGATAAATACCTGTTTACTCACAGCGCTGGTCTTCAACACTCCGTATTGCCCATCATGTGCAGGAGCAGCACCCGCATTAACGCTAACACCACTTTCGATAGATTCTACAAGATACTTCAAAAAAATTCTTCCCCAATGCGCCGGAATTTCCCCAATCCACTCCACCCCGCTATCCTTCATGGGCACAGTGGGGTCAAGCCCCTTGGTGACCACCTCGGTAATCACGCTCTGCTTGTAGGCTTTCAGCTTTTCGATTTGGGCTTGGACGTTGGCGATGAGGGCGTCGACTTTTGTATATTCACAATCCAGACTATCAACAATTGCTTGTTGTACATCAG
>CAZJOA010000119.1:0-8855 GCA_964547515.1 uncultured Faecalibacterium sp.
CGAGCACCTGCCCGCCGAGATGAAGCAGCAGCTGGCCAAGAAGCATGCCAAGATGTACATCATCGACGCCATCGATCTGGCGGCGAAGGTCGGCATGGGCAACCGCATCAACACCATCATGCAGGCCGCCTTCTTCAAGCTGGCGGATGTCATCCCCTACGAGCAGGCGGATGAGTACATGAAGGCGTATGCCAAGAAGACCTACGGCAAGAAGGGCGATGCCATCGTCCAGAAGAACTGGGATGCCATCGATATCGCCATCTCCGGCCTGGTGAAGGTCGACGTGCCCGCCGAATGGGCGGATGCCACCACCGGCGCTGTGGCCGCCAAGGTCGAAGGCACGACCCAGTATTTCGAGGAGTTCGTCAAGCCCGTCCTGTCCCAGGAGGGCGACAAGCTGCCCGTCTCCGCGCTGGATCCCCGCGGCATCGTGCCCACCGGCACCACCAAGTTCGAGAAGCGCGGCATCGGCGTGAAGGTTCCCATGTGGATCCCCGAGAACTGCATCCAGTGCGGCAACTGCGCTCTGGTCTGCCCCCACGCCTGCATCCGTCCCATCTATACCGCTGACGGCACGGAGCTGCCCGAGGGCTATGTGACCAAGAAGGCCACCGGCAAGGAGTTCGCCGGCATGCAGTATCGCATGCAGGTCAGCCCGCTGGACTGCACCGGCTGCGGCAACTGCGTTGAGGTCTGCCCGGCCAAGGTGAAGGCGCTGTCCATGGAGCCCCTGGCCACCCAGACCGCCGAGGAAGCCAACTGGAACTTCGCCATGACCGTTCCGGAAGTGAACGACAAGGTCGAGAACAAGGCCACCGTGAAGAATTCCCAGGCGCTCAAGCCCCTGTTCGAGTTCTCCGGCGCTTGCGCTGGCTGCGGCGAGACCCCCTATGTCAAGCTCGTCACCCAGCTCTTCGGTGATCGCATGATCGTCGCCAACGCCACCGGCTGCTCCTCCATCTATGGCGGTTCCGCCCCCACCTGCCCCTACACCACCAACAACGAGGGTCATGGCCCTGCCTGGGCGAACTCCCTGTTCGAGGATAACGCCGAGTTCGGCTTCGGCATGAACCTGGCCGTGACGCAGCGCCGCGCGAAGCTGGCTGACCTGGTGAAGGCGCTGGCTGCCAAGTGCCCCGATTGGGCCGAGTTCCAGGAGGCCGCCAACGAATGGCTCGCCAACATGGACGACGCTGAGGGCTCCAAGGCCGCGGCGAAGAAGATCATCGCCTGTGTCGAGGGCTGCAAGGACTGCGGCTGCGACGCGGATGACCTCTGCAAGGAAATCTATGGCATGAAGGACATGCTCGTCAAGAAGTCCATCTGGATCTTCGGCGGCGACGGCTGGGCCTACGACATCGGCTACGGCGGCGTGGATCACGTCCTGGCGCAGAACCAGGATGTCAACATCCTCGTGCTGGATACCGAGGTGTACTCCAACACCGGCGGACAGGCCTCCAAGTCCACCCCCACCGGCTCTGTGGCGAAGTTCGCTGCGGCCGGCAAGCGCACCAAGAAGAAGGATCTGGGCATGATGGCCATGAGCTACGGCTACGTCTATGTGGCGACCGTCGCCATGGGTGCCAATCCCCAGCAGCTGCTCAAGGCCATGACCGAGGCCGAGGCTTATCATGGCCCGTCCCTCATCATCGCCTACGCGCCCTGCATCAACCATGGCATCAACATGGGCAAGGCGCAGGCCGAGCAGAAGAAGGCGGTCGAGTGCGGCTACTGGCCTCTGTACCGCTACAACCCCGACAACGAGCAGCCCATGACCATCGACTCCAAGGAGCCCACCGGCGACTATCAGGAGTTCCTCAAGGGCGAGGTTCGTTACAC
The DNA here is from genome assembly GCA_964547515.1 of uncultured Faecalibacterium sp. Taxonomy (GTDB): domain Bacteria; phylum Bacillota; class Clostridia; order Christensenellales; family Aristaeellaceae; genus UBA11524. The sequence continues at coordinate 1,840 of CAZJOA010000119.1, forward strand.
CACGCTGGCCAAGCTCTTCCCCGAAGCCGCCGAGAAGCTCTTCGCGCAGGCTGAGGAGGACGCGAAGTACCGCCGTGAGTCCTACAAGAAGATGGCTGGTCAGCAGTAAGCGCTGAAATGGCCTGATCTCCGCTCCCTGTCGGCAACGGCAGGGGGCTTTTTTGTCCGGACTTGTGACCAATACGGGCAAATCGGGATAATTTTGTCCAGAAAGAGCAAAAAACGCTTGACAATCACCGCAAATGCGTTTATCATTAAAAATACATTAGATTTGTGACCAGTATCCGTCTGACCATTTACCAAAAACGTTTTCGGAGGGGCTGGCCATGAACGACTGCAAGGAGGAACACCCATGAAGAAGCTTCTGTCGCTGCTGCTGGCGCTGTGCATGCTCTGGAGCATCGTGCCCGTCATGGCGGAAGGGATCATCGCTTCCCCCGACGCGCCGAGCATCGAGCCTTCCCCCGATGCCCCCAGCGTCGATCCCTCTCCTGACGCGCCCAGCGTCGATCCCTCTCCCGACGCGCCCAGTGTCGACCCCTCTCCCGATGCCCCGAGCATCGAGCCTTCCCCCGATGCCGACCTGATCGCGTCCCCCGACGCGGCGAACCTCGCCACCGGTCCCGCGGTGCAGGCCTTCCTCATGTTCGCGGACGGCTCCTGGGTCAACCAGGTCTGGAACGCGGGTGAGCAGCCTGCGGGCGTGAAGGTGACCGAGGCCACCATCACCGGCGAGGGCGACTACACTGTCAGCCTGGACTTCACCGGCACGGAAGCCGGCAAGGCGGAAGGCCTGGCCTTCACCGCCCTGGGCATCGACAAGGGCGAACAGGCCTATCCCGGCTGGAAGATTCGCATCAACGAGATCCGCATCAACGGCCAGGCCATCCAGATCGGCAAGGGCTACACCTCTTCCGACGAGGGCATCGTCACCCGCATGAACATCTACAACGAGTGGGTCGGCGAAGTGCCTGCGGATGCCCGTTCCTGGGACGGCAATACCGAGGATGCCAGCTGGATCATCGTCAACAAGGATGACTTCGCCTCCGTCGAGACCTACGAGGTGGACTTCTCCTTCATCAAGTACGGCACGGACACCGCCTACATCATGTTCGCCGATGCCAACTGGGGCGCTCAGTACTGGCTGGACGGCAACACCTATGCCGGCGTGACCGCCAACAATGCCACCATCGCCGGCCCGGGTGACTACACCGTCAGCCTGGACTTCACCGGCACGGAGGCGGGTCAGGCTTCCGGCGTGGCCTTCACCGCCCTGGGCATCAAGCACGGCGAGAAGCTCTTCCCCGGCATGATGCTCAAGATCAACGACATCCGCATCAACGGCCAGTCCGTTGAGGTTGCCAAGGGCTACACCTCCTCCGACGACAAGATCGAGACCCGCATGAACGTCATGAACGAGTGGGTCGGCGCGCTGCCCGAGGATGCCCGCTCCTGGGATGGCTCCATCGAGGGCGCTTCCCCCATCATCGTCAGCAAGGACGCCTTCGCGGCCGTCAAGACCTATGAGATCGACTTCACCCTCATCCCCGTGACCGATACCGCCTTCCTGATGTTTGCCGACAGCAACTGGGCGCTGTCCGCCTGGAATCCCGGCGAATATGATGCCACCAACGCCGTCCTGGTGGAAGGCCCCGGCACTTACACCCTCTCCCTGAGCTTCGCCGAGCCCGTGGGCGGCTTTGCCTTCCTGGCGGCCGGCATCGCCAAGGGTGAGCAGAGCTTCCCCGGCTACTTCATGGACATCACCGAGATCAAGGTCAACGGTGCGCCCATCGAGATCACCAAGGACTTCACCACCTCCGACGAGGGCGTGACCACCCGCTCCAACATCTGGAACGAGTGGGTGACCGATCTGCCCGCCCAGGCGCGTATCTCCGACGGCAACCTGGAGGGCGCGACGGCCATGATCGCGACCAAGGAAGCCCTGTCCAATGTCACCAGCCTGGAAGTCACCTTCGACTACATCTACGGCGAACCCCCGGTCGCGGCTGAGCCCGAGCTGACCGAGGAGGAGCTGAATGCCATGCTGGCCGCGGAATACCACGGCTATGTGGCCGTCCAGTCCGAGAACTACATCTTCCGCAACGACTGGGAGGATTCCTCCTATGGCCGTGACAGCGAGAACCCCGAGTTCTTCACCCGTCTGACCGGCTGGGATGCCGAGCAGAACGCTGTGGATTACGGCGGAACCTTCGTGGACTGCACCATCACCGGCAATGGCACCTACACCGTGACCATGACCACCGGCGAGATGGGCTTCGGCACGGACAGCTTCTTCCGCTATTTCCGCGTGGCCACCGACATTCCCGCCCGCCTCGTGGCTGACGGCTATGTGACCATCAGCGATGCCACCGTGAAGATCGGCGACGGCAAGACCCAGGAGGGCGTCATCGTCCATGCGGACGGCGATTGGCTCAAGCTGGTCGTCACCGACGAGTACAACAAGCTCGCGGCGGACTTCGGCTACACCGTTCCCGGCCCGAACACCACCGTTGTGTTCACCTTCACCGTGAACGGCCTGGCGCAGTAAGCACCCTTGGGGATGCTCCGTCGGGGGAGGGGAGACCCTCCTCCGGCGGACGCCCTTTCGGCGGCGTTCATGAGGGGACGCGGCGATCAGTCGCTCCTTCATCAGCGCATCCGGAATCACCAATACAAGAAAATCGAAAAGGGGAGTCAGATATGCAGGCGAAAGCATTGCCCCAGGGGGTCGCCATCCAGCCGGGAGAGGCCTCCCGCCGCTGGCTGTGGCTGACCAGGACGATCATCACCCTCTATGGGCTGATGATATTTTTCCCGTCCCTGAACCCGGGCCGCATCTCCGAGCTCATCAACATCAACGCATCGCTTTTCACCACGGCCACCAGCTATAAGACCATCACCAACACCATGGCCTACCCGCTGCGGCGCGGCATGGTCGAGGCGTGGAACTTCTACGTCCTCATGGGCGGCGCGGCGGTGGTCATCCTGGGCATCCTCGCCTGTGCGGTGGGGGCATGCATGTCCCTGGGCAACAACCGCATGAAGCGCCGCGCACTGGTGCTGCCCATGATCGGCGCAGGCATCATCCTCTGCGGCCTGGGGGCAATCTACTATGCGTATACCCTGCTGGACGCGGCTGCGGCCGAGAGCGCACAGGCGCTGTCCCGCCTCAAGCCCATGCTGCCCGGCGGATTGTACTTCTTCGCCGCGGGTGCGGTGGTGATCCTCGTGCTCGCGCTGGTTACCTGGCTGACCCTCCCCCGGGAGACCGAGCCCCAGATGGAGATGGAGGAGAAATTCCGCCTGCTGCTGATGTTCCTGCCGGTGCTCCTGCTGACATTCATCTTCTGCTACCTGCCCATCTACGGCTGGCGCTTCGCCTTCTTTGACTACAAGATCGGCGATGAGCTGGTCATCTTCGACAAGGTCGTCGATGGCGTGGTCGTCCAGAAGAGCAACTTCACCGGCCTGAAGTGGTTCACCTACCTCTTCCAGAATGCCGCCACCCGCGCCGATCTGGTGCGCGTGCTGCGCAATACGCTCATCATGTCCGGCCTGGGCATCGCCACCAGCTGGCTGCCCATCGCGTTCGCCGTGCTGCTGGCGGAGCTGCGTTCCTCCAGGTTCCAGCGCGTGGTGCAGACGCTGACCACCATCCCGAATTTCATCTCGTGGGTGCTGGTGTATGCCATCGCGTTCGCCATTTTCTCCACGGACGGCTTTGTCAATTCCTTCCTGCGCAATATCTGCGGCGTGACCGGCGCGAACACCGACTACCTCGCCAGCGCCGACCTGACCTGGCTGAAGATGCTCCTCTGGGGCACATGGAAGGGTCTGGGCTGGAGCGCCATCGTGTACATCGCGGGCATCGCGGGCATCGATCAGCAGCTGTATGAGGCCGCCAAGGTCGACGGCGCGAACCGCTTCCACTGCATCCGCCACATCACCCTGCCCGGATTGATGCCCACCTACATGGTCATGCTGCTGATGTCCATCGCGGGCATGCTCTCCAACGGCATGGAGCAGTATCTGGTCTTCGAGAACGCCATCAACAAGGACGTGATCGAGGTGCTGGATCTGTATGTGTACAACATCGGCATCAAGTCCGGCCTGATCCCGCTATCGACGGTGGTGGGCATCTTCAAGTCCCTCGTCGGCGTGACGCTGCTCTTCGGCGCGAATGGCATCTCCCGTGCGGTCCGCGGCGAAAGCATCATTTAAGGAGGGCAGCGAGATGAGCAAGCAAGTCAAAAACCGCATTGCCCGCACCACGGGCGACATCATCTTCGAAACCTGTCTGTATATCTTCTTCACGCTCTTCACCTTCCTGTGCGTGTTCCCGTTCTACTACCTGTTCATCAACACCATTTCGGCCAATGACGCGGTGGTGTCCGGCCGGGTGAACTTCTTCCCGGTGGACGTGCATCTGCAGAACTACATCGCCCTGAAGGACGTGGCTGATCTGGGCTCGTCCATCCTCGTGACCATCGCGCGCACCATCCTGGGCACGGCGCTGATGGTGCTGGTGTCCGCCTGGGCGGGCTATCTGGTCACGAAGCAGAAGATGTACAAGCGCTCGCTGATGTACCGCGCCCTGGTCATCACCATGTATTTCAACGCCGGACTCATCCCGTGGTACATGAACATGCTCATGCTGGGCCTGACGGAGAACTTCTGGGCGTACATCCTCCCGGGTATGATCGCGCCGTATAACATCATCCTGGTGAAGACGTACATCGAGTCGATCCCGGCATCGCTGGAGGAAAGCGCGGTCATCGACGGCGCGAGCACCCCCAAGGTCTTCACGCGGATCATCCTGCCGCTGTCCGTGCCGATTCTGGCGACCATCGCCATCTTCGGCGCGGTCGGCAACTGGAATTCCTTCCAGGATTCCCTGCTGCTGATGAACAAGCAGACCCACCTGTACACCCTCCAGCACCGCCTCTATGTGTACCTGAACTCCTCCTCCAACCTGGGGGCGCTGGTGTCCGGGTCGGGCGGCATGTCCGTCCAGGCGGCGCAGAACCTGCTGGATGCCCGCGTCATCAAGTACACCGTGTCCATGGTGTCCATCATCCCGATCCTGCTGGTGTACCCCTTCATGCAGCGCTTCTTCGTCAAGGGCATCATGCTCGGCGCGGTGAAGGGCTGACAAATGCGTTCCTCATTGGTCGCTGACCTGAAAACCATATCGAAAGGAGTCCCGCATCCATGAAGAAGCTCGTTTCCCTCTTCCTCGCGCTGATCCTGGCGCTCGGCTGCCTCTCCGCCCTCGCGGAGGACATCCCCTACTACGCCATCTCCAGCGATGTCAATGACATCTTCCCCCTGGACGGCGATACCATCACCCTGGAGGTCTACAGTCAGCTGGCGAACTACAACGGCCTGCAAACCGGCTGGAGTGCCGCGCTGCTGAAGGATCTGTTCAACGTGGAGGTCGTCATCATCCCCGACAGCGACGGCACCTACGAGACCCGCATGGCCAATGGCAACCTGGGCGACCTGGTCGTCTGGGGCGGCAATGGCGAGGAATACAAGCAGGCCATCAGCAAGGGCATGCTCCTCAACTGGGAGGAGTTTGACCTCGGCCCGACCTATGCGCCCTATGTGTTCGCCAACTATGGCGATGCCCTGGCCACCAACCGCGATGTGTCCGGCGACGGCAACATCTATGGCTTTGGCATGGACGTGGCGCTCCAGGAGGGTGCGCACAAGTCCTTCATGTACTCCTGGGACCTGCGCTGGGACCTGTACAAGGAGCTGGGCTATCCGGAGATCAAGGATCTGGATGACCTGATCGAGGTTTTCAAGCAGATGAAGGCCATCTGCCCCAAGGACGAGCTGGGCAATGAGACCTACGCCGCGTCCCTCTGGCCGGATTGGGACGGCAATATGGTCATGTACGTCAAGGCCATGGCGACCGCCTATTACGGCCACGATGAGCTGGGCTTAGGCCTGTATAACCCGCTGACGGGCGAATACTACGACTGTCTGGGTCTGTGCGACGTGACCACCGGCGAATACCTCGCCACCCCCAATGACAACAGCGAATATATCGAGATGCTGCGGTTCTTCAACCGCCTGTACCGCGAAGGCCTACTTGATCCCAACTCCATGACGCAGACCTACGACGAGATGGGCACGAAGGTCAAGAACGGCGGCGTGTTCTGGGGTATCTTCAACTATGCGTCCTCCATGGCGTTCAACACCCAGGCGCACCTGGAGTCCGGCAAGATGATGTACTCCCGCGTGCCGGATGATGCCAATCCCATCGTGTACGGCATGTCCAACCTGGGCGGCAGCCGCATCTGGACGGTCGGCGCGTACACCGCGTATCCCGAACTGTGCCTGGCCGTGATGGACTTCCTCGCCACCCCCGAAGGCTCCATGACCATGTGGTATGGTCCGCGCGGCCTGACCTGGGATTACAACGAGGACGGCGGCATGTACTTCACCGAGCTGGGCAAGAAGACCAGCACCGACTCCAAGACCGACATGAACGGCATCGTGTGGACTTCCCCCTACACGGGCAAGCAGTATACCCTCTCCGGCACGTTCAACGACGGCTGCCTGCAGATCAACAACACCACCCTGGCCAAGGACATGGTGAACCCGGATGCCAAGCTGGGCGAAGCGTTCAACCGTGACACCTGGGTGTCCGAGCAGACTGCGGCGAGCTACGCCATTCAGGAGGACTGGCGCACCTGGTCGGGGCATTCCCTGGCGGATCAGTACTTCGAGGCCATCCACAAGTACACCGTCATGCCCGACATCCCCTATTCCGAGTCCGCCAAGTCCGACGACCTGAAGGTGAAGTGGGATCAGTGCGCCAAGGCCATCCGCACCAACAGCTGGCGCGCCATCTTCGCCAAGGCGGACGGCGAATTCAACATGCACATCATGAACATGCGCAACCAGTGCAAGGCCTACGGCTATGACGAGTGCAACGCCTGGTCGATGGGCGAGGCCGCGATCAAGTGGCAGCTCACGCAGGATCAGCTCAACGTGGGCAA
>CAZJOA010000120.1:0-8470 GCA_964547515.1 uncultured Faecalibacterium sp.
ACATTCGCACATTCTCCTTCATAAAGCACAGCGCACGCTGCCTCAAAATCATTCCCCCCGCACGAACTCATAGCCATTGTCCATGCAGAACTGCTCCGCGCAGGAGCCGCCGGGCACGGTGAACCGATACAGCCGCGTGCAGTCCGCAAAGGCCGTCGTGCTCACCCCGGTCAGGCTGTCCGGCAGGGTCACATACACCAGATTCGCGCAGCCGGCAAAGGCTTCGTCGCCGATGGTCTTCGTGCCCTGGGGGACGGTGTACTGCATGTCCGTCCGCCCGGCGGGATAGCAGATCAGCCGATCCGCGCTGTCAAAGAGCACATTGTCCGCCGCCGTCAGCGCGGGATTCCCATCGGACACGCTGATCGCTGTCAGCAGGGTGCATCGGGCGAAGGGGTTCTTGCCCACCCGGATCACGCCGTCCGGCAGGCTGATGCTTTTCAGCGCCGTACATTGCGCGAACGCCCCGTCCGCGAGGTCGGTCAGGCCGTCCGGGAGGGTGATGTCCGCCAGCGCCGTGCAGCCGTGGAACGCATGCACGCCGATGCCGGTCACGCTGTCCGGCAGGCCGACACGCCGCAGCGCCGTGCAGTTGGTGAAGAGCCGGTCGCTGACGGCATTCAGCCCGTCGGGGAGGACGATCTCCTCCAGTGCAAAGCAGTCGGTGAACGCATTTGCGCCGATGCTCTCCATCCGGCTGGGCAGGGTGATGCGCCGCAGCGATGTGCAGCGGTTGAATGCCCACACGCCGATGGTGAGCGTGCCGTCCTGAAGGACGACCTCCTCCAGCGCCGTGCAGCCCTCGAAGGCACGCGCGCCGATGCTCCTGACGCTGCCGGGGAGGGTGATGCGCCGCAGCGACACGCACTGGGAGAACGCACCGCTGCCGATTTCGGTCACGTTCTCGGGGATGGTGATCTCCGTCAGGGACGCACAGCCCGCAAAGGCGGTGTCCCCCAGACGGGTCAGGGTGGACGGGAGGGTGACCTCCGTCAGGGCGGTGCATTGGGCGAACGCAGCCTTGCCGATGCTGACGGTGCCTTCGGGGAGAACGGCGCTCTTCAGCCGTGTGCAGCCGAAATAGGCCCTTGCGCCGATGCTGGTCGTCCCCGCGGGGACATTCGCCTCCGTCAGATGGGTGCAGCCGGAAAAGGCCTCGTCCTCGATCACCACATCCGCCAATGCGGACGACAGACACAGCGTCAGCAGAAGGATCATCAGAAAGGAAAGCCGCTTCATGGCCAGCACCTCCGTCGTTCGTTGCTTGATACCTTCATTATAATGGCATTTCCGCCGTTTGACAAGACGGAACACGAAAAAATGCGCCTCCTGACAGAAGACGCACCTTCCGCTTTTCCGGTCATTTCACCTGCACAAGCCAGCCCTCGGGCGCATCGATCTCGCCCATCTGGATGCCGCGCAGGGTTGTGTAGAGCTTCGTCAGCACGGGACCCATCTCCTCCATGCCGGAGGGGAAGACGATCTCGCGCCCATGGTCGTCGATCGCGCCGACCGGGCTGATGACCGCCGCCGTGCCGCAAAGGCCGCATTCGGCGAAGGTCTCCACCTCGGCGAAGGGCACTTCCCGATGCTCCACCTGCATGCCCAGATAGCTCTCCGCCACGGCCATGATGCTCCGCCGGGTGATGGAGGGCAGGATGGAATCCGATTTGGGCGTGACGAGCTTGCCATCCCTGGTGACGAAGATGAAGTTCGCGCCGCCGGTCTCCTCCACCCTGGTGCGGGTGGCCGCGTCCAGGTACATGTTCTCCGCAAAGCCGGCGCGGTGCGCCTCCATGATGGGATGCAGGGACATGGCGTAGTTCAGTCCGGCCTTGATCGCCCCCGTGCCATGGGGCGCGGCGCGGTCAAAATCGGAAACGGTGAGGGTGATGGGCTTCACGCCGCCCTTGAAATACGGGCCGACGGGAGTGGCGAAGATGCGGAATTCGAACTCGCTGGCGGGCTTCACGCCGATGACGGGATCGGTGCCGATCATGAATGGCCGCAGGTACAGGCTCGCGCCGCTGCCATAGGGCGGAACGTAATCCGCATTGGCGGCGACCACCATCTTGATGGCCTCCACGAATCGCTCCACCGGGAAGGGCGGCATCTCCAATCGAGCGCAGCTGTCCGCCATGCGCTGCGCATTCAGGTCGGGGCGGAAGGTCACGATCCGTCCGTCCCGGGTGTAATAGGCCTTCAGCCCCTCAAAGCACGCCTGACAATACTGGAACACGCAGGCGCATTCGTTCAGGGTGATGTCGGCCTGCGTCACCAGGCCGCCCTCGTCCCACTGGCCGTCCCTGTAGTGGCTGACATAACGGTAATCCGTCTGCATATATCCAAAGCCGAGGCTGCTCCAGTCGATGGTCTTGCTCATGGGTGATCCGCTCCTTTGCGTTTCTTCTGTTCCCATTATAGGACGGACAGCGGCGCTTTTCAAGGGGCTGACCCATCAAAGCCTGCACTTCCTCTGCTTTTTCTCCATCCGGCGGACGCGCCGACGGCACATTTCTTTCCAAATTCGTTCTGCTTCCCGCCGTATCGGCAGGGATTTCCCATCCCGATGCCGAAACAAAGCAGCAATGAACAAACAATGCTCCTTCACGGCGGGGCAAGTCCCCCATTGCCGGATCATCGACAGAAACGGAGGTATTCACCATGAAATTTCTCTTCGGACGTCAGGATCTGTCCACCCTCACGCGTGCGCAGGAGAACTGCTGCCTGCTGACCAACGGTCTGGGCGGCTACAGCTCGCTGTCCGCCGCGTTTTCGATGACACGGGCGGATCAGGGGCTGCTCGTGTCCGCGCGGACCGCCCCCAACGACCGGGTGACGCTTCTGGCGCGCGTGCAGGAGACGCTCCTCCACGGCGGCCGGGAGGACTTTCTGTCCAGCCAGCAATTCGGCGACGGCACGCCCCCCGAGGAAGGGTATCGCCTGCTGTCCTCCCTGACGGTGGACGACTTCCCCTGCTGGCGCTACGACGTGGGCGGGGTGTGCGTCACCCGTGAGGTGTGCATGTCGCACGGAGAAAATGTCACCGCCCTGCGCTACACGGTGGAGAACCGCAGCGGAACGCCCTGCGAGATGTGTGTCCGCCCGTTCGTGCTGGGCTTCCCCAAGGGCGAAGCACCCTTGCGGCCATGGCGCATCCGCATGGGCAAGGGCTGCATCGTCACGGGCGATGCCGTGCTCCACCTGTGCAGCAATGGCGCACTGACCGAAGAGCCGCCCCGCTTTGTCATGCAGGCCTACCTGCACGACGCGCCGGACGGTCGCCCGGGCTATGGCCTGACGGGCAGCGTGTGCAGCATCCGCATCCGCGTGGAGGCGGGGGAAAAGCGGACGCTGTGGGCAGTGTTCTCCGATGTGCCCTGCGAGAAGCCCGCGGATTCGATCTTCGCGGCGCATCGGACGCGGATGACGATCCTGCGGGGTGCATCCGGCCTGAAGGACGGCATGGCGCTCCAGCTGGTGAGTGCGGCGGATGCCTATGTGGCACTGCGCGCCTCCACCGGCGGGAAGACCCTCCTGGCCGGTTATCCCTTCTTCGGCGACTGGGGACGCGACACCATGATCGCCATGGCGGGCTGTACCCTGTCCGCCGGGCGGTATGAGGACGCAAAGAGCATCCTGCGCACCTTCCTGGCCTATGAGCAGGACGGCCTGATGCCCAACCTCTTCCCCGAGGGGAAGAGTCAGCCGATGTACAACACGGCGGACGCAGCGCTCCTGCTGGTGAACGTCCTGTGGCAGTATGTGCTCAAGACGGACGATGGGGACTTCGCGCGGGAGGCTTGGCCGGTGCTGGAGCGGATCATCGCGTGCTACCGTCAGGGGACGCACCACGGCATCCGCATGGACGCGGACGGGCTGATCTGCGCGGGCGAGGGGCTGGATCAGGTGACGTGGATGGACGTGCGCGTGGGGGACATCCTGCCCACGCCGCGTCACGGCAAGCCCGTGGAGATCAACGCCTACTGGTACAGTGCCCTGCGGGTGATGGACGCGCTGGCGGAGACGCTTTCGCTGGAGCGGCGGGATTACGCCGCCTTGGCGGAGCAGGTGCGCACATCGTTCATCGATGCGTTCTGGATGGCGGACAAGGGCTATCTGCGCGATGTCATTTCGGGCACGGCGGCGGATGAACAGATCAGGTGCAACCAGATCTGGGCGCTCACCCAGCCGTTCACCATGCTGACCCCGGAACAGGAGCATGCCGTGCTGGACACGGTGTACACCCATCTGTACACGCCCTGCGGTCTGCGGACGCTCTCGCCGGAGGATGCGGAGTTCCACCCGGTCTACGGCGGTGCGCAGAAGGTGCGTGACATGGCCTATCATCAGGGGACGACGTGGGTCTTCCCGCTGGGGGCGTACTATCTGGCCTACCTGAAGGTGCACGGCAGCACGCGGGAGGCCGCGTCCGCCGTCCGGAGGGCACTCGAGCCCATGGGGGCCGCCCTGCGCGAGGGCTGCATCGGGCAGCTCCCCGAAATCTACGACGGCCTTGCGCCCTCCGCCTCCCGCGGTTGCTTCGCCCAGGCCTGGAGCGTCGGCGAGATGCTGCGCGTCTACGAGCGGCTGGAGGAGATCGAAAACCCACCTGCTTAATTGGAATGAGGAATGAGGAATTAGGAATTGGAAAACAAAGGCGGATTCGTCCCCCAACGGGCAACGAGTCCGCCTTTGCGGTATCGGTGTTTTCGCGGCATTCGCAAAAAGCGGCAACGCTTCACGTGGGCGCTGCATGGAAGCAAAGCCAACCGAATCGCGAGAAAAAGGGAGGAACTCCCCCTCGTCCTGGTCGGACTACCGTCCGACAACGTCCTCGGGGCTGTCCCACCCCCACGCGGGCGCTGCATGTTCATTTCGTCCGCTTAATCGTAGAATAGCGGGGCGAAGTCCCCCACGGCGGATGCGACGGCTTCCGCCAGGCGGGACTGGTATGCGTCGTCCAGCAGGCGCTTTTCCTCCGCCGCGTTGGAGATGAAGCCGCATTCCACCAGCACCGAGGGCACATCCAGCTGGAGGATGAAGTAATCCCCCGGCATGGCGTAGCGCGCCTTGACCGGATGCAGCTGCTCGATCAGCGCCGCCTGAATGCACCCGGCCAGGAGGCGTCCGCCGTCGCAGCCCGCCCGGTAGAACACCTGCGGACCGGATTCGCCGCGCGAACGGTACTCGTTCATGTGGATGGACAGGATGATGTCCGCCGCATTGTCCTGCGCCAGGCGAATGCGGCGCTCCATGTCCTGACGCTTTTTGGTCTGCGTCGGCGGACGATCCGCGCTGCACAGGTCGATGTCCTCCCGGCGGGTCATGATGACCTCCGCGCCGCGCCGTCGGAGCGCGTCCTCCACCTTCAGCGCCACGGCAAGGTTGATGTGCTTCTCCCACACGCCGGAATCCCGGCAGCGCGCGCCGCCGTCGTATCCGCCATGCCCCGCATCCACCAGGATGGTCAGGCCATGGAGCATCCCGGGCGTGGGGGTCGGGCTGGGGACGGGCGCGGGGGACACGGCTGACGCATCCGGCCTGCGACAGCCCGCCACGGCCAGCATGCCGCCGATGAGCACCAGCAGCGCCGCCGCCAGCGTCACGGCGTGTTCCGCCCTTTTCCGGGGCACGATGGGGATTTTCGTGTTCTTCATGCCAAGACCTCCTGCGTCAGCCTATGCACCGGATCGGCCGAGCATGCCTGCGCCGGATGTATACAGCGCCTATGCATACATTTCGTCCGGCGAGCACAGGGAATGTTCGCCTTTTTCTTTGCCTGACGCACCCGGGGATGGTTATTCATTTTTGTTTTTCGCCCTTATTCACAGCCAAAGATTCTATTCATCCACAGTGTCCACAGGGTTATCCACATGCCGATTCCGCAGAAATGGCGGATTTTCGCGGTTTCCACAAAAGTTATCCACATTATCCACAGCTTATCCACAGCCCTTTTCCACCGCTCCTCCCGATGTGGATATTCATGTGGACATCGCCCTCTGCATTTTTCTGGCTGTTTACAAACAGGTCACGGATGCATATCCATGCATGTTCGTGCATGTTCGCCGTGATCCCGCTGCACCTTTCGGCCGATTTCGCCTCCAGATCCTCCAGTGCCGAAACTTTCGCTCGTAACGAAAATGTCAAATCCCCAAAGAAAAGAGCGTCCGCGCACGAAAAAAGCCGCCTCCACCCGGAAGCGGCACAGCACCGAAAGGCGAACGCGCGGCATCATTTGAGCTGCCCGCGGGTGATGTTGAACAGATTCGCCAGACTGATGCTGAACAGCGCGCCGCACAGCAGCCAGCTGTTCCGTCCGTCCAGGAAGAACACAGTCAGCAGGATGATCCCCGCTATGGCCAGCAGCACGCTGGTGGTCATCAGCAGAATGACGCTGCGGCTCAGTTTCTTTTCGTTCATGTGCTACCCAACTCCTTCTGCACATCGGCTGACGCACGCTGCGGACTTTGTGTCAGCCGATAACAATTCGAAATCCGCGTTATAGAATGCACGTTTTATAACGCGAATTCTATTATATCGCGTTCCGAATCCCCTGTCAATGCTCCAGACAAATTTCTTTTCTGTCCCGCGGACACACGCAGGATTGACAAGCGGCACAATTCCGATTATAATAAATGGCAGGAAATGCGAGCAATATGCACCTGGGTGGCATGCAGGTTCTTTTTTGCATTGCCATAACAGGCGAACCGGGGTGAAACGAATATGGAACGAGTCCTGATCTTTGGCAACACCCGGGAGGCGCGCGATGTGGCCGCCACCCTTCGCCGCCGCGGGAGACAGATCGTGTTCAGCGTCGTGTCGGAATACGCGCGGTCGCTGCTGCCGCTGGGTTCTCTATGCCATGTGGGGCGGCTGGATCATGAGGCGATGCTGGCCTTCATCCGGAAGGTCAATCCGCAGCGCATTGTGGATGCGACCCACCCCTATGCGGTGCTGGCCAGCCAGAACATCCGCCAATGCGCCGAAACGCTGGACATCCCCTATGAACGCATCCGCTTTGACGATCTGGACAACGCCTGGCGCGATGCCGTGGAATGGGCGGACTCCCACGAGGCGCTGGTGTCCGCCATCCTGCGCGAAACGGGGAACATGCTCCTGAGCATCGACCGCGATCCGCTCCTGCCCATCCCGCTGAACACGGACATGCGCCGTCTTTATCCGCGCGTGTCCCCCACCCCCGAAGCCGTGGCGCACTGTCTGGCGCTGGGCTATCCCCGCGAGAACATCATCGCCATGGACGGCCCCTTCTCCCGCGCGATGACCATGGCGCTCTTCGACGCGAAGAACATCACCAGCGTCGTCGTGCGCGACGCGACGGACAAGATCTACCTGCACGAGTTGGTCGTCCCCGCGCTGGAGCAGGGCTTCCATGTCATCATGTATGGCCGGAAATGAACTTCTGCCGCACAGGGGTACATGCCCTTGTGCGGTTTTATTTTGATTTTGCTGTTGACAGGCGTTGAATTGTGTGGTATTATATGCGTGTGACAGGTGGAAATCCACACGATCCCAATCAAAGGAGGCTCATGCCATGTTCGCCGAAGAACGTCAGCAGGAAATCGCAGCCATCATCGCGGAGCGCGGACGCATTTCCATCGCGGAGATCATCGAGAAATACGGCGTGTCGGGGGAATCCGCCCGGCGCGACCTTCGGGCGCTGGAACAGGCGCACCAGTGCAAGCGCACCCACGGCGGCGCGGTGCAGGTGCAGCAGGTGGGGATGCGTCCGCCGCTGGATCGCAATTACGACACCATGCCCATCGACCCTCACTACGACCGGATCGCCGCCCAGGCCGTCACGCTCATCCGCCCGGGGGACACGGTGTACCTCACCGGAGGGAGCTTCGGCTATCTGCTGCTGCGCCATCTCCCGACGGAGCTGAAATGCACGCTGGTGGTCAACAATGTTGACCTGGCGAATCGTCTGCGCGCCTTCCCTCAGGCGGATGTGTACCTCGCCGGGGGGCTGATGCGCAAGTCCGGCTCGGTGGTGGACAGCATGGCGCGGGAGTTCATGTCCCGGCTGCATTTCGACCTGGCGGTGCTGACCGGTTCGGGCTTCACGGCGGACTTCGGCCTCTCCAACGGCACGGACGAGACCGCGGCGCTCCAGCGGCAGGTCATCCGCAACAGCCGCCGCAGCGTGGTGCTCATGCCCTCGGGCAAGGTGGGGGCGGATGCCTTCGTGAAGGTCTGCGACGCGGCGGACTTCGACCTGCTCATCACGGACTGGGACTGCGTGGAGGACGAGCTGAACGCCATCCGCGACCGGGGTGTCAGCGTGATGATCGCGGCGGAGGATGAAGCGTGACCCGCCGGACGGCAGAGCGGGAAGTCGCGTATCGGAACATGCGTGAATTCCCAAAGTAAATGCAACAGTAGCGAAGGTGTTGCATTTATTCTAATTTACGTCTAAAACATAGCACCGAGCATAGTGGATTTTTTG